>CAMDED010000073.1 GCA_945893365.1 Candidatus Sulfopaludibacter sp. SbA3 | reverse complement strand
TAAAACTCAAACGCCTCTCAGAACATCAACCCTATGCTGCCGCGTGCCCAATTCCTCCATTCCTCCCTCTCTCCCGCCAAAATTCTCCATCGACAATCATCCCCGACACGAAAATGCCAGGATCTCCCAGCACTTCGTGGAATTTCCTTACTTGGTTGCGGAATCGCTGTCGCGTACGGATTTCGCTTGATCGCCGAACTCCGGAGGCGTATTATCTTCTTAATCTCATGCGCAGACTCCTGCTTGCCGCCCTGCTTGCGGCTGCCTCGCTTTGCGGGCAGACCACGTTCGCCACATTAACCGGTTCCGTCTCCGATCCCGTTGGCGCGCCCGTCCCAAACGCCTCGGTCGTGGCCATTCACCGGGCCAGCAATTACCGCTTCACCGCGCTGTCGAACGAAGCGGGAAATTACACGATTCCACAATTGCGAGAAGGCTCTTATTCGCTTCGAATCCAGGCCGCGGGTTTCAAGGAGTTCGCTGTGCAGAACGTTGAGATCGCGTCCCTCGAACTTCGGCGCATCGACGCCAAGCTTCAGATCGGCGCGGTCGAAACCACCGTCGAGGTCTCCGCCGGCGCGACGCTCATCGAGACCGAGACCGCGCGTATCAGCGACTCAAAGGGTGCGCTGTCTCTGAAAATCCTGCCCATGAACACCCGGTCGCTCTGGAACTTCGTCGGGCTCACGCCGGGCGTCGTGCAGGCCGGCGGCGGCTCTTCCACGCGACGTTTCGCCGGCAGCCGCGCGAACCAGTCCGACGCCTCGATCGACGGCATCACCATCAGCAACCAGTACGACGGCACGCAGATCAGCCCGCTCGTCAGCAACATTGAAAGCTTCGAAGAAGTCCGCGTCGACATGGCGAACAATACGGCGGAATTCGGCAGCGTGGGCCAAGTCACCATCGTGTCGAAGGGGGGCACGAATCAGCTTCACGGCTCGGTGTTCGATTACTATTCGACACCGTGGTTCCGCGCCCGCAATCCTTTCGCCGCAACCCGCGGGACGGGTGTCCGCCATGAGCCCGGCGCTGCCATTGGCGGCCCCGTCGTCATCCCGCACGTCTATGACGGCCGCAACCGCAGTTTCTTTTTCTACTCGTTCGAGACTTCGCGCGGAAGCACCGTGCAGCAGTTGATCAATCCAACCGTTCCGCTGCCCTCCTGGCGCGCCGGCGATTTCTCGGCCTTCACGGGAGCGGCGGCGATTCGCGATCCCTTCGCCGCCAATGCCCCATTCGCCGGCGGCCTGGTTCCGGCATCGAGAATCTCCGGCGTCTCCCGGAAGATTCAGGACCGGTTCTATCCAATGCCGAATTTTGGAAGCACGGCGTCGCTGGTGAGCCAGAATTACCGCGAACAGTTGCCGCGGGCCTTCGATCCCAACACGTATTACACCATTCGCGGCGATCACCGTTTCTCCGACAAGTCCTTTGTGTTCGGACGCTGGACATGGAACCGCTCCTACAGCCGCGACTTCGAGGGCAATCTCCCATCCATCGGCCAGCGCTGGCAGACGCGCGACACCAAGGCCTTCAACGCGTCCTGGACCCAGACCATCCGCGCCAATATCATCAACGAATTCCGCTGGGGCATGGCCTTCAACGACAATCCGCGGCATGGACCGCTGTTAGGCAGGGAAGTGGTGAACGACCTGGGGATTCTGGGCCTCGTAAACGACCTTCCCGACATCAACGGAGTCCTCAATGTCGGCTTCGCAGGCATCGGATTGACGGGCATTACACAGACGGAGTGGCGCCATCCGGGCTTCCTGAATTTCGCCCAGCAGTTTCAGGAACACCTGAGCTGGTTCCGGGGGAAGCACAATTTCAAGGCCGGCGCTCTTTTCAGCCGCACCCGGTACGAGGACATGCAGGCGGCGACGGCGCTGTTCGGGAACGTTAACTTCTCCAACCGCTTCACCAACCACCCCTACGCGGATTTTCTGCTCGGCATCCCCACCACGGCGTCTCGCGCCGCGCCGCCGCTGTTCATCGGACGCACGCGCTGGGCGTACGACTTTTTCTTCACCGACGATTTCAAAGCCGCCTCGTGGCTCACGGTGAACACCGGACTGCGGTACGAGCTGCACAACTCATGGCTGGAGGATAGCGACCAGCAAGCGGTATTCGATCTGGCGACCGGCAAGATCGTCGTGCCCAACAGCGCTCTCGGCAAGGTGAGCCCGCTGCTTCCGAAGGGCTACGTTGACGTCGTGGGCGCGAGCGCGGCTGGCCTTCCCGACCGCACGCTCCTGCGAACCGACCGCAACAACCTCGCGCCGCGCCTCGGCATAGCCGCCCGGCCATGGGGAAATCACACCGTCTTCCGCGCCGGCTTCGGCATCTTCTATGACGTGGTCCCTCGCACGGTTTCCTCGGGTGGCGCGCCATTCGCCGTGAGTGAACCGTCGTTCACAAACCCCACGCCCGTGCCTACCTTGCTCTTCCCGTTTGTGTTTCCAGGAGCGGTCGCAGGGCCCACGACGGTCGGTCTGCCGGGCGCGGTGCGCGCCGATCTTCGCGATCCTTTCAGCATGCAGTACAACTTCACCGTGGAGCATCAGCGCTGGAACACCGGCTTCCGCATTTCCTACATCGGCACCAATACGCGGCAGGGCGAGTGGGCCTACAACGCGAATCAGCCGGCGCCCGACGGACGAGCGTTCATCGACAAGCCACGGCCGTTTCCGCTCTATCCCGCCATCAACTACATCTCGAACGGAGCGGGGCATCAGTACAATTCGATGACCTTGGAAGTGGAACGCCGTATGCTCAAGGGCTTTTCCTATCAGGCTTCCTGGGTGTGGGCGCGGGACATCGGCGATCTGGAGCGGGGCGAGAGCCCGGAGAACTCCTTCGACCGGCTCCGCGAGCGCTCGGTCTGGCTGGACATTCCGACGCACCGCGTCACCGGGAATTTGATTTACGAGCTTCCCTTCGGCCGTGGAAAGCGTTATCTCGCAAACTCCAGCCGAGCCGTTGGCGCCATCGCAGGCGGCTGGGATATTAATGCGATCTACAGCCAATATTCCGGCCAGTTCCTCACGCCGGCGTGGACGGGGCCCGATCCCGTGGGCGCCGCGTTTACGGCGAGCCGTACGGCGCCGCAAGTGACCATCCGGCCGAACCATTTGGCGGACGCGAACTTGCCCTCGGGCGAGCGGTCCGTCGGCAAATGGTTCGCCCTGTCCGCTTTCGGCGCGCCGCTTCCGGGCGCTTACGGGAGTTCCGCGAAGGGTGTGATCATCGGGCCCGGTTCGAGCATTTTCAATATCGGCATCGCCAAGACTTTCGATCTCGGCGAGCGGGCGCGGCTCCGCTGGGAGATCAGCGCCACGAACTTCTTCAACCACCCGAACTACAACAATCCCGCGACGAACATCTCGGCTGCCGCGCAGGTGGGCGTTATCTCGGGAGTGGCCGGCGTCTCCAGTCTCGATCCTTCGGGACCGCGCGCCTTCCGCACCGGACTGCGCGCCGAATGGTAAGCTAAGCTTTATTTCATATCGGAAACCAAGATGAAGAATCGAAGAACGGCAGTGCGCCTTTGCGGCGCGGTATTGGGACTTGGCGGATTATGGCTTGCCATGACGCAACAGCCGCCCGTGCAAGACCTCACGGTGGAGAGGATCGCGGACGACCTGCACGTTATCGTCGGCAGCGGCGGCAACGTCGCGGTGCTCACCACGGACGATGGCGCGATCCTGGTGGACGACAAATTCGAGCGCAACGTGCCGGCGATCCTCGAAAAAGTGAAATCGCTCACGTCGAAGCCGATCCGCTACGTCTTGAATACGCATCATCACGGCGATCACAGCGGCGGGAATCAGCTTCTCATGAAAGACGCCGAGATCGTATTGCACAAGAACGCCCGCGCCAACATGGTGAAGGGTTCGCAGCCGGGCCAGCCGCGGCTTTCCTTCGCCGACGAGTTCGCCGTCAACTTCGGCGGCAAGGAAGTCCGCGCCCGGCATTTCGGCGCGGGACACACCAACGGCGACGCCGCGGTCTACTTTCCCGCGCACAAGGTCGTCCATACGGGCGACCTTTTCGTCCGCGGCACCCCGTTTATCGACTACGGGAACGGCGGAAACTCCGAGGCATGGCTCAAGACCATCGATGGTATCCTCACTCTCGACTTCGACACTGTCATTCCGGGTCACGGCGCGATTTCGAAAAGAGCGGACTTGATCAAGTGGAGAGCCGATTTTCAAACGGTCCGCACCCGCGTAAAAGAGATGGTGCAAGCGGGCAAAAGCAAGGACGATGTCGCCCGAACGCTCAAACTCGACGATCTTCCCGGCTGGTCGCTTAGTGGTCTTCTCGTCAAGAGTCTCCCCGGGCTGTATGATGAAGTGTCGAAGCGCTGATCCGCCTCGAATGGGAGCCTGAGCGGCATGATATTGGACGTGAACCAAAAGCAGGTGGAGCCGGACATTACCCTTCTGGAGTTCAAGGGCCGCATCGCGCTGGGCCGGGAGAGCCAGCGGGTCGAGACGCTGGTTAGCGAGCTCATCGCCCAGAATCGGAAGAAGCTGGTGTTTGACCTGAGCGGCGTCGATTACATAGACAGCGCGGGCATCGGCATTGTCACGTTCTGTTTCGGGACCGTGAAAGAGGCGGGCGGAGCGTTGCGAATTGCAAACCCCACCGAGCGCGTGAAGAAGCTTTTCCACCTCACTCATGTCGATACCTTTCTCAGCGTCTTCCCGACCGTGGCGGAAGCCTGTCAAGACTTCGACGTATCCCCCGGAGCATGACCGCTTGGTTTTACAGGCTTGCCGATGCGGCGCGCGATCGCGCGCGGCGGCGAGCCTGGCCGGAAGAGCAGGCTTCCGGACGGAGGGCCGAGGATCTGGCGCACCGGTACTTGCGCAGACAGGGTTTCACGATCGCGGCGCGGAACTACCGCCCGCGTTCCGGCGCCGGTGAGATCGACCTGATCGCCTGGGAGAAGGGCACGCTCGTGTTCGTCGAAGTGAAGTCGCGCGCGACCGAAGCCTTCGGAACTCCGGACCAGGCGGTAGACCGGGAGAAGCAGGCCCGCTTGGTGCGCGTGGCCCGCGAGTACGCGCGCCGCGGCGGCCGGGAACTGTCTCAGGCCCGCTTCGACATCGTCAGCGTCGTATTCGGGAAACCGACTTCCGTGCGCCTCATTCGCGACGCGTTCCTGCCGGAGAGTTGATGAGCCGGATCCGGCGTTCGGCCCCAACGAAGCAAACCTCCGGACCCACTCCGCTCGGGCCTTGGACGCTTCGCCCGGTTTGCCTCCGGCTACGGCGCTTTAGTGCAACAGTTCAGATAGGCCTATTTATTGGGCGGCAGTGAGGGGGGGTGGTTGACGGCTTCGGCGGCAGGCAATGGCCGCGGAGAGACAGGCCGGGATTGGTCTATTCCACAATTCCCTGGAGATGGCGTTTCAGGTGCGCCCGGCTCCTAGCGCTTTACCGACCAGGAGCGTCGCTTGCAGCGTCAGGTCAAGCGCAATCCCGGCGAAGAAAGCGCAACGCGGCGCCGGCGCACTCACGGTTTCGCCCGGTTCATCCGCTCGAGCTTACGGTAGAGCGTCTTGCGTTCAATACCCAGAACCTGCGCGGCGCGGCTCTTGTTCCCACCCACGGCCGCCAATACGCGCCGGATCTGCTCCATCTCCGCTTCTTCGAGCGTCTCGACCGGAGCTTCCCGCGACTCGCCGGCGGCGAGCGTATCGCGCACCGCTTCTCCGTCGATGCGGCCTTGCGGCGCGAGAATCGATAGCCGCTCCACCACGTGCTGGAGCTGCCGAACGTTTCCCGGCCACATGTATTCTTCGAGCGCCCTCACGCCCGAGTCGGTCAACCTGGCATCGCTCTCGTAGCGCTCGTTGTATTTTTTCAGGAAGAAGCTCGCAAGGAGCGGAACGTCTCCCCGCCGGTCCCGAAGCGGGGGCAGCTTCAGGCGCACCACGAAGAGGCGGTACCACAGATCTTCCCGGAATTTTCCCTCTTCCACCATCTTCTGCAGGCTCTTGTTGGTCGCGGCTACAACGCGCACGTCCACCTGTTTCGGACGAGCCGCGCCCACCGGCCTGACCTCGCGCTCCTGCAGGAAACGCAGAAGCTTCAACTGAAAACCGAGCTCGACCTCGCCGATCTCATCCAGAAACACCGTGCCCCGATGCGCCGATTCAAGCAGGCCCGTCCGGTCCCGATCGGCTCCCGTGAAAGCGCCGCGCAGGCTCCCGAAAAGCTCGCTTTCGAGCAGATTCGGCGCAATCGACCCGCAATCGACCGCCACGAAAGGGCCGCCCGCGCGCTGGCTATAGCGATGGATCATCCGCGCCACCAGCTCCTTGCCCGTACCGGTTTCGCCTTCAATCAGCACGGTCGCGTCCTTCGGGGCCACAAGCGACACCGTCTTGTAAATCTCCAACATGCCGGCCGAGCTGCCGATCATTTCGCTTTCCGGCAACTCCCCCGGTTCCGTTTCGTCCTCCTGCGTTTCCCGCGAGGCTTCGGCGCGTTTCACGGTTTCGAGGATGCGGTCGAGCTCGAAAGGTTTAGCGATGTAGTCGAAGGCTCCACCGCGCGTGGCTGCCATTACGGTCTCCATCGTGCCGCGCGCCGACATCAGGATCACGCAACAATCCGGATTGCTTTCTTTCGCCGCGTTCAGCACGTCGAGCCCCGTGCGCCGGTCGATGTACACGTCGGTGATGACGATCGGGAAAGCCGTCTCATTCAGCCGTTCGATGGCCTGTTGGGTGGAAGGGACGGAATCCACCTCGTAACCTTCCAGTTCGAGAAACGTGACGATCGTCGTGCGGACGCTCGAGTCGTCCTCAACTATTAGTATGCGTGGCATCTTGGGGAGCCGCCGGGCGCGCCGGTAATACCAGTGTAAAGCACGAGCCAGCGCCCGGCCTGCTCGACACCTCGATCGCGCCGTGGTGCCTGGTCACGATTTCTTCGACGATCGACAGTCCAATGCCGGTGCCGGCTTCGCCCGATTGTTCCGCGCCGCTTGTGCGATAGAACTTCTGAAAAATCTTGCGCGTCTCCTTCTCCTCCATGCCGATGCCTTGATCCTCGACGGCGAGCCGGAGCCTCTCCCCGTCGCGCCGCGCTCGCACTGTAACCTGCGTGCGCGCGCCCGAGTACTTCACGGCGTTCGTCAGCAGGTTGTAGAGCGCGTATTCCATCAACTCGCGGTCGCCCGTTAGCGTCTCGTCCGGGATCTCTTCCACGAGGACCGAAATCCGCTTCCGATCGGCGAGAGGCATGGCGCGCTCGACGCAGACGGCAATCAACTCCCGCGCGCTGAAACAATCCTGTTTCATTTCGATTTCGCCCGCGGAAAGCCGCTCCACGTTGAGAAAGATCTCTATCATCCTTCCCAAACGCTTCGACTCGGAGTTGATCATTTGGGCCATCTGCTTGCGCTTCTCTTCGGTAAGGGCGTAGCGGCCCATCAACTCGCTCGAGCCCTGAATCGCGGTCAACGGCGTTCGCATCTCGTGCGTGACGAAGTGCATGGCCTGCCGATACCGGCCGCGATCCAACTCGGCGCGGAGCATGCGCCGGCGAACCACGAAATGCTGATAGGCCGCCGATGCGACAAGCGTAAGCCAGGACGAGCCGAGAGACGGCGCATAAGGAAAAACCGTGCCGTGGCGAAACAGGAGGTAAGGCACGACGTGAGCGGCGGCGAGCACGCCCGCGGCCGCAAAGTACGAGCGCACGCCTGAAAGAAACGTAAACGCGGACCAGGAAGCCACCGTCAACAACATGCAAAACGCGAGCTCCATCCACCCCGGCGCGGGGGTAAAGAAGCGCCCTTGCGCGATCGTTTCGAACGCCTGCGCGTGGATCTCCACACCAGACATCGGCAGACCGGAATACGGCGTCATCAGGCGGTCCCGCGTGGCGGTCTGAGCCGTCACGCCCAGAAAAACGGCCTTGTCGCGGAATCGCTCGGCGAGGGCCGGGTTGTCGCGCAGCTGCTTCAGTGAAATTCGCGGAACGCCCGGCATGCTCGGAGGCAGGTAGCGAATCCACATGCGGCGCGAATCGGCGCGGCGGGCGGGAATCACGATACCCGCTACTTCAAGGTCGTTCACACTTTCGACAATGTGGGCGTTCCGGCTCACGCGGAAAGCTTCGAGCGCAAGCGCCCAGCGACGTTTGGTCCCCGTCGCTTTTTCAAGCGGGATGGCGCGATTGACGGCGTCGGCGTCGGCATGCACGTGTCCGATCGCCGCGCCCCATTGCAGATAGCGGGGGAGCGGATCCTCGAACCCGGACCCGTCGGGCAGCAGCTGGCAAGGAAGCACCAGGCGAGGCGTTCGCCGCAGAGCGGCGCCGAGGACCGCATCGGGTTCGGGGTCGGTCACATCGGCGACAGTCGCATCGAGCGCGACCACTTTCGGCGACGTTGCGGCCAGATAGGTAAGGCCTTCGGCGATGGCCGTGCGCAGCCCGCGGACGCCTCCCGAAGTCTGCAGCGACTGCTCATCGATCGCGAGCAGCATGGTCTCCGTCCGCCACGGCGGAGGCTCATACAGCCGGAGCATCCAATCGTAAGCGTCCTTGTCGATCTGGATTCCGAGCGAAGTCCAACTGGTCGCGAGCGCCGCCGCAAGAAATCCCAGCACCAGCGCGGTGGACTCCACGTGCCGCCGGTTCAGCTTCATCGCGATTTACTTGCCGAGCGCGCGTTCCACCTCTCCGGCTTCGCGCGGCAGGGCGCCGCTGAGCACTCTGGCGCCGTCCTTGGTGACCAGCAAGACGTCTTCGATCCGCACGCCGATATTCTCTTCCGGAATATAAATACCCGGTTCGATCGTGATGACCATACCCTCCTCAAGCGGCATCGACGGATCGTTCGCATCGTGCACTTCAAGTCCGACATGGTGGCCGATTCCGTGCGGGAAATACTTGCCGAGCGATTCGCCCTTGAGGTCCTTGCCATGCGTGTCGATGTAGTTGTACGCGGCTTTGTAGATGCTGTCGGGATGCGTCTTGCCGAGCGAAGCCCCGGGTTTGACCGCGGCGATCGCCGCTTTCTGCGCTCCCAGCACGATCTCGTAAATCTCGCGCTGGCGCTTACTGAATTTGCCGCCCACGGGAATGGTGCGGGTGATGTCGCTCGCGTACATATCGCACTCCGCGGCAACGTCCATGAGCAAGACTTCACCGCGGTCCATGCGGCGCGAGTTGCGGGAATAGTGCAGATAGACGGAGTTCGGTCCCGACCCGACGATGGGCGCATACGCCGGCCGCGCGCACCCGCGATCCATCTGGATTGCGTTCATGGCGCCCGCGACCTGGTACTCATACAGCCCATCGGCCGCGCGCTTCCAGGCCGCGCGATGAGCGTCGAGCGTGACATCGGTCGAGTACTGAATGAGCTGCAATTCTTCGGGAGACTTCTTCATCCGGAGCCGGGCGATGGCGAGGCGGGCTTCGCCGATTTCGCGCAACGGAGCGAGAGCCGAGAGCTTGGACGCCCCCGCCCGATCCTTGATCGCAAAAACCCGCGGATAGGACTCGAGCGCTTTGCGAAGCTGCGTTTCCATGGTCTCGGCCGGCATCACGGCGGCGAAGCCGATTCTGGCGCGTACAGCGGCGTCTTCGGGATCGGCTTTACGTCCCGTCCATTTTTCCTGTTCGGCATTGCGCAGCGGCAGGAAGAGGATCTCTTCGGGGAGGCCGGACTTGTTCGCGTCTCCCGGCGGCAGCAGCATCAGGATCGCGCCGGGCTCGCTCCAGCCGGTTAGATAGTAAAAATTCGGTTCCTGGAAAAACCCGTTGAGGGCGTCGCCGGCTTCGTGTTCGGACTCGCCGAACAGAACCGTGACGCCGTTTGCGAGCGACTTCCGCAGTTCGGCGCGCCGGCCCCGGTAGAGCTCGCGGGCGCGTTCCTCGCCGATGACCGGGGGACCCGCAGTGGCGATGGCCGCAATCGCGGCCGCAAGAAGCAAGAGACGCATAGGTCAAGTATAAGATGAATGCCGCCACGGTCCTGGGGGACGCGTGCCAGACCGACGGGGAGACCGACGGGGCTGTCCCCAGGCCTAAGCGTCCGTCGCTCGCATGTGCCAAACCGGCTTCCCGGTTTCACAAGCACTTCTGGCCGGGATCAAAGAAGAACGGGCGCGCCGATCGAAAGCCCGGCTTGGCCGGTCCCACGCGCGCCGATCTCGGAACTCGGCGGTGTGCGACCATCGGCGCGCCGCAGTTTGGTAAAGTCTTGGCTGGTGGCAACCCGGGAAATGTTCAGGGCGCCGCGCGTGACATGTAAGGAGAATAATTCCATGACGAACCGCAACGTAGGTAAATACGTCGGCAGAAATGACGTCGACAGAAGAGATTTCGCCCGCATGGCGCTGGGAACGCTCGGAGCCGCCGCGCTCGCCGGTCCCGCGCGGGCCGTCGTGCCAAAGGTGGCGCCTGGAATCAAACTGTGCGTGCAGTCTTCGGCAACTCCATCCGACGAGCAGCTGCTTTTCCTGAAGCAGCTCGGCGCTCAGCACGTGAGCGTCGGCTCGACGCCGGAGCTGCGCACCGCCGAGGGCTTCGCTCAAATCGGGAAGCGCTACTCGGACGCAGGCATCACCGTGTGGAACATCGGCAACACGAGCGTCCACAACATGCCTGAGGTCACGCTCAACCTACCCGGCCGGGACCTGAAGATCGAGGAATACAAACAGTATCTGCGCAATCTCGGAAAGGCCGGAATCGGCTACACCACCTATGCGCACATGGGCAACGGCATCTGGACCAGCGGCCGCACCATGGTACGCGGAGCATCGGCGCGCGAGTTCGACCAGAATAGCCCCGAGGCCCGTGGTAACTGGGCGGGCAAGGTCTTTGCCGGACCGCTTTCGCACGGGCGCGAGTACACCAAAGAAGAGATCTGGGAGAACTACACGTATTTCATCAAGCAGGTGACGCCGGTGGCGGAGGAAGCGGGAGTGCGCATCGGCATTCATCCGGACGATCCGCCCGTGCCGGTGCTCGCGGGCGTGCCTCGCTGCATTTTTGGGAACTTCGAGGGCTACAAGAGGGCGATGGAGATCGCCAACAGCCCGAATGTCGGCATCTGCCTTTGCTGCGGGACTTGGCTCGAAGGCGGAAAGAAACTGACCGGTAAGGATCCGGAGGAGATGATCCGCTACTTCGGCGCAAAGAAGATCTGGAAGATCCATTTCCGCAATGTCAGCGCTCCGCTGCCGCATTTCGTTGAGACATTCATGGATAACGGCTACTACGACATGTGGAAGATCATGAAGGCGCTTCGCGATGTCAACTATAACGGTATCGTGATTCTGGATCACAGCCCTGCCATGGTTGGCGGCAACTACACTCAGACCGCCTACGGGTACGCGTACATGAAGGCGCTGCTCGACCGCGCTAACGCCGAAGCGAAGAAGAGCTGAGCCGCTCCCGTCCGCCGCGTGGAAGTTCATGCCGGCAATACCGCCGAATAGGGTCTTGATCCGGTCCGGATCCAGTGGTCCGCAAGATCGGGAAATCGCGCCTCGATGAGCCGGTTCGGGAAGACCTACCGCCATGCCTGCCTTGATCGTTCCCGCGTGAGTAGGTAATCCGTCACTGCTCGCCGCCAGTTGCAGGCGCGAGCCGCAGTCCGCGATCGCTTCTGAATCCAAAACGGATCGACCGCCATTACAGAACCGGCATGCGGGATCCGTTCGTTGCATTGCCGATAGCGGCATAACATCGACAGCAAGTCTTTCATCCCTTCGGATGAGGGACTCAGGCCTCATGCCCGCCGTTCTGGTAGATTCGGTTAATGCCCGCAATTCCCGGAGTGATGTTTGCCAAGAACCTTGTGTACCGCCGCGGCCTTCTCTTTCAACTCGTGAGGCGCGATTTCCAGCAGCGGTTCGTTGGCTCCGCCATGGGCTGGCTTTGGGGGCTGATCCATCCGCTGGTGTTGATGGGAGTCTACACGTTCGTTTTCAGCGTGTGCCTCAAGCAGGAGCTTGGCCCCAATGCGGAGACCCGGAACTACCCACTGTACCTGCTCGCCGGAATGCTGCCATGGCTGCTGTTTAGTGAAACGGTGTCGCGGTGCGCCGCATGTCTGATCGAGCATCAGGGCCTGATTACGAAGACAATGTTCCCGGCCGAGGTCGTTCCCGTTTCGATTTTCCTCTCGACTCTGGTGGGCCACGCAATGGCGCTTTCCCTGCTCGTCGCGGCAACCGGAATCTGGCTGCACCAAGTGAGCCCCCTGCTTCTGCTTCTGCCGGTATATACGGCTTTGCTCGGCTTGATGGCCGTCGGCATCGGCTGGATCGCGGCCGCCCTCCACGTTTACCTGCGCGATACCGCTCAGGTCTTGACGGTTCTCCTCACACTCTGGTTCTGGATCACCCCGATCTTCATTACGGAGGACCAGATTCCGGAAGGGCTCAGGTTTCTGATCCTCGGAAATCCGCTCGCCTACATCGTCCGCGCCTACCGTTCGATGCTTTTCACGACGCACCTGCCGGCGGCGCACGATTTTGCCATCGCCGCCGCGTACGCCGTGGGCGCTTTCGTCCTGGGAGGATTGTTCTTCAGGCACATGAAACGAGGGTTTGCGGACGTGCTCTAGTACCTACTTGCATAACTCAAAGTATTTGGGTTTACGCCCGTCGGATGAACCACGGCCTTTGTCCATTCAAGCGGCGTTGCGGTCTTGTTGTATGCCGCCACGAACTTGTCGAGCGCTTCTCGCAGTTGCCTCGGAGAGGTGAAACTCACTCCGGTGAGGGCCTGCTTGCTGAGGATGCTGAACCAGCATTCCACTTGGTTCAGCCACGCTTCGTGGCAAATCTGAGGCGCCTACATTTGCCCACTCTAAGCTTCCGGTCAGAGTATAGATAATCGACGCTGCGTCGAGCGGTCCCACGTGGAAGATTGCGAGCAAACCCAAAGCGGTTAATCGTACGCGAAAATCAGATCGTTCCGCATCCCCATCCTATCGTTCACTTGTCCTCTATTCGTTTTCATGTTCCACCAACCGGTAGTTGAATTGATGCGCTGTGAGTTCGCGAATTTCATTCAGGTAGTTGCTGTTCATCACGAATACGTTTGCGCCAGAAGTAAGCCTACTCATGGCCTCTTCGGGCGACCACACCCGAATTCCGGTCGCCGCTAGAAACTTACCTTGTTTCGCGGGGTTGATGTCGATGACCATATCGACTTTGGCGCCGGCGCGCTCCATATACAACGCGAAGAGCACGCCTTTCGACGCCCCTCCCCAGATGGCGATATTTCCCCCTTTTTCCTGTTCGCTTCTGTTCTGTGTTCCCAGTTCGGCCGCGTATCGGTCGACCGAATCACGAAACCCTTCTGGAAAGTCGATGCGATCCGCTTCGCTGCATTCCGGAACCCTGACCGTGGCCAGATCCGCGACGACCCAGAGATACTGTCCGTTGAAAGTGCGCCCAGCCGCATACACCGTACTGAACATCCGGTAAAAATCGGATAGCCTGAAGTAGTTCACATGTTCATAGAAGATGTCGAACCAGGTCCGATGATCGCAAATCCAGTCGAAGCAGGGGACCTCGATGTAGATCTTGCCGCCACCGCCGTTCACGTCACGGACTCGCGACAGGAATTCGACAGGGTCTCGTATATGCTCCAGCACATGCCGCAAGATGATTCCGTCGGCCCGGAGCCCAATCTCCGGGCTGAAATACTCTTTGATGACAGATGGGTTTTGACCCTGATAGCTAGGGTCCAGGCCGGTAATCTTAAATCCCATCGCTTGAAGGCGTTCGAGAAAGTAGCCTTTGCCGCAACCGATCTCAATCAACGAAGATTGCCAAAAATGCTTCAGGATTACCGCGGATACGCTCTGAAGGTGATGCCGAAAAACGGCACTTACCGCTTGCTCATTTTGATAGTCGTCGTCGTACTTCATTACCTCCGGCCTGAAGGCCAGATTAAAGATCAAGCCTGTCTCAAGATCCTGGACAACCACGACATCGCCCTTGCCGCAGTTCTTCGCGGCCTCCTCGGTGTGAAACATCCGGTTCTGAAAAACGGGAAGTTGTGTCACTAGATAGATCTCGCGATACCGATTCATGGGGACTCGAAACATAGATTCAGTTTGTCGCGGTTCACAAGCGCCGCAACCATGCGCCCGGCCAGTACGTGACGTTGTTGGATACTTCGCCCTCGTTGAAGGGCCTTGCCGGCTGTTCAAGCGCGAACTCGGAATGCACCGCCGCGAAGTCCGCCGCCGCGGCGGAGGGATTGTCCCATTCCCACGCCGCATGGCCGCTAGGAACGTCGGCGAGGAACTGCATGATGCCGTCGGTGGCCACGATGTAAGAACCGGGCTTCACCAGGTCGTGATAGGCATCCAGCTCACCGAGAACATGACTCTTCGTGTGGCAAGAGTCGAGGATCACCAGCGCCCGCTCTTCGGTTTGCACAAGCCCGTGGACCTTGGCGATTGTCTCCGGAGCGATCGCGTCGCCGATCACCAAGGTAATGTAGGAAGAGAGCTCGTGGTTCTCGATCGCGAGACGGTTGCGTGGCGAGACTTCTACGTCGATGCCTATAACGCGTCCGCGTCCCATCGCCCTGCAGAGGCCGGCGTAGAAAATGAGCGTGCCTCCGTGCGCCACGCCGGTCTCGACGATTACGTCTGGCTTCACGCGGTAGACCGCTTCCTGGATGCGAACGAGATCCTCGGGGAGTTGGATGACGGGGCGTCCCAGCCAGGTGAACGTGTAGGAATATTTCTGGCTCCAGCCCACACGAAGCCACTCGTGGCTGATCAGATCGAAGGCTTCCTTCGAAAAAAGGGGATATCGGCTCTTCTGGCCGTCGCGCTCGACCACGAGGGTCTGCGCGGTTGTGTCAAGCGTGATGATCATTCTTCCTCAACTTACTCAACTTAGTCTCCTCCGGGTTACTTCGCGTCCGCCAATGCTCAATCGTCAGCCGCACGGCCTCAGGCAACTCGTACCGCGGACGCCACCCCAACTCCCGCAACCGCGATGAATCGCCGCAAATGAACGGCGGCTCCCAATGCCGGTATGGCATCGAGCCGAATCGAATCAAGCCGGGCCTTCCGATTTCCTCCTCAATCGTCTGCAGGATGCGACGAACCGTCACCGGCTCTGTAGAGCAGACATTGTAAACTCCGGAAGCGGCCTGGCGCAACAAAGTCAACAGACCCGAGGCCGCGTCGTCCACGTGCAAATAGTCCCGTACCTGATCGCCAGTGGTGGCTGGGAACTCCCGGCCGTCGAGCAATGCCAAAATTGCCGCCGGTACCATGCGCCGCCGGTCTTCGTCCTGTCCGAACAGGTAAAACATGCGCGCCCAGGCGAACCTCACGCCCCCCTGCGCCGCGAGTTTTTCCGCAACCAGGCTCGTCGCCAGCTTGGCCGCTCCGTAAAGCGTGGAGGGACGGAGCGGGCCGTCCTCTTTCAGAAACGCGGCAGCGGTGTCGTACTCGGCACAACTTCCCACCATTACTACGTTCTTGCACCCGGCCGCGATCAGATTCTCCAACAGCCCGATACTGTCTTTCAGACAATCGATATTTTTCTCCGATTCCAAATACTTTCCGGGTTCTGCATGCCAAGCGCAGTGCAGACAGGACTCCGGATGCCACGACCGCAGGAACTCGCCGAGGGCATCGCCCCACGATAGCTCCGCTTCCAAGAATTCGAGACGGCTCTGAATATCCTCGATGCGCCACAACGATTCGCCGGGCCGGACGAGAACGGCGATCTCCCATCCCTCGGTTACCATCTGCCTTACGGCGCGCGAGCCAATGAAGCCGCCACCACCTGTCACAAAGCAACGCATGATTCCTCAGTCGAGTTTCTACACGGCAGGGAACCCGGCAGGCAACCGAAGCTCGCCGCCAGCCTCGCCTGGAAGCTAAAGCGAACGTCGGCTGTTGTCCGCATTGATGGATTCCGCAATAACCACGCGAGGCCGCCCCTTCGAATCATCGAAGATCCGGCTGAGATACTCACCGATCACCCCCACGAAAATGAAGTTGAGCCCGTGGAGCATCAGCATCAGTACCACGAGAGTCGTGAATCCCTGAATCGGGACCTTGTAAAACAGCGCGCCGCGCACGTAATAGATGCCGAGAAGAATGGAAAGGCAAAAGATGACGAAACCGATCACGGCAATCACTCGCAGGGGCGTCTTCGAGACCGCCGTGACGCCGTCGATCGCCAGAATCATGTAGTGAATCAAGCTGAACTTGCTTCGGCCGGCCACGCGGGGATCCCGGTCATAATAGACCGGGGTCTGGCGAAATCCTAAATAAGTGACTAACCCGCGAAGGTACAGGTTTCGCTCCGGTAAATTCTTCAGGATATTGACGACTCTGCGATCGAGGAGCCGGAAATCTCCTGAGTTTTCCGGGATATCGAGAGACGACGCGAGGCGGAGAAACTTGTAGAAGAGTCTAAAGAGAATGCGCATCAGGAACGAGGCATGCCGCTTCCTCCGCACGCCATAGACGACATCGAAACCCTGCTCCCAGCGTTCAACGAACTCAGTAATCACCCGCGGCGGGTCTTCGAGGTCCGCGTCCAATTCCACTACGGCATCCCCCGTGGCCATGCTCAAACCCGCGAAGACCGAGTTTTGATAGCCGAAGTTTCGCGAGAAGCGAAACGCCTTAACATACGGGCGGGTGGCGGCGAAAGCGCTCGCAATGGCCCAGGTGCCGTCCGTCGATGCGTTATCGGTGATCACAATCTCCAGTTCGTATCCCGCAAGCTTGTCCGCAAAAAGCGCTTCGACGGAGGAGATAGCAACCGGCAGGCTCTCGGCCTCGTTGTAAACCGGAATGCAGATGGAGATCATTCTGCGCTCCATGCTTAGCCTGCCTCCTTCACCAGCGGATGAGCCGACAGACTGCCAAGATAAGTCACAACGCCAACAATGGGGTCCCGGTAGTAGGGCAGGAGCGAAGGGTCCGAACGCGGGAAAACGTGTCGCCGATTGTCCGATGGAACCGAGGGAATCGCTCCCACTTTGAGGAGATCAAGGCGCCCGCATCCGCTGAAAACAGCCGCGGCCAAATCGGCTAGCCGCACCGGCGCGCCTGAGCTTAGTTCCATTGGTCCCGGGCCGGCCTGCCAATCGCGGGCGAGCAGCGCGAGCAGGGCGCCGGCGACATCGTGAACATGATGGTATTCCCGCAATTGTTCCCCGGAGCTCATGCGGAACTCCTTACCGACTTCCAGTGCTTGAATGATCTGGCCGAGGAACATATGGGCCTTCGGTTTTCCGCCATAAACCGTATGGAGCCGAACATGAGCTATTCGTCCGGAGTTACCAAGGGAAGAGAGCGCCTCAACCTCCTCGCACAATCTTAGCTTGGAGGCAACGTAGGGATTACCAGCGGCGAAATCGGGGAATCGCTCGAAAACGGTGCCAAGCGTAAGGTATCGAATTCCAGCACGATCCTGCGTCGCCTGGATCACGCTGGCGGGGAATAAGATGTTGGACAGCTTCAAATCAGGCCACGGGGCCTTGGGGTCGGTGATTCCGTTAGCAAAAACAATATCAAACTCGGCCCACGGAGTAGTCACGTCTTCGATATGAGCCGCAAGCCCCACCGGGTCTGACTGCAGATTCTCGCGGATGACCCGTGTCCACGGAAAGACGCGAACCTCCGTCGCAGGAGTAGTGGCGCGGGCACAAAGGCGTATGCCCTCTCCAAGGTCTCCGGATCCGCCGAAGAGGAGAATCTTACGATGCTGTCTTGACATTCTCAGCTCTCGGCCGGGATCTGAACCTGAACGCCAACTTGAGCGTTCGCGCGTAAATCAAGAAGACCCTCTTGGCTAAGGCCATCCAATAGGCGGCAACCCGCATTCTCACGCGCTCCGCCGGGCTAAGAGGGATGCCGTGGCGTCTCGCAAGTGAAGTCATTTGCTCAAAAACACCGTGGACTAGGTGGCCCGTCCTGTTCTTATCGTGGTAACGATTGGCAATGAGCGATTCCGGAATGTGGTATATGCTGGCGCCGCTGGCGGTAGCAAGGGAAAGTTCAATATCCGCAACATAAGGTAAAGTTTCGTCGTAGCGGCGGCCGTTCAGCGCGGAGGTGCGGGCCAGCAGTGGAATGCCGAACATGTTTCTCATCCGGATTATTGAGCTTCGCGCCAACGTTCCGCTGTCGATCAGCCCCGATCTGCCGAACGTACGTCTTAAAATCGGATCGCGGCGCCGGTCGACGTACATAAGATCGCAATACACCGTGGGCAAGGAAGGGTCCGCCTCCATCACGTCATAAGCGGCCTGAAGCGCGTTTGGTGCGTACAGATAGTCGTCGTGGCACAAAACCATGTAGTACTTCGTGCGCACCAACGCCAGGCACTGATTGAAGTTTCCAAACATGCTATAGTCGGTATCGCCTGCAATCAACCGGAACCGGGGGTCTGACAAATACGGTTCTACGAGGGCGCGCGTGCCGTCCTTCGAACAATTATCGCGCACGACCAACTCCCACCGCCCGAACGTCTGCTGGACAACTGAGTTGATCGCCTCAGCGATGAAATCTTCGCCGTTGCGCACCGGAATCAGAATCGTGACATCGGGTTCCATAACTTTCATGAGGAGGAAAACACTTCATCGAAGAAGGGCCACACACGATCGCGCTCGGACATAATGTGATTGCTGGAACGCCAGGGAATAGCCAGCCGCGGGTCATCCCAGCGCAACCCTGCCGCGGCTTCCGGATGATGGAATTCCGAAATCTGGTACAGAACCTCCGCGTCATCGGTCAGAGTTTGAAAGCCGTGCGCAAACCCGGCAGGCACGAACATCATCGACCCCTTGTCCGCGGATAGCGCGGCGGCGTACCATTGACCGAACGTCCCGGACGTCCATCTCAGATCGACAATGACATCGTAGATTGCTCCCCGAATGCACGTTACGAGCTTGGATTCCACGTAAGGAGCCTTCTGATAGTGCAATCCCCGTAATGTGTTCTGTTTCCGATTATAGGAGATGCTCGTCTGGCGGACGTCGAAACGTAAGCCGTGCTCTTCAAATTCCCTATGGCAAAACGTACGGGTGAAGGAGCCGCGTTCATCTTCGTTAGGCGCGGTCTCAACCACAAAAGCGCCTGAAAGGGGAGTCTCGAGGAACTTCAAGTACGGACCTCCGCCGTTGGAATCGGAAGGATGAAGCGCCCGCCCCATTCCCTGATAAACGACAACTGGCCAATAATCTCCTCAGCCAGGTTCCATGGAAGAATGAGGACATAGTCCGGCTTGGTCTCTTGAATCCTGTTGGCGGCAAAGATGGGGATGTGCGTCCCGGGCAAGTAGCGATCCTGCTTGTGAGGATTACGATCCACGGTGTACTCCAGGAAATCGCGCCCGATCCCGCAGTAGTTCAAAAGGGTATTTCCCTTCGCCGGAGCTCCATATCCGGCAATCGTGGAACCAGTCCGCTTCAACTCAATCAGGAACAGCAATAACTCCCGCTTGGCCTGCTTGACCCTCTCGCCAAACGTAGAGTAAGTCTCTATGTTATCGAGACCGGCGAGCCGCTCGCAGATTCGCAGTTCCTCCACCGCATTCATGACCGGCTTCGACCGATCCTCCTTATGGCGGGCAAAGATGCGGATCGACCCGCCGTGAGTGCTCAACCGTTCAACGTCAAACAACGCCAAGCCGTGGGCGGCGAAGATCTTCTCTACCGTCAGGAACGAGAAGTACGAAAAATGCTCGTGGTAAATGGTGTCGAACTGCTTTCCTTCAATCAACCGTAGCAGATGAGGAAACTCCATTGTGATCACGCCGCGAGGCTTGAGTAGAATCTTCAGGCCGCGAACGAAGTCGTTAAGGCCGGGAACGTGGGCCAGAACGTTATTTCCAACCAGCAGATCCGCTGAGAAACCCTCTGATACTAACTGCTCCGCCAAAGCCGTTCCAAAGAAATCGACCCTCGTGGGTATCCCGGCTTTTTCCGCCACTTCCGCCACATTCCGTGCCGGCTCGATCCCCAGAACCGGAATGCCGGCCTGCCGGAAGCTGCGCAGGAGATATCCGTCGTTGCTGGCGATTTCGATAACCTGGCCTTTCGGTGAAAGCGAAAATCTTCGAGCCGCCAGCGCCGCGTACTCTTCGCAGTGGTTCAACCACGTGTCCGAATAGGATGAGAAATATGCATAGTCGCTAAAAATCTGCTCAGGCGACCCATACGCTTCCAATTGGACAAGCAGACACGACTCGCAGACCAGCGCGTGGAGAGGATAGTAGGGCTCCATCTGGCGAAGTTGTTCCGGTCCGAGATAGGAGTTCGATAGAGGCGACATTCCCAGGTCCGCAAATGAACGAGCCAGCGGCGTGTCGCAGAAGCGGCAGCTCGGTTGTTTCATGAGGTGAACTGGACGAGAGATTGAGGAGTTACGCCATTCCCAGTCTCCGAGTACCTCTCGATCTGGCGAACCGTAACTTCGCGCATTTCCAGCCCGGATTCTCGCGCCTTGT
Organism: Candidatus Sulfopaludibacter sp. SbA3; assembly: GCA_945893365.1. Lineage (GTDB taxonomy): Bacteria > Acidobacteriota > Terriglobia > Bryobacterales > Bryobacteraceae > SYKU01. The sequence goes on along the minus strand of CAMDED010000073.1, from coordinate 15,754 downwards.
ACCATTCCACGACCAAGTCAAGAGCGATGTCGAGGCTCCAACGTGGACACCAGCCTAGTTCGCCGATCGCCTTCGCGCAATCGAGCTTCAAATATTGGGCCTCGTGAGGATGACTGCCGCCGTCCACCGCCCAGCCTGAGTTATTCTCCCAACGGGAAAGAATACGCTCCACAATCCAGGACACGGGGCGCGCATCTTCCAACCTCGGGCCGAAATTCCAAGCTGAGGCGAAGGCGGACCCTTTGCGGAAAAGCTGTTCGGCCAGGCGTAAATATCCCGAAAGCGGCTCAAGAACGTGTTGCCACGGCCGAATCGAGTGGGGATTGCGAATCTGTACGGCATTGAGAGATGTGATTGAGCGGACTATATCGGGTATGAGCCGATCCTCAGCCCAATCTCCTCCGCCAATTACGTTGCCTGCTCGCACCGAGGCGATCGCGATACCGTGACTCTCGTAACGATCGGCCGGAAAATAGGACTCGCGGTATGCTTCCGTCACAAGTTCCGCCGCCGCTTTGCTGGAACTATAAGGATCACGGCCGCCTAGCGGATCGCATTCACGGTAGCCCCAAACCCACTCGCGATTCCGATAACACTTATCACTCGCCACGCTGATCACGGCTCGGGCGGTCCCGATTTGCCGGACCGCCTCGAGCACATGCGCCGTACCGATCACGTTGGTCGAATATGTTTCGAGCGGGTTCGTGTAAGAGCGGCGCACCAGGGAGCAGGCAGCCAAGTGGAAGACAACCTCGGGAGCCGCCGCTTCCATCGCGCGCCGCACCTGCTCGAAATTACGAATATCGCCCTCAATGGATCGGACGCATTGGTCCAAACGGCAATCCCGAAAAATGCTTAGATCTTCAGCCGGCAACGAATAACCAGTCACATCCGCGCCAAGCTCCTTCAGCCAAGTGCACAGCCATGCGCCCTTGAAGCCCGTGTGGCCGGTAATGAACACCCTTTTCCCCATCCAGAATTTGGCGTCTACCATTTTTTCCAGGGGGCTTCTCCCGATTTCCACAGTTCCTCAAGGTACATCCTGTCCCGAAGGGTGTCAAGCGGTTGCCAGAATCCTCGATGCAAGTGCGCTGAGAGCTGACCGGTCCGCGCCAGGGTCTCCAACATCTCGCGCTCCAGCACGGAATGATCGCCCTCGATCAGATCGAGAACCTTCGGCGACATGACGAAAAAACCGCCGTTGATCCACATGCCGTCGCCCGGCGGTTTCTCTTGAAAGCTCTTCACCCGGCTGCCATCCACATCCAGAGCCCCGAAGCGTCCGATCGGCTGCGCGGCGGTAAGCGTGGCCAACGTCCTCTGCCCTTTGTGAAACTCGATCAGTTCAGTGATATTGACGTCACTCAGACCGTCCCCGTAAGTGAGGCAGAAGTTCTCCTCGTTTTCGAGATGGCCGCGCACTCGCCGCACCCGGCCGCCGGTCATGGTTTCCTGCCCGGTATCGACAAGCGTTACCCGCCACGGCTCGGCATGCCGCTCGTGAACCTGCATTTCGTTGGTCTCCATGTGGAAAGTCACGTCCGCGGTGTGAAGGAAGTAGTTGGCGAAATATTCCTTGATGACGTACCCCTTGTAGCCCAGACACACGATGAAGTCGTTTATTCCGTAATTCGAGTAGATCTTCATGATGTGCCAGATTACGGGCATCCCGCCAATCTCCACCATTGGCTTCGGCCGCACCGTCGTCTCTTCGGCGATACGGGTCCCGAGTCCACCGGCGAGGATGACAGCCTTCATTCTTCTCCTTCCGATGTTTGTTTGCCAGTAGCGGAATGGGTCTTCGGACCGGCAGTCTTCCCCGCGTCTTCCGCCCCGAAACCGGGAAGGGCCGCTCGTGCGCCTACTGATCTCCGATCGCTGCCGGGCAACACTCGTGTGTTGGAGAAAGTCACCTCAGCGAGACACGTGGATCCACATCGGGCGGCAGGCACGCTAAGATCGAACTCACCGGGTCCGAGGCTGCGTTCGACGACCGCGCGACCGTTGACCTTAGTGGTGACCGGCTTCTTAAAATCCGCGCGATCTATCTTGGGGATTGACCCGCGAATCGGGAACGCATCATTTTCGACGGACTTGCGCAGCCGTACGGAGGAGGATCCGCGCAGCCACCCATCCTCGTCAATTCCGGAAATTTCCAGTCTTCGGTGATCGTGAAGGTCGTCCGGAAACTGCCTGATATGGTTCATGCTTTGCCGCCGGGCGGGCAGGCGGCTAAACCCTATGAATTTGAGCTGCGCCGCGACCGGTCTCCGGTCTCCGCCCGGTAACCGTTGTGTGCGTGAGAAATTCACGTCTATGCGGCACCGGGCGCCACACGCAGCGGCGGGGACGTTCAATTCGAACTCCCCAACTCCGAGATCGCGTTGAAGGGCAATCTGGCCGTTGAGCATAACCGCAGCCGAGGTATGGAAGTTGCCATCGTCGATCTTGGGGATGGCCCCGCGAATGACAAGCGGCGCACTGGTGACCGGTTGGCGTAAAGTCACCTCAGAAGACCCGCCTATCCATCCATCTTCCCAGATCCCCGAGAATTCCATATCGGGGTTGGCGGCCAAGTCGTCGGGAAACCGGCTGATCCTGATCGGAATCTGCAGACGACCGTACTGTTCTTCGGAAATCGCCGAGAGACCTCGACCAAACGCGGTGATTTTACGGGGGTCGTCCATGTATCGGCGGCCATAGAGTAGCATCAAGCCCGTTCGCCGGTTTGGGAAGCTCCAGCCAGGGCCCATGTCGATAGCCACATAGTGGACGCCGTCAATCACCTGGGCTCTCAGCGGAGGACTCAACACACGCGCCGCCCCGGAGCCGACGAGCGGGAAGGTCCATCGCTCGGCCCCGATGATGGTCACCTTCGGCAGCTGGGATCCGGCCTCCGGATTGATGCCGCTGGTGGTAAGGTCAAAGATTAAGCGAAACGGCTCGGACGGGTGGACAACGCGAAAGAGGGAATAGCGGCCTAGCGCCGCCATGGTTCCGTTGCGATGCGCGAAGTCCGCCTCCAGGCGATTGACGCCAATTAGGTCCCAATTTCCCACCGCCCAAGTGGTGGACAGTCGTGAATTGATAAAAACAAGGTGATTGCTCAGTTCTCGCCACGGCTTGGCCGTGACCAATGCGCCCCCCTGCCTCTGATGAAAGCGATTGAAGATCGTTCCCTTTGGCATGGAAATCAAGACCGGCTCGTCCACCTCGTCTGGCGCGTTGGGGTTGACGAACACGGAATCCGCTGATGCAGACAATGTTTTCCCGAAAACGATTGGACCGTTGAACTCGAACTTGAGCTCCTTCACGCCCCCAATCGCCTGCGAGTAAAGGCGCCTGGCTATTACGGCCACATCGGAGTTAACCTCCGGCCCGGGTTGAAAAACGTTGCGGAGCCCCCATCCGCCAAAGGAGAGAAAATTGGAAGCTCGGCCTCGCAGGTAGAGATTCTGCAAGTCACCTATCACAATGCTGTCGGTATCGACGGCAATCGCCCTCGACGGCGGGATGGTCCCCAGCACGGCGCGAAACTGCGAAAGCACTTGGTCCACGGTAACAAAGGGCGCTGACACGCCTCCTTCAGCTACTCCGGATCCAGCGCTCTGGAAAACGTACGACAGCTGGCCGTGCACTTGACAAAGGGCGACCAACGCCGCGCAGGCCGCCAGCACGCGGGGGCGGTTGAGCCGACACAGGTAGACGGCCACGGATCCAAGAATGAAGGGTTGGATGTACATGGCCAGCTTAAAGGTGGGGAAGTCGTTGTTATTGAAGAACAGGTAGAGGCCAACCATGAGCATGCAGACCGTCATCACGGCTACAGGGACGCACCGTCTCGCCTCCACCAGCGCCGGCAAAGCCGCGAGCAACGTCAGCGCGCCTCCCAGAAAAATCGCCAGCGAGACAAACGGTTCCCCAGGGTTGCGTGTGACAGCGAGAATACCCCAAAAATTAGCGAGGCCGGTCGGCATCAGGAAATAGGGGAAAAGCGCCGACTCCCGCGGACCTTGCGTCCAGGCGGCAGTGCCAACGCTGATGGCAACGCTCGTCATGTACCTGACAAAGTCCACTACGTAAACGTTCAACAGGCACATCATGAACACCAGCGCGCCGCACGTCGCCACTATCGCGTTTCGGCTCGGGGGCCATTGCCCGCGCCAGGCGGCCAGACGCCAATAAATTCCAATCGATAGCAACAAGAACGGAATCACCTCATTGTAAGTGATTGCCAGCGCGGAGAATAGAATGGCTCCTACAGCCGCTTTGCGCAAGCCCGACCGCAAGGACCTCTCGCCGTCATGGGCCAAAACGCAAAAGGTTCCAGCCAGGCACGCTATGCCGAGCACTTGGGGAATCAGCTGGCTAAGCACCCCTCGCGTCGCCATCGCCGAGAGACCCGCCAATACGCACGTTACTAACGCGGCTGTTCTGAGCTTCTTGCCTTGGCAAACCAAAGCGGCGCTCGTGCTGATCAGGGTTAGATGAAAGCTCAGAAGGAGCGGCATGTAGACTTCATGCGGAGTCAGTCCGGTTACCGCGGACGCCCATGCGAGCATGAAGTCCGCGCCGGCGCGATGCGCAACGACGACGTGCAGAAACCAGGAGCCCGTGGTGAAATCCTTACCCTGAAGAACCGCAGTCATGTCAGGGGGCTCGAAGAAGGAATGGTGCAACAGGCGCTCGGCCGCGAGCGAATAGAAGGCCATATCGCCGTTCACGTAGGCCATCCATCCAAATCCATGGAGAATCATCGGCCAGCCGGACGCAATCAGCGCGCCGGCCAAAATCACCGCCACAATCCGGTATTGAGACACAGAGAATCGCGGCTTCAGCCAGACCCAAACCGCCGCTGAGCCAAGTATGAGAGCCGCCGTCAGGAGAGCGGCGAATCGGTTAACAGGGAGCGAACCAATCCGGCTCAACCAGAATACCGGCAGCAGTACCACAGCCACGCCGCAAACCGGTGCAAGCAGAGCCGCTTGCAGGAGATTTCGCCGGCCTTGCAAATAGGCGACTGGATAGCCGAGAATCAGCCAACAAAAAAAGAAAAGAACTGAAACGCCGAGAGCAGCCATTCAACTCGCGCCCAACTCGCCGCCTTCGGTTGGAATTCTCCGGCGATAATCCAACCGCAGACTGCAAAACATAAACTTCAGCCTACCACACGATGCCATTCGCCGTTCGTCGGAATTATCAATACAAGATGATCCTTAAAATCCTGAAAATGGAGATGAAAGGCGAGCTGCGGCCGGGTGCAAATCCGAATGCAGCGCGCCGAAGGTCGAACTAAACGAGAGAAGCAGATCGAGGAATTTATCGAGGCCAGCCAGGGAATCGACTTCAGGGGCGAAAGCCGGAGCGAGGTGTACGACTGGATTCAAGGAGTCCTGGTCGCACAGGATCATACGAGCAGGGGCAGCGAGGTTCGGTACGGGCCTACCTGTGCAAGGTGGCGGGATTGAGTCTGGCGCAAATGACGCGGCTCATCCGGCAATACCGGAGCGAGGGCGTGGCGGAGGCGGCAGCCCATCGGCGCAGACGGTTTTCCGGTCAGGTACACGGAGGCGGACATTGCGGGTTGGCGGAAGTGGACCGTGCGCACGAGTGGCTGAGCGGACCGGCCACGCGACACATCTTGAAACGGGAGTATGAGGAGTTCGTCAGGGCCAACGCCGCGAACGGTGTGGTCGTGCCGTGACGTTTGTAGCCATGACTGAAGCCGTAGACCGGTTTCCGTCCGGCAACCGCAAAAAGCCCTGGGCCCGTTCCAGAGCCTGAATCGAGGGCCTCTCGTCCACCGATAGCACCAGCGCATTCTGGGGCGGGTTGAGGTACAACCCGACCACATCGGCGGCGTTGTAAACGAATGTCATGACGGCGCGGGATGCGCCATACCCGATGCTTGCCGACATCCGGAAGGGCCTCGGCCAAACGATTCCCGTTCCATTGCGAATAGCCCTTCGGGGGGCGGTCGCTCGAGCGGAGCGAGCACCCTCTTCTCGGTGGTCTCATCGTAGCGGGCAGGTTTGCCAGACCGCGCGGCGTCGCCCGGGCCCAGCAGCCGATCGAGGCGGGGCATCCTTCCTTGAGCCGAGCGGCCAAAGCCACGGTGCAGCGCATCCTGATCTCCGGCAGCCCACGCCGCAGCGCCCTCTTCAACGCCTCCACGCAGAAGTCCACCTCCATCGTCACCGACGGCGACCGACTCAGCACGTACCGGCTGAACCAGTCCATCACCGCCACCAGGTACACAAATCCGTCATTCATCCGGACGTAGGTGATGTCCGTACTCCACACCTGTTTGACTCGCCTTGCCCCCACCCCTTCAGCAGGTACCGGTAGATCTTGTGCCCTTCCCCTGGCTCGCTTACCTTCGGCTTGGGATACGCCGCTTCACTTTGAACTTCGGACTGTATTGCATTCGCGTCCTCGTCATGCACTCTCCTTGTTTCACAAACTCAGGTTCAAGGGAAGCGAAAACACGGTGACAACTTTTGAAAAATATTTCGCGCCTTTGTTTTCAGCAACTAAGCCATTTTCGGGCCTTGACACGCGATTCGACCGTCGTACTGTGTGTATGGAAGAGGGAGTCCGGTCCGCTCTGGATCCCACCAAGAAGACCATAACCTCTGCCCGGATCTCCCGCCCACTCCGTTTACGGAGTGTACCGCCCGATAGCCGGACTCCCTCTATCTCAAATGTTTACAGGACGTCGCGATAGACTTCCATCAGCGCGCGCGTGTCTTCCAGATCCTTCGGGCGCGTGTTCTCAAGCGGCGGACGCACCGGTCCGCCGGCCATTCCGAGCATCTCCATCGCATCCTTCATGACGGACACTTCGTAACCGCGCACCCGCTCCCGAATCGCATAGAGCGGATGGACGTATTTTTTCATGAGGGCGTCGAGCTTCGTGAAGTCGCGCGCCATTCCCGCCTCGGCGAGCGCGAGCGATAGCTTCGGCGCAATATTCGAAATGCTCGAGGTATATGCTTGCACGCCAACGGCGAAGTACGGCGGCACGCAATCGTCGCCGATGCCTCCGAACCACGCCAGGCGGTCGCCCACTTCCTGCATGATGCGCTGGTACTTGCGCGCGTCGCCCTGTCCGTCTTTCCAACCCGCAAGGGAGGGCACGCGAGCGGCGAGCCGGGCTACCTGTTGCGCGGAGAATACGGCCCAGTCCCGGCTGTAGAGCATGAGCGGCAAGCCGGTGGCTTTTCCGATCGCTTCATAGTACGTGAACAGCCCTTCCTCCGGAGCGTTGATGTAGTACGGCGGCAGCGCGAGCATGCAGGCGGCGCCGGCTTTCTCCGCGCGCCGTGCGATTTCCGCGCCCATCGCCGCGTTGTAGCCGGTGCCGGCGACGACGGCCATCTTTCCGGCTGCGGCTTCCACCGTAACCCGCGTGACGTCCGCGATTTCGTCCACGCTAAGCGAGTACAACTCCCCCGTGCCGCCGGCCGCTACCAGCGCGCAAAACGGGTGCTTCACCATTTCCGTCACATTGCGCGCCAGCCCGTCGAGGTCGACCGACAGATCCTTCTTCATCGGCGTGATGGGGAATCCGAAAACGCCTTTCCACTCTTTGCAGATATTCGATGTGCTCATGAATTTTCTTCCTACTCGCTCACCAGCGTGGCAAAACCCTTTTCCAATCCGGATCCACGTGCTTGCGCATTTCCGCCTCGTCGTCGCGTTTGCGCCAGGGAATCTTGTTGTAACGCTCCCGGCCGCGGGCCACCTGATCGTAGTCGAGCGACACGCCGAGGCCCGGCTTATCCGGAACGGGGACGCAGCCATTCACGAAGCGGACCCGGCCGCCTTCCACGATTTCGTCCTTCTCCGTCTGCCATGGGTAGTGGGTATCGCAGGCGTAGAAAAGATGCGGCGACGCCGCGGCCACGTGCGTCATCGCCATCAGGCTCACGCCCAGGTGGCTGTTCGAGTGCATCGACATCCCCAGGCCGAGCACTTCGCAAAGGTGCGAAAGCAACTGCACTTGGCGCATTCCGCCCCAGTAATGCGGATCGCAAAGGACCACCTGCACGGCATCGAGTTTGTGCGCCTTCGGCACGTCGGCGAAGCAGGTAGTGGCTACGTTGCTTGCAAGCGGCGTCTCGTTTCCTTCCGCCAGCAACCGCCGCCGTACCTCCCCCATTCCCTCAAGCTCCGCGCAAGGATCTTCGAGGTAGCCGCCTTCGGAAAGCTCCTCTTTGAGCGCGCGGCCCACTTCGACGGAGGTGTCCACCGACCAGGCGCAATTCGGGTCGATCCGCAGCGGGTAGGCCGCGCCGAACTCCTCGCGCAAACTCCTGATCGATGCGATCTCCTCCGCCGGATCGAGCACCCCGCCCTTCAGCTTGATCTCGTGGAATCCGTAAAAATCCACCATCTTGCGGGCTGAGCGCACGCAGGCCTTGGCGGAAAGAATCTCGCCGTACTCGTCCTCGCGGGCATCGCCGCCAATCCCGCCGCCCCCCGCGTGCTTGTAGAAAAGATAGGCGGAGAAGGAAACGGCGTCGCGGACCCGTCCCCCGATCACGTCGCAGACCGGCTGGCCCACGGCCTTTCCGATGGCGTCGAGGCAGGCTATCTCAATGGCGGCGAATGTCCGGGCGTGGCGATCAAGCGGATTCTCACCCGGAACCATGTAGGTTTGGCTGCGTCCGCCTGCAACGTCCGAAGCTTGGCTGGCGGCGTCCGCATTGAATTTCGCCCACAAGCCGGCAAGCCGGAACGGGTCCATGCCTTCCACCCACGGCCGCGCGGCCTCAAGCGCCGCAACCGGTCCGTCGCCGCCATAGGTCTCGCTGATGCCGGTGATGCCGCTGTCGGTCTTCAACTCGACGACGGTGCGCAACGCGAACGGCGCGTGCAGACCGTAGGAGCTGCGTAGCGGAGGGTCTGCAATGGCGATCGGATGGAGAACCATCTCGGTGATGAGCATAGTTTCGCTGGAAACGGCCGCGACAGGCCGAAGGGTATGGAGTTTACTTACGGGAGCCGCGTTGCGGATTCTTCAAGTTGGACTGCCGGACCTTCCGCTTCAATCGCTTCGGCTTGCTGATCACGAACGTCCCGCTGCCCAAGTACTCCGCTTTGTACAATTTATCTTCAGCCAACTGATTTCTCCTGAAACACGGTATGGAAGTTTGTTGAGCCTTCATTGTAACGCGCCTGATTCCGAAAAGGGCGGAAGCGCGACGCCTAACGCAGACGATTGTACTTCTTCAACGCCTGTCGCAGCCGGTCGTGCGGCAGCGCCGTGGCTTTGTGGTTGTCGCGGCCGATCATGGTTTCGGCTCCGACCATCGCATTGACAATCGCCTCCTCGGTGGATTGCACCGTGGCTTCGAAAATCCCGTTCATCCCGTCATTCGGCAGCATGGTGGCGTTCACCGGAACCCTGCCGGCTGCCGCTCCCGGATTCGCGGTCGAGAAGGCGAGAAAAATATCGCCTGAACCGTTGCCTGAGGTAGCGCCGGTGCGGGCTAAACCCATCGACGCGCGGCGGGCGAGCCGCTTCAGTTGGTGCGGAAGCAGCGGAGCGTCGGTCGCAATCACAATAATGATGGAACCGGTTTCCTCCTTAGGGAGCAGCGCGGCGGTGGGCCGGTCGAGCGGGATCTCGGCGCCCACGGGTACTCCCGCAACGCTGAGCTGGCGGCGCTGCCCGCAGTTGCACTGCACGAGCGACGCTACCGTATAGCCCTCGATCTTGCGCGAGGCTGTGCCGATGCCGCCCTTGAAACCGTAACACATCATGCCTGTGCCGCCACCGACGTTGCCTTCGGGAACGGGGCCTGAGCGCGCGCCATCGAGCGCGTCGAAGATATGCTTTTCCTTGACGTGCAGACCGTTCGTATCGTTCAGAAAGCCGTCGTAGGTCTCGGCGACGATGGGGAGCGCGAAGAACCCGCCCGGACGCCCGTTCGTTCCCGGCGCGCGGCGATGATTGATCAGCCAGGCGATGTAGGCATCGCGGGCGACGCCGACGCTGTGCGTGTTGGTAATCAGGATAGGGCCGTCGGCGAAACCCGATTCTTCAAGCCACGTCGTTCCGGTCATCTCGCCGTTCCCGTTGAGCGAAAACCAGCCGCCGAAGACGGGGTCGTTCGTGTTTTTGCCCCGCGGCCAAATCGCCGTCACGCCGGTGCGGACCGGGCCGCGGCCGATCTCCAGTTTTCCTTGTCCCGAAATGAGCGTGGCGTGGCCGACCTCGACGCCCACAACGTCCGTGATGGCGTTCAGCGGGCCGGTTGAGCCTTCAAACGGCACTCCCAGTTCGCGCGCGCGCGTCTGCGCGAGGGCGCAAGAGGCCGCGCCGAGGGCGGCAGTCAATAGCAAAAGCCTTTTCATGGAATGATCCTACCTCAGATCGCCGGGCCGTGTTTTTCCGGATCATAGTAGAATAATCTTTTCACATCCAAGAGCCCCGAATGACCAACCTTACCGCCCAAAGCACGGCAGCCCGCGAATCGCTCGACGCCTGGGTCCGCGAATTGATGCAATGGCACTTCTCGCCCGAAACCGGATGCCCGTTCTGGCTCGACTTCGCGAAGAATCTCGATTGGGATCCTCGCGCCGAGATCCGGAATTACGACGATTTGGATCGCTTCGGCTTCTTTCAGGACGAGTGGCTGCGCGGCGGGCCCGTGAGGCGCTGGGTTCCCAAGGCGTATGCGGACAGTCCCATTTTTGTCTTCGAAACGGGCGGCAGCACGGGCGTGCCGAAGTCGCGAGTGGCCGTGGAGGATTTCCGTATCGACTACGAGATGTTCAGCGCAACGCTTCCCGACGACGCGTTCCCGAAAGGTGCGGATTGGCTTTCCATTGGACCAACGGGTCCGCGCCGGCTGCGGCTTGCCGTCGAGCACTTGTGCCAGTTTCGCGGCGGCATCTGCTTTATGGTCGATCTCGACCCGCGCTGGGTCGTCAAGCTGCTCAAAATGGGCCGGCACGAGCAGGCGGAAAAGTACAAGCAGCACGTCATCGATCAATCGCTCACCGTGCTGCGCGCGCAGGATATTCAGTGTATTTTCACCACTCCGAAGCTGCTCGAAGCCCTGTGCGAGAGGGTGTCCCTCAAGAAGATGGGCATCAAGGGCGTGTTCTGCGGCGGTACCGAGATGACGCCGAAGTTCCACAAGCTGGCTGTCGAGGAGTTGCTCGATGGGGTCTTCTTCGCGCCCACCTACGGCAACACGCTGATGGGGCTCGCCGTGCACAAGCCCAGGCTGCCGGAGGACAATTACGCCGTGATCTACTATCCTCCGGCGCCGCGGGCGATGATTGAGGTTGTGGACCCGGACGAGCCTTCGCGCATCACGGGCTACGGAGAAACGGGCCGCGTCCGGCTCACCACGCTTACGCGCGAGTTCTTCATGCCGCGGTTCCTCGAGCGCGACCAGGGCGAACGCGAGCCTCCCTACGGGGAGTTCGCCTGCGACGGCGTGCGAAACGTACGCCCGTTTGCCGGATTGAACAAGACGGTGGTGGAAGGCGTCTATTAGCGAAAGCTCGATGAACATCGTCTCCATTACGGCTGGCGCGGCGAGTATGTACTGCGGCAGTTGTCTGCGCGACAACGCGCTCGCGACGGAGTTGATCGCGCAGGGCCATCGGGTGACGCTGGTGCCGATCTACACGCCCACCCTCACCGATGAGACAAACGTCAGCCAGGAAAAGGTCTTCTTCGGCGGCATCAGCGTCTACCTGCAGCAGCACTCCAAGCTCTTCCGCATGATGCCGCGCTTCCTCGACCGTCTGTGGGATTCGAATTTCGCGTTGAAACTGGCGGCGAAAAGCTCCATCCCGACGAATCCCGGATTTTTGGGGGCGCTGACGGTTTCGACGCTAAAAGGTGAAGCCGGCTTCCAGCGCAAAGAAGTGCGCAAGCTCACCGATTGGCTGCGAACCGAGCCGCCGCCCGATGTGGTCAGCCTGCCCCACGCGCTGCTGATCGGTCTCGCGGACCCGATTAGACGGGCTCTCAATCGGCCCGTGTGCTGCACGCTGCAGGGCGAGGACCTGTTTCTCGAAGGGCTGCTCGATCCGTGGCGCGCCCAGTCGATTGAGCTGATTCGAAGCCAGGTCGAACACGTAGACACTTTCATAGCCGTGAGCGATTATTATGCCGGCCGCATCGGCCGCTATCTGTCGATTCCGGATTCGAAGATCAGGGTGGTGCCGATCGGCGTCAATCTGAACGGCTATGAGGCGGGCAAGCGCACGCTCGGGAAGACGTTCACAGTCGGCTACTTTGCGCGGGTCGCCCCCGAGAAGAGCCTGCACGTACTGGCGGAGGCCTATCGCCGCATGCGCGCGAGCGGAGCGCTCGAGAATGCGCGCCTCGAAGTCGCGGGGTATCTGGCGCCGGAGCATCAGGCCTATCTCGAAGAGATTGAAGCGCAAATGAATGAGGCCGGACTGGGCAGCGAATTTCACTACCGGGGAATCTTGAGCCGCGACGAAAAGATCGCGTTTCTACGGACGCTCGACGTGCTTTCCGTGCCGAGCACTTACGCCGAGCCGAAGGGAATTTACCTGCTTGAGGCGATGGCGAACGGCGTGCCCGTGGTACAGCCGCGTCACGGAGCGTTCCCCGAGCTGCTGTCGCGCACGGGCGGTGGGATTCTCGTGGAACCCGGAAACCTAGAAGATCTCGCCGCTGGGATTTTAGCGATTTACCGGGATCGCTCCTATGGTGAAGATCTGGGACAGAGCGGCGCGCGGGGTGTGCGCGAGCACTATGGCGCGGCCCAAATGGCGCGCCGGACGGCGGATATATTCGCCGAGGCCGCGAGCGGGTTCAGAGCGCCGCGGGCTGTTCGGGCGAACTCTCGCTGAGGCAATCCAAGCGCTTATTTGTCCTTCTTCGGCGGCGGAGGTGGAGCTGGTGTTTGGGTGTTGGCGGCGCAGGTTTTGGCACGCCGGGCCACCCCAAGTGCTCCTCACGCCGCCGCAACTTCACTCACCCGAGCGGCAAGTTCCCGCTCGACATGTTCGCACCACCGCATTAACGCCTTCTTGTTCGCCGGCAAGGGTATCGAGGAGCGGCTGGTCTCGCGAGCCTTGTCGTCCGCGGCTTGAAGGCGCGCGGCTGCATCTTCGGCCCAGACGTTCTCCCAGATAGCTTGATAGTCCGCCGCCGCCTTGTCCCAGCGGGTATAGAGGTCCGCGCTCTCCACCGCCCGTGTGGAGTTTTGAGCCACCACGCTGTACACGCTGACCGCCGTTGCAAGCAAGGCTATGACGCTACCTAGTTGCGGGTGTCTCAACAGCAGCGTTACAACGACACCTGAGGCGAAAAAAAGACTCATCCCGGTCGCGAGCTTTTGCCTGTCCTGATACTTTCCGGACAGTTCGGCGAAGTAGTTGGCCCGCACCTTGGCCTCGTACAGGCCTTCCCAAACACGCCGGATCTGAGCTTCAGACAGCATATCCCGCTCCCAAACTCACTATACGACTCTTGGCGCCGATTCACTTCTTGCGGCGACCGCCCGTTGTTTCGAAACGGAGTGCTATAGGCAGGTTACTCCGACGGACGGGGTTCGTTGCCGGAACCCCGTACCTGCTCCTTGCGGCCATTGGCCAAATGGCCGCCGGACGGCGAATACATTCGCGGAGTCAGCGAGCGGTTTCAGAGCGAGGGCTGTGCGGACTCTCGCTGAGGCAATCCAAGCGCCTGTTTTCGGTAACCGAGGCCACCCGAGCCTTCCTCAGGCCGCTATAACTTCACCCCATCGGGTAGCAAGTTCCTGCTCCACATGTTCCTGCCATCGCAGGAGCGACCTCTCGTTCGCCGGCAGTGGTACTGAAGAGCGGCCTGCCTCGCGAACCTTGTCGTCCGTCGCCTGAAGGCGAGCGGCCGCATCTTCGGCCAGGACGTTCTCCCATATACCTTGATACTCCGCAGCCATCTTGTCCCAGCGGCGATAGAGGTCCGCGCTCTCCAACGCGCGTGTGGAATTTTGAGCCACCAGGCTGTAAAGGCTGACCGAGGCCGCAAGCAGCGATATGGCAAAACTCAACGGCGGGTTGCTCGGCAGGAGCGTCACGACAACTCCTGTTGCGAAAAAAACGCTCAACCCAGTCGCGAGACTCTGCCGGTCCTGATATTTCCTGGATAGTTCGGCGAAGTAGTTAGCCCGCACCTTGGCCTCGAAGAGACCTTCCCAAACACGCCGGATCTGAGCTTCAGATAGCATTCCCCACTCCTTACAGCTTATTATACCTTATACCCCCAAGCAATTCGGCGGCCATAGTACCGCGCGTACCGCGCAGACTTGCTAGTACCGGTCAGTGGCCCGCACCGTGTGGCTTGGGCAACGGAGCCACCACCCAACACGAGCGCCGAGAGAGTAGGATTTCATTTGTTTTCCGTAATTTCCAGGGATTTGGGCGCTGTCGAATCCACCCTTGGCCCATTCCGTCCGTACTCGCCTGGCCGGTACTACGAAATTATCGGAATTCTTATTGAGAGAAACAGAGTGCCACTTATACTACCCAAGTGCCGCACCCGGAGAGCGGCCGCGCGGCTTGTGGTCTAGCGGATACGGTTAGGAGAATCGGCAATGAGCAACGATGAACGGGAAGACAACCTGCCACTCGGTCTGGACGTTGGCACCAGCCGCATAGTGGTAGCGCGCAGCATTGACGGGACCCAGCAGTCCCAATACGAGTCGCAACTGAACGCCTTCATTACCATGCCGTATTCAAAGCTGGCGGAGAGCCTGCTCGAGCGCGAAGGGGTGTGCCACGAAGTCTACGGCGACGAACTCATCGTCACGGGCAACGACGCGCAGAGGTTCGCCGAGGTCTTTCATGTGGAGACACGGCGGCCTATGCTTCGGGGCGTGCTGAATCCCCAGGAGCCGCACAGCCTTCCGGTGATACGCAGCATCATCACGCGGCTGGTTGGAATGGCCGGAGTGCCGGGGCGGAAGATATTCTTCAGTGTTCCCGCTCCCTGCGCCGAGGGCGATTCTTCGATCGCTTATCATGAAGCCTCCATCCGGGAAACCCTGAATCAGCTGGGGTTCGACGCCCAGCCGATTCAAGAAGGGCTGGCCGTGGTGTTCGGCGAAATGTCCAGCTCCAACTATACGGGGATAGGGATTTCCTGCGGCAGCGGTTTGTGCAACGTTTGCCTGGCAGTGCTTTCCGTGCCGGTGATCAATTTTGCGGTTCCGAAGGCCGGCGATTTCATCGACGCGCAGGCGGGGGCGGTAACCGGAGAACTGGCCACGCGGATTCGCATCCAGAAGGAATCGAATTTCGTCGTGAACGGATTTTCGGGCGACCGCGTGCAGAATGCGCTGACGGTGTATTACGACGAGGTGATCCAGACCCTGGCGAATACCCTGCGGTCCACGATATCCTCGACGCTGCGTCTGCCCAAGCTCGATCAATCGGTGCCGATCGTGCTGAGCGGCGGGACGTCGATCCCGAAGGGCTTCCTGAAGCGCTTCACCATGGCGCTGGGGCCCGATTTTCCGCTCAAGATTTCGGAAATCCGCGTGGCGGAGGACCCGCTCCACTCTACCGCGCGCGGCGCGCTGATGGCCGCGCTCTGTTAGATGCACGGGCCGCGAAGCTTAGCAGCCTGTGGTGAAAGTCTCCGCCAAAGGGGGCTTGCGTTTATTTGTGTAAAGTACTTTACATGATGGGGTCCCTACTGTATAATTGAGCTTCTCCCCACAAAGGTTTGGACCTCAGATTATGTCGATGGGTACCCGCCACCACC
>CAMDED010000072.1 GCA_945893365.1 Candidatus Sulfopaludibacter sp. SbA3 | reverse complement strand
GCCGCGGCTGCTGCCTGGACGGCCGAACGCTTTGTCGTTGTCCGCCGTATCAGCCACGTCCAGCGTGCTGCCATCGAGGCTCACCAAACGCCATTGCCGGAACTATGCTCCTTTCGTTTGCGGCGTAGCCATCGGCGCTACTACGGCCTGGCCATTCGGCTTGTCCGCATGTGATTGCCGACCGTTTGCGCGAACTGGGTACAGTCCGCGGGTGAACAGTAAAACGCTGGAAGGTGGTGGTCACGCGGACCGCGACGCGCAGTCTCAGTTACATCGGTGAACAGGCTAAGGCGTTTCTGGCGGTGGATGAACCGGCTATTTCGGTCGATACGAAGAAGAAGGAACTGGTCGACACTTCAAGAACAACGGTCGTGAATGGAACCCCAAAGGGTCTCCGGAAGCGGTGAATGTACAGGTTTTATCGACCCGAAGCTGGGGCGGGCCATCCCGAACGGCATCTACGATATTGGCAATAACAAGGGCTGGGTCAGCGTTGACGCCGATCACGATACCGCCAGCTTCGCCGTCCACGCTATTGGCCGCTGGTGGCTGACGATGGAAAAAAATCGCTATCCGAGCGCCAGCGCCTCCTGGTTACCGCCGATGGCGGGGGCAGCGACGGACACCGTGTCCGACTGTGGAAAGTAGAATTGCAGGCACTGGCCAATACCCTCCGCGTTCCCATCACCGTCTGCCAGCTTCCGCCGGGCGCCAGCAAATGGAACAAGATCGAACATCGCCTCTTTTCCTTCATTACAATCAAATGGCGCGGCAAGCCTGCGGAGTTTTAAGACGATTGTTTAACCGATCGCGGCCGCGACGACCACAACCGGACTCACCGTGCGCGCTGAACTCGATGAAAGCGAATATCCTAAAGGCGTCATAATCTCAGATGCCGAATTAGCCGCCATCAATCTCCCACGCCACCCGTTCCACGGCGACTGGAACTACACCATTACCCAAGAGGTCAAATGAAGCGTTTGTTTACCACAAGACCTTAGCCGGGGCCTGTGAAAAACGGCTGCTCGACCGGCTCCCCTCCAAGGTAGACCGCCTTCACGTTCACGTTTTCATCGCAGATCACGATGTCGGCGCGTTTGCCCGCTTCGAGACTCCCCAGGTCGTCCGCCACTCCCACGATCTCCGCCGGCGTGAGCGAAGCCATGCGGATGGCCTGCCACAGCGGGCAGCCCGTCAGATCGCGAAAGGTTCGAATCATTTCGTCCATGGGATAGACCGAAGACGCGAGCGCCGTTCCGTCCGGGATGCGCGCCTCGCGGTTCCGCACCACGGCGATCATCCCGTGACGCGGACCAAACGCGTACTCTCCGTCGGGCATTCCGGCGCCGCGCATGGCATCGGTCACGATTGCGAGCTTCTCATGGCCCTTGACGCGAAGCGCCAGTTGCAGCATCTCCCGCGACAGATGTTTGCCATCGGTAATCAGCTCCGAAGAAAGCCGCCCGTCGAGATAAACCGCCTCCACCATCCCGGCCACGCGCGGGTTGGGCGTTCCTCGCCAGCGGTTGTTCATCGCGTCCGTCATCGCGCAGTAGAGGTGCGTCACGTGCGTGAGACCCCACTCGGCGGCCGCCTGCATTTCGTGGAAGAGCGCCTCGCTGTGGCCCGCGTTCGCGTTCGCGCCGCTGCGATGCAGTTCCTCGATCAACTCCCGGGCGCCGGGCAATTCCGGCGCGAGCGTCATGGACGCCACGGGGCCGCGCTCGAGGATTCTCCGCCACTCGCCGCGCTCGGGGTTGCGCACGAAGTCGGGCAAGTGGCACCCGCGTTTGCTCATGGTCAGGTATGGACCTTCGACATGAGCGCCCAACGCGCGGCCCAAAGCCTGCGCACCCGACCGGTAGCTTGCGATGGCATCCAGGGACGCGAGAATCTCCTCGATCGGGGCCGTGGCCGTGGTCGGACACATCGCGGTCGTGCCGTGGCGCAAGTGGTAACGAAACACTTTCGCGACGTCGTCCACGGTAGCGTCCATGAAGTCGCTGCCGTCGCCGCCGTGGATATGGATGTCGACAAAACCAGGCGCGAGCAGGCCGCCGGCGGCATCCACACGGATAGCGTCCGGGGGCGTTTCGGCTCCTTCGCGCGGGCCTGCATAGGCGATCCGGCCTCCCCTCACGACGACCATCCCATCCGGCACGCCGCCGCCTGCGGTGATGAGCGTGCCGTTTACAAAGATCCGTTGTGGGGTGAATGGGCTCAGATAACCGTTATACCACCTCGAAAAGAATGAGAGATAATACCGGCGAATTGTAGGATAAATCCGGTATTTCCAGCACTAAGTGACACGCCAAAGGGTTTAGATACTTCGGTGCTCAACAACTTGGAGGATCGCTAACTCCGTCTGTAATCATCATATATTACAACTCGTTGCGGACAATTCCCGTTCCGTTTTTCCGAGGTCCGGCTGCCGGATTATAGTTTGAAACTTTCTTTGAGAATAAATCTGCTCAATCGGCACAAAAACGTTTTACAATGAGGGTAGGTGGAGACTGGATCTTCATAGGAGACTTGCTATGCCCCCGAAAGTGCTTGAGTCTTCTCTCCCACCGATGCCGGTCCAGGTGCTGGCGGTAAGCGGCGAGGACGGCGATCACGAGTTGTTGCGCTCGATCTTTGGGCACTCCAACTGGACCCTCCATACGGCGTTCAGCCGTTCGGAGGCGCTAGATCTGTTGCGTTACAACAATATCCCCGTGGTCATCTGCGAGCGGGATCTCCCGGATGGGACGTGGAAGGACGTTCTGGCGGAAGTCGGTTCGTTCTCACGGCCTCCCCACGTGCTGGTCACTTCGCGTCTGGCGGACGAGCGGCTTTGGGCGGAGGTTCTCAATGTTGGCGGCTACGATGTGCTGGTAAAGCCTTTCGTGCCGGCGGAAGTATTCCGGACGATAAGTCTGGCCTGGCTGAACTGGAAGGACACGAAAGCGGAGGGGGCGACGGCCTAGATTCCTCCCCGCCGCTAACGTTTAACAATGACGTGCGGGAATCCCCGTGCCTTGGGTAAGACGCGTTGCGGATAGTGGCACGGCGCTTGGGGAGGCCTCGGCAGGCCAATTGCGACGCTGGCGCGGGAAGCGTCTCCAAGAGGCTCTTTCTTGCGGGCCCAGGTAAGCTTGGGTGAATTGGCGCAGGCCGCCTTTATGCGCTACAACGCGGTGGGTGAAAGTACCCACTCATTTGAAAACTACTTGAGAATCAGCGGTTTGATCGGCACGAAACGTGCAGATGCGAATGACATATTAATTATTGATCATGGTGGAGACAGGAGTCTTCATCAAGGAGACCGTTATGCCCGCGAAAGTACTTGATCTTCTCCCACCGATGCCGGTCCACGTGCTCGTCATTAGCGGCGAGAATGACGATCACGAATTGTTGCGGTCCATCATTGGGCACTCCAACTGGACCCTTTATACGGCGTCCAACCGCTCGGAGGCGCTCGAACTGTTGCGGGACAATAATATCCCTGTGATCATCTGCGAGCGGGATCTCCCGGATGGCACATGGAAGGATGTTCTGGCGGAAGTCGGTTCGTTCTCACGGCCTCCTCACTTGCTGGTCACTTCCCGTCTGGCCGACGACCGGCTCTGGGCGGAGGTTCTCAATGTTGGAGGGTATGACGTGCTGGCTAAGCCTTTCGTGCCGGCGGAGGTATTCCGGACGATAAGTCTGGCTTGGCTGAACTGGAAGGACGTCAAGAGAGCTGCTGCGGCATCGGCAGCCTAGCGCTTCCTTGCGGACGTACGCGGCTATCTGCTTGCGACCGCCTTGGTAGTTGCGACTCACGCTCCCTCGTCGAACCGGGATTGCGGATGTCCTGCCGTCCCGGTTCCCCCCCGAAGACTCTCTTCATAGCCATGTGTAGGTCTGTGGCTGCGGCGTCGTTCTCCAGCGCCACTTCCCGATAGACCAGCAGGACTTTCCGCATGCTTTGTTTCGAAATCGGGATCGCGACGCTCCAGGTAGTACCTGATCTTAATGAGGTTGCAGCTGCTGCGCGGCGAGAATTCGCTGGACCGTCGCCTTGCCTGCCTGGACCGGTGCCGGAAAGCCCGCTGCTTATGCGGGTGTCTTTGATCCCCGCTTCCACCTCCATTTGCAGGCCTTGTCTATCCATTTCAAGACGCTGACGCGCGTCACCTTCAAAGCGCGCCCGATCTGGGTAACCGTCGCCCCCTCTCGTAACGCCAGAGAATTTGCGCGCGCGACACAAGGCGCATTTCGACCGTTCGGGACTGTCGCAGCGGATCGAGAAACTTTCTCTCCTCATCGGTCGAAACAAGCTTCGGACGAGTGAATGGCCGTGCCATGCAGCCAGCATAGCAAGAACAAAACCTATGACAATGGTTTAGTGAAACGCTACTCCAGCATGACATGAGCCGACGCTGGCACGCCCGCAACGGTCCGGGTGAAATCTACAATCCCTTTGCGGCGAGGAAACCCACCAGGTCCACGACGCGGCAGGAGTAGCCCCACTCGTTGTCGTACCAGGCAATTACTTTCACGAGATCGCCGTCAATCACCTTAGTCAGGCCGGAATCGACGATCGAGCTGTGCGGGTTGCGAAGCATGTCTGTCGAAACCACCGGGTCTTCCGTGTAGCCGAGAATGCCCTTCATTGCGCCCTCAGCCGCGGCCTTAAGCACGGCGTTCACTTCCGCCGCCGTAGTCTTCTTTTCCGTGACCGCCACCAGGTCGACCACGGAAACGTTCGGCGTGGGAACCCGCATCGAGTACCCGTCGAGCTTGCCCTTCAATTCCGGCATTACGAGTCCGATGGCTTTGGCGGCGCCGGTAGTCGTCGGGATCATATTGATCGCCGCGGCGCGGGCGCGCCGAAGATCCTTGTGCGGAAAGTCGAGGACTTTCTGATCGTTGGTGTAGCTGTGGATCGTCGTCATCGATCCCTTAAGGATCGTGAACTTTTCATGCAGCACCTTCACCACCGGGGCCAGGCAGTTGGTCGTGCAGGAGGCGTTCGAGATGACATGGTGCTTCGCGGCCGCGTACATTCCGTCGTTCACGCCGAGAACGATAGTGAGATCCTCGCCGCTCGCCGGCGCGGAAATAATAACCTTTTTCACCGTACCGCTGAGGTGCTTCGCCGCATCCGCCCGAGCCGTAAAGAAACCAGTCGACTCGATCACGACTTCGACTCCCAACGAGCTCCAGTCGAGCTTCGCGGGATCCTTCTCGCTAAACACTCTGACCCGCTTGCCGCCGATCGACAACCCGTCGGCCTCCGCCGTCGCCCTCACTTCCAACGGACCAAGGACGGAGTCGTAGTTTAATAGGTGCGCAAGCGTCTTGGTGTCGGTAAGGTCGTTAACAGCGACAAACTCGACACCCGGGTTGTTGAGACCGGCCCTGATGATGTTACGTCCGATACGTCCGAGACCGTTGATTCCTATTTTCACTGCCATGTTTTGAGATTCTCCCGTTTAAATACCCGTATTAGAGGAGCAACTTTCAGCATACCAGACCGGGCCGAAGGCGAATTCGGCCGGGTCACGGTATAATTCCTTGGGAACCTGGAGCAATATGACGAGACGAGACGTTTTTTCCGCGGCTGCCTCCTCCCTGGCGCTTGCAACCGCGCAGGAAGTAAAACCTCGCAAGGGGAGATTGAAACAGTGCGTGACGCGGGGCATCTTCGGCCGCGGAGCGCAACTCGAGGACATGTGCCGCAACGCGGCGAAGATGGGCGTCGTTGGATTCGATCTGATCGGACCCGCCGACTTCCCCCTGCTCAAGAAGTATGGACTCGTCCCGACCATGGTCCCTGGCGCCATGACGCTCACCGGCGGGTGCAACCGCCTCGAAGATCACTCCGCCGTCGAGAAGGCGATGCGGGAGCTGATCGACCAGGCCGCGGCCGTGAAAGCGCCGAACGTGATCGCCCTTTCCGGTAACCGTCGCGGATTGTCCGACGAAAAAGGCGCGGACAATGTGGTCGCATTTCTGAATAGCGTGAAGGCGCAGGCCGAGGACAAGGGCGTCACCATCTGCCTCGAATTGCTCAACAGCAAGGTCAACCACCCGGATTACCAGTGCGACCGCACCGCCTGGGGAGTCGAGGTCTGCAAACGCGTCGCTTCCACGCGCGTGAAACTTCTGTACGACATCTACCACATGCAGATCATGGAAGGCGATATCATTCGCACGATCAAGGCCAACCTTCAGTGGATCGCGCATTTCCACACCGCCGGCAATCCGGGCCGCCACGAAATGGACGACACTCAGGAGATGAACTACAAGGGCATCGCAAAAGCCATCGCCGACAGCCCGTTTCAAGGCTACGTCGCGCATGAGTACAGCCCCACTCGGGATCCACTGCAGTCTCTTGAAGAGACGCTCGGTATGTTCGAGGTCTAAGCCCGGCATGAAAAATTGGAAAGCGATTGCCGCCGCATCGAACCTCGCCATTCCGGAGGCCGACCTTGACCGCATCACGGGCTCGCTCGACGCGCTGGAAGCTGCGTTCCGCCCTCTGGCATCGGCAATCCCGCACACCACCGAACCGGCAGTGGTTTATCAGCCGGAGGTTTACCGGAAGGAAGCCGAAACCGAATGAGGACTATTCTTGAAGCCGCCCGCGCGCTGCGGGCACGGCAAGTGTCGTCGGTCGAATTGACGCAGGCGTCCCTTGACCGCATCGCCAGTCATGACCCGCGTTTGAACGCGATGATGGCGATGATGCCGGAGAGCGCGCTCGAGCGTGCGCGAAAGGCGGACTTGGAACTCGCGGCAGGGACCGATCTCGGCCCCTTGCATGGAATCCCCATCGCCGTGAAGGACGTCTTCTGCACGAAGGGCGTCCGGACCACGGTCGGCTCGAAGATCTTCGAGAATTTCGTGCCGGATCATGACGCCGCGGTCGTCGAACGGCTGGCTGCGGCGGGCGCGGTGCTCGTCGGGAAAACCGGAATGCATGAAATCGCCTATGGAGTGACGTCGAACAATCCGCATTTCGGAGCCGTCCGGAATCCGTGGGGGACGGATCGGGTGCCTGGCGGTTCAAGCGGAGGATCGGGATCGGCCGTGGCGGCGGACCTGGTTTTTATGGCGATGGGCAGCGACACGGGCGGGTCGATTCGTATTCCCGCCGCATTCTGCGGAACCGTCGGCCTGAAGCCGACGTTCGGCCGCGTCAGCCGTTACGGCGTCATGCCGCTCGATTTCAGCCTCGATCACATGGGGCCCCTCACGCGTTCCGTGCGGGACGCAGCCCTCACACTCAACGCTCTGGCGGGCTTCGATGCCCGTGACGATACATCGTCGCAACGCGCGGTTGAGCCGGACTATTCGCCCCCGGCCTCTGCCGGGATCCACGGCCTCCGCATCGGAATTCCCGAGAACTTCTACTTCGACCACGTGGACGCGGCAGTCGAGGCCGGTGTTCGGAAAATGGCCGAAACCGCGCGGCAACTGGGCGCGCACCTTGTTCCCATTCGCGTCCCGGATATCGCGGCCATGAACGTGACCGCGCGCGTCATTCTGCTTTCGGAAGCGGCGGCCCTGATGGAGCCTTACATGAATCGCCGCTCCGAGTTTGGCGCGGACGTACTCGCGCTACTCGACCAGGGCCGCCTGTTGCCGGCAACCGACTACGTGAACGCCCAACGCCTTCGACAGCTGATGCGCCTCGAATTCAGCCGGCTTTGGGAGCGTGTTGACTGCCTGTTTACGCCGTGTTCCCCCATCGGCGCCCCTAAGATAGGCCAGACCTTCGTCCGCATCCGAGGCCGCGACGAGGATGTACGCCTTGCCTCCACGAGAGCGGTCCGCGCCGTTAACCTGCTTGGGCTGCCCGCGCTTTCCATGCCCTGCGGTCTCGACTCCGAAGGGATGCCGTTAGCCCTGCAGATTATCGGAAAACCGTTTGACGAGGCCGGGATTCTCCGCGCCGGAGCCGCTCTTGAGGATGCGACCGACTTTCATACGCTCACGCCCCCAAGTTAGCCTTTTTTGTACACTTTTGGGTGTGTTAGGGGGTCTTTTCGCGCAAAACGCGCCGCCTGCCGGACCGCCCGCTCCCCCGCCCTACCTGCCCCTGCGGTACGACGAAGACTACACGTATCTTAAGGATCCCGCGCGCCGCACCGACCTGTTCGATCCCATCAAGTACGTCTCGTTCAACCGCGAAGGCTGGTATCTTTCGCTCGGCGGCGAAGCCCGGGAACGTTACGAGGGCTTCCAAAACTCCGGTTTCGGGGCGGGTCCTCAGGATCCGAACGGCTTTCTTCTCAATCGCTATCTTTTCCACGCCGACGTTCACCTGGGACGACACGTTCGCGTATTTTCGCAGCTCCAAAGCGGTTTTCAGAACGGACGGCGGGGCGGACCGCGGGCAACCGACGAGGACAAGCTCGAATTTCATCAGGCGTTCATCGATTTCCAGGCATCTTCGGACTCGAAACACGCCATTACGTTTCGTCTGGGCAGGCAGGAGTTCGAATTCGGTTCAGGGCGCCTGATCGGCGCAAGCGAGCTGCTCAACGTGCGGCGCAGTTTTGACGGGTTCCGCATGACCGCCCGCGCCGGCCAATGGACTGTGCATAGCTTGGCCGCGAAGCCCGCCGAGACGAACATCGGCTTTTTCGACGATTCGCCCGATCACCGCCAAACCGTCTTCGGCGCGGGCGCGGTTCGTCCGCATCCCCTGATTCAGGGCGGCAGCCTTTCGTTCTATTACATCCTGTACCTGCGAAAGTTGGGGCGGTTCAACGCGGGTTCCGCGGAAGAAACGCGTCACATGATCGGAAGCCGGACTTTTGGGACGCACACGGCGAATACGGTGAACGTCGTCGACTACAACCTGGAGTTTGTGTACCAATGGGGAACCTTTGGCAGCGGCAACATCCGGGCTTGGGCGGTCGCGAGCGACGTGGGTCACCTCTGGACAAAAGCGCCGCTTGCGCCGCGTCTCGGTCTGCGCGCGGATGCGGCGAGCGGCGACCGCAACCCGTTGGACCGGAGGCTGGAGTCTTTCAATCCACTTTTTCCCAGCACGGCGTACTCGGGGAAGATCGGTCTTCTTGGGCCGACGAACATCATCGACGTGAACCCCGTCGGCCGCCTGCGGCTGCATCCGAAGGTCTACCTAAGTCTTGAATGGGCCTGGTTTTTCCGTCAAAGCTTGAATGACGGCATCTACGGGATCGCGGTCAACCTCTTCAAGGTTGGCCAGAACAGCCGGGCGCGTTACGTGGCGAACCAGCCGACGGCGCTATGCGAGTTTCGCGTGAACCGTCACCTGACGTTAATCGGGATACTGACGCAATTCCGCGCCGGGGCGTTTATCAAGGAAACACCGCCTTCGAAGAGCGTGGGCTACGCGACCGGCTACATCATTTATAGGTTCTGAGGCGCCTCGAACGCGGCGCGTGGCCGAAGAATATCAGTTGGCATGCGGAGCCTTGGCCGAAACGGGCGCACGTCAACTGCGGCGTCCGGCGTTGCGAACTGCTGACGTGCTCGTCTGTCCGAATCTGACCGCGCCTCGTCACTTGACCATTAGCGGCCACTCGCTCGACACGTCCCGCGCCCCCAAAACGAACGCCGGGAACGCGTCCCCCAACGTCGGGGCTCAAAAAGGGCCAAGCGGTACGACTCGTGCACAAGGAGAAATATATCCAAAGCCGCAGCAAGGTTAAACGGGGTTGACGGAAGAATGCGAATGACTTGCGGAGCGGCTAAGAAGGATTCTGGATAGGAGGAAGCCAGTATGAACGTGCATAACGTTTGCTTAGGAGTTCTCTCGTTTTGGTCGTTGAGCGCGTATGCCGATGCCATCAACGTCGATCTCGGAACAGGTTACCAGTTTGCCATCCTCGCGGGATCGACAGTGACCAGTACCGGAGCGACCGTCGTCCATGGAGATCTTGGGGTCGCACCCGGCACCGTGGTCACTGGTTTTCCTCCTGGGATCGTGAGCGGAGGCACGATACATGCCGGTGACGCCGTCGCACAGCAGGCTCAGATTGATTTGACCACGGGATACAATTTTGCCGCCGGCCAAGCTTGCGGGACCACCTTGACCGGTCAGGATCTAGGCGGACTTACCCTCTTGCCGGGAGTCTATTGTTTTTCGTCGACGGCGCAGTTGACCGGAACACTCAGCCTCGACACTCAGCTTGAGTTGAATCCGGTCTTCGTTTTCCAGATCGGGAGCACGCTGACAACTGCGGACGGGGCCTCGGTTGTTTTTGTAAATGGCGGTCCAACCAACAACGTCTATTGGCAGGTCGGCACTTCGGCGACGATTGGCGCCAACACTGAGTTCGCGGGAAATATTCTCGCGTCCGCGAGCATCACCTTGAATAGCGGCGCGAATATCACGCGCGGCAGAGCGTTGGCGCTTAACGCCGCTGTGACGTTGAATACGAATGACATATCCTTTGAACAAACCACCGGCGATCCTGTTCCGGAGCCGGCGACCGCCGCGCTGCTTAGCATGGGCCTCCTTCTCGGCCTCGGCGTGAGGGCATACGGACGGCAAGCGGAGAAGCTCGTGGCCGCTACTCTTGATCGCCGCTGATCTCAGAGCTCCGTGATCTGCCGGTCTCTCCCAGGCCAAGTTCGCGCCGAGAGACAGCCCGCGCGGCAAGTCACGCCGTTGCAAGGGCCGCCTCAAGGAAAGCAGCGGATGCCCGTCGGCGCCTTGCGGCGAAGCCAGCGGCATCCCCATGGTGAAGGAACTCCGCGGCGCGAGCACAAGGCGCGCCAGACCGAGGCTGCGGAGGGCCTTCACGTCCCCCTCCGCCCTGAATCGAAAGGTCTCGCGCCTGGACACAAAGGGCCCCGGAAAGATTGGCGAGTATGCCGAAGATTTCGACCGCGGCGACGAAGGCGGGCGATCCCTTTTCGAGTACGCCCTCCAGGTGTTTTCCGAGTAGGGGATAATGAACGCAGTTCTCTCCACTGGGTGGCCTGACTTCCCAGCCGACTCGCCACGCTCTGCCGCGAACCCGCGCCGGAAATAATGTCCAATCCGCCGTCCGATGCCGATCCGCTGATTGCCGCACTAGCGACGCTTCCAGTAGCTGTCGTAACCGCGGATGCCGATGGGATTGTCCGCTCGGTCAACGCCGCGCTTACGTCGCTTACCGGGTACACTGCTGAGGAAGCGGTGGGACAACCAATCACGCTGCTCGCGTTGGATACGGCGGGACACAGCTTCCAGGACATTCTTCAAGCGGCGATCCGGTCTCGTGAGCCTTGGCGGGGCGAATGGGTCTGGCGGAAAAGGACCGGCGATTTCATTACCGTCGAGCAGACCGTAACATCGATCGAGCGTTCGGACGGTGAGATTTTTCACGTTCTGGTGACGATCCGGGACATCACCGGGCGCAAAGATCTTAGATTGACGGACGAACGCCTGGAAACCCCTGCACGGAACCAGCTGGACCTGTTCGCTATCCAGGCGCAGAGCGACTTTGAACGATTCTTCAACCTCATTCCGGATTTGGCCTGTATCGTCTCCACGGACGGCTACTTCAAGAAAGTGAATCCGGCCTGGGAAACCACGCTCGGTTACACGCGGGAGGAAGTGCTTGGAATCCCGATGCTCGACCTCATTCACCCGGACGATCTGGAGCGCACTGCGCATGAGGTCTCGAGACAAAGCCGTGAACACAGAACCAGGCACTTCTTGAATCGCTATCGCTGCAAGGACGGCTCGTACCGGCTGCTTGACTGGACGACCACATTCAACAGGGACGATTCGACGCGGTTCGGCGTGGCAACGGACATCACTGAGCAGCGGCTGGCGGAAGAGTCGCTACACAAGAGCGAAGCGGCATTGCAGAGGGCCAAAGATGCCGCGGAAGCGGCGAATCGATCCAAAAGCGAATTTCTGGCGAACATGAGCCATGAAATCCGAACGCCGATGAACGGCATTATCGGATTGACGGACCTGGCGCTCGACACCCGGCTCACCGTTGAGCAGCGAGTGTACCTGGAGGGCGTCAAGAGTTCCGCCGACTCACTCTTGAGGATCTTGAACGATATCCTGGACTTTTCCAAGATTGAAGCCGGGAAGCTGGAATTCGAAACCATCGAATTCGACTTGCGCCAAACCGTCGAGGCAATGTTCAAAGTTTTCGGCGTCCGCGCCGCCACGAAGAATCTGGAGCTGGCCTGCGATCTCGGCCCGGATGTTCCGGCCATGGTGCTCGGAGATCCCGGGCGGCTGCGCCAGATTCTCGTGAACCTGACGGGTAACGCCATCAAGTTCACGGAGCGCGGCGAGGTGCTGATTCGAGTGGAGCTGTTGTCGCAGACCGCCCAGGACGTTGAACTGCATTTCAGCGTCAAGGACACGGGTATCGGAATTCCGCTGGGTAAGCAACAGCATGTGTTCCGGGCTTTTGCTCAGGCGGATGGCGCCTCGACCCGGACTTTCGGAGGCACCGGACTGGGACTGACGATCTCATCTCAATTGGTCGAGCTGATGGGTGGGCGCATCTGGCTGGAGAGCGAAGTGGGGACCGGCTCTACATTTCATTTCACCGTGCGCCTCGGCATCGCAGAGGCTCGGCCGGATGCGGAGTTGTGGCCGGATACCGGCTTGCTCAACGGACTGTCTGTTCTCGTGGTGGACGACAATGATACTAGCCGGCGCATCCTCGACAAGATGCTCTCCAACCGTGGACTAAAGACGACTTTGGCCGATTCAGGCCCTGCCGCGCTCGAGGCTTTGAAGCATGCGGCGGATACCGGAAATCCCTTCGCTCTGGCCGTTCTCGACATTCAGATGCCTGGGATGGATGGCTTCGCCTTGGCGCAGTCGATTTATGCGGACCCGCAACTCAGGGGAGTCAACATCGCGCTGCTAAGCTCCGGCCTCCAGCGCAGAGACAACGACCGCTGGCGGGACCTCGGTGTTTCGGCCTATCTTGTCAAACCGGTGGGCGAGAGGGAACTTCTCGAAGCCATCGGTGAGATGTTGCGGCCCGCCTCGATAATTGAAACCCAGCCCAGCCCGGGTTCGCGCTACCCCAACGAACAAGGGGAACCTCGCCTGCGCTTCCTTGTCGCTGAGGACAATGCGGTGAACCGTCTCGTCGCAACACGCATGATTGAGAATCGGAGCCACACCGTCAGTGCGGCTACGAATGGCCTCGAGGCTCTGGAAATGATCGGGAGAGAGGAGTTCGACTGCCTGTTGATGGACGTGCAGATGCCGGTTATGGACGGGTTTGAGGCGACGGCGGCGATCCGCGAAATGGAGCGCATTTCCGGCCGCCATCTCCCCATCATTGCCATGACCGCTCATGCGATGTCCGGAGACCGCGAGCGCTGTCTTGCCGCCGGAATGGATGGATACATAACGAAGCCCATCAAGGCCAACGATGTCTTCGCGACCGTCGAGCGCGTGCTTAGCGCCCTGAGGACACGCCCACCGGATGTTCAGTGGCCGGAAGCATAGCCGGAACCTAATGCGGCGCGGGGTTCTATGCCGGCAGGGCCGGAAGAAGGAAGGCCCCCCTCAAGGACCGCGGCGCCACCGGCGCCTCTCCTCCGCCCGAGCCACTCCTGTCCAGATCACGATTCGAAGACCCAGCGCCCGCCCACCATCGTCCTCTCCACTGGAATCGTCCGCAATGTGGATGGCTCCTCGACAAACGGATCGCGGCCGAGCACGACGAGGTCGGCGAGTTTTCCGGGTTCGAGCGTACCCTTCGCGTTCTCTTCAAAGGATGCGTAAGCGCCGTTGCGCGTGCTCGCCCGAATCGCCTCCGCAACTGTGATCCTCTGCTTCGCACCCCAGACGTTTCCTTTAGAGTCGGTGCGCGTGACGCAGGATTCGAGCGCCATCATCGGTTCAAACGGCCCCGGAACATAATCGGAACCGGGAGCCACACGTATGCCGTAGTCGAGAAAACTGCGCATGGCGAACATCCGGTCCAAACGCTCCGCGCCGTAGTTCTTCATCTTTTCGCCGTGATAGTAGACGTACGTCCAAAAGGGGGTGGGAATCGCGTCGAGCGTTTTGATCCGCTTCAGGAGATCGTCGTTAATAACGGTGCAGTGCTCCAGGCGGAACCGCGCATTGGGTCTGGGGTGCTCGCGCCCGAGTCGCTCATAGACCTTCAGCGCGATGTCGATGCCGACATCCCCGTTGGCGTGGATGCCCACCTGCCAACCGGCGAGGTGCGCCTTTCGGGCCTGCTCATAGAGCTCCGCCTCCGGCATCACGATGATGCCGTAATCGTCAGGCCGTCCGATATAGGGCCTGCTCAATCGCGCGGTGCGCTCCGAAATGGAGCCGTCGCAGGTCAGTTTCATGGCTCCCACGCGGACCCAGTCGTTTCCGAAGCCGGTGCGAATGCCGGCGGAGATCATCCGATCGATGTAGCGATAGGTGATGAACGCATAGAGGCGGCAGGAGAGTTCACCGGCCTCGAACGCGTCCTGATACGAGAGCAGGTCTTCCGGGGCGCCATTCGCACTGTGGGCGGATGTGATTCCGGACTTCGCAAAGGCCTTCGTAAGGAGCTTGACGGCTTCGGCGCGTTCGGCGCGCGTTGGCGGAGAGTTTTGTCCGCGGGCGCGATCCATCGCTGTCTCGCGGAGCTCGCCCGAGAGGTGGCCTTCCGCATCCCGGCCGAGCTGGCCTCCCGCCGGATCCGGAGTCCGATCGTTGAAATCGATTTTTTGAAGGGCAAGTGAATTAGCGAAACAAGTATGCCCGCCGCGATGGACGACGACGACCGGATGATTGGGCGCGGCGGCGTCCAAATCCTGCCGCGTGAGCTTGCGGCCTTCGGCGGTCTTGGTGTCGTCGTATTTGAAACCGCGAATCCACTCGCCCGCGGGCGTGCGGGAAGCGCGCTCGCGGATGGCTTTCTGAATGGCGGCGATCGAGCCGAGATCGCAGTGGACCGATCGTAAATGGTCGACGCCGACTCCCGCGACGTGCGTGTGTGCATCGATGAAACCAGGCAATACGGTCCGGCCCCCAAGATCGGTCTTCTTTGTGCCCGGTCCCGCGAGCGCCCGTATTTCGGCGTTGCCGCCCGCGGCGGCAATTTTTCCGTCAACAACAGCAAGGGCTTGGATGACACGGAATCGGGCGCCTTCGGGAGCTGCGTAAATCCTGCCGTTGTAGAGGATCTCGCTCGGACGCGTCGTTTCAGCGCGGGCAACGGAAGACGCGGCGGCTCCGAAAATAAAATCGCGTCGATGCATTACTCTATGATACCCGCCTCTTAGGCGCACTCCGCACCTTCGCCCCACGGCGAGCACGAAACAGCCGAGTCACGGACGGGGGAATGACCGTTTAACATTCGGCGCTACGGGCGTCTCGGACTGAATCTGTATTACGATACGCGTAAGATGACCCGCCGCACCCTGTTCGCTTCTTCCGCTCTGCCGCTGCTTCGGAATTCCCGCGCGCGAGCGCAAGGCCGCGCCGCGCCACCCGCGGGAAAGCTCAAGATCACCGGCTTCGAGATCCACAAGGTGACGCTTCGCTGGCGCGATCTGGTTTTCCTCGAAGTGCATACCGACGGCGGCATCACCGGTCTGGGTGAAGCGACCCTCGAGACGCGCGCCGAGATGGTGGAGCAGGGGCTGCGCTGGCTCGAAGAGAGTTTTATCGGCGTCGACCCGGCCGGCCCGGAAGATCATTGGAACCGTTCCTACTACCGGCTCTCGCGGTGGCGAAACGGGCCCGTCGCGAACACCGCCCTCTCCGCCGTGGATATGGCGCTTTGGGATATCGAGGGGAAGCGCCTCGGCGTGCCTGTCTGGCGGCTGCTGGGTGGTCCGATCCACAACCCCTTGCGAGCCTACTTCACCCACTGGAGCGCGAGTCTCAAAAACCGCTCGCCCTCCGAATTCGCGGATTTGGCCGTGCGCACGCGCGAGAAGGGGTGGACCGCCGTCAAATGGACGCTTCCTCTCAAGGGTTCCGAAAGCGAGCGGATCGCGCAAAGCGTCGCCGAAGTCGAAGCCGTCCGCAAGGCGGTTGGGTACTCCCTGGATATCGGCCTGGAAGCCGCCGAGACCTTCTCTCCCCGTTCCGCCCTCGAGTTCGCAAAGGCGCTTGCGCCGCTCCGTCCCCTGTTTCTGGAAGAGCCCGTGTTGCGGGAGAACCCGGCTGGCCTGGGCGAAGTGGCAGCGAAGAGTCCGGTGCCCATCGCGACCGGAGAAGGTTTGCTTTCCCGATTCGAGTTCAGGCAGTTGCTTGAGGCGAGAGGAGCGTCGATCGTCCAGCCCGACGTCCTGCACGCCGGCGGCATTACGGAGTTGCGCAAGATCGCGAACTTCGCCGAGACTTATGGCGTCGAGATCGCGCCCCATCAGTGCAGCGGGCCCATTGGCCACGTGGCGTCCCTCGCCGCCATGTCCGTCTGCCGCAACTTCCTGATTCAGGAGTGGGAGGCGGAGGACGATGCCGTCTATCTCGAACTGACCGGCGGAAAATATCCGGTGCAAAAAAGCGGGTTCATTGGATTGCCGGAAGGTCCGGGGCTCGGCATTTCCGTGGATTTCGCCAGCTTCAAGAAGCGCTTCCCGTTTAAGAAAATGACGCGGCGCGCGTTGTTGTAATGACCGACGGTACCCAATTTCACGCCGATGAAAACAGGTTGATCGGCTTCTACTCGGGTGTAATTTCCGACAACCGGGGACGGCGGCTTGCCGACATCCAGTCGTGGGGCTTCGACGCACTCGAGCGCACGCACGACTATATTCAATGGCTGTTTCCACTTCTCACGCACAGCCCGGTGAATCCCAGCGCTCCGGTGCTGGACTCTGAGGTCATCGAGGCATTCCGCTCAAGGCAAGACTTGCGGGATGCCCTTGTCCGATCGCTCGAAACGATGCTCCGCTTCTACGGCTTTAGGCTCGATGGCTCGTGCGATGAGCCAGATGTGCGGCGTTCGGAACAGTTCGAGGCACGAGCCGCCAACTGGATGACTCCCGGAAATCACAATCATCTTCGCATTACCCGCATCTTGGCCTGCCTCCGGACGCTTGGTCTGAGCAGGCATTCCAAGGCGTTTTTTCGAGCGCTTCAGGAGGTGTACGCAGGCGAGACGCAGGCGAAGAGCCGTGCGATTTCCGAGGAATCGTTTGCGTTCTGGAAGAGCGCGGCGGGAGCGGGAAAACCGGAGCGTTGAATTGGCACGCCGGCGGTCGAGCGCGGCGCGCTACCGGACGCTCAACTGGGGGAGAAACACCTCATTCTTCTTCCGTTCGATCTTGTCGCCGTAGCGCAGCAATTCACCCAGATCCGCTCCGGCGCGAAGGGCGCGTTCGATCTTCCGCTCGGCCGCGACGATGAGCTTCGCCGTGGCCGCCACCTCTTCCAGACGTGCGGCGGGAATCACAACAATGCCGTCCTCATCTCCCACTACCCAGTCGTCCGGATTCACCGGAATGCCTCCGCAGGATACCGGGACGTTCAATTCCCCCACGTACTCCGCGCCGCCCGCGTTCGGCACCACGGACCGCGCGAATACCGGAAGAGCGTCTTTTTGGATACGCCTCAGGTCGCGAATCGCGCCGTCGATCACGACGCCCGCGATCTTCTTCAGGCGCGCCGCCAGAGTGATCAGATCGCCCCACAACGCCGTATTGGGCGCTCCGCGTCCATCGATCACGAGCACCTTCCCCGCGGGGCATTCTGAAACAGCCTTGCCCACCATCAGGATATCGGCCGTGTGGATTCGCACGGTGAACGCCTTCCCCGCCATCCGCGGGTTCGCCGAGCGGCATTTGATCTCGTGGTCCATCGCGCCCGTCTTGCCGAGCGCATCGGAAATCGCCGCCGTCCCGAAGCTGTTCAGATTCACATCATCACCTGCGCCGGATTGATGGCCTTGTACCGCCCCTTGTTCGCCGTGATCTCGAAGGCCTGCGGAACCGATTCGATGCCCTGTAGAATATGCGTGATCGCGGGCTTCAGCCTCACGCGTCCGGTGGACGCCAGGCGCACGGTATGCTCAAGGTGTTCGAGCGTGCTGATGTCCGGAAACAAGTAGCGCAGGCTGCGCTCCCGCAAGAGGTCGATATCGATTTCAAGCGGCTGGCCGAACCACGACACGCCGATGATCTTTCCGCCCGAGCGAACGGCGTCGGCCGCCTGCATGACGGTCTTCGTGCCCGCGAGTCCCTGTTTCGCACTGCCGCCCGCGCACTCGAATACGACGTCCACTCCATTTCCATCGGTCAGCGCTCGAATCGCCGCAACGGGGTCTTCCTTACTCGCGTCGATCGCGTAATCCGCGCCCAACTCGCGTGAAAGACGGCACGCCTCCTCGCGCACATCTACCGTAACGATCAGCCCCGCGCCGCTCGTGCGCACGATCTGCATGCACTCGAGCCCCATGCTTCCCTGCCCGAAGATGGCGACTGAATTCCCGATGCGGATATCGGCCGTCTCAACCGCCGCCACGCTGTCGCTCAGCGATTGCAGGCACGCCGCTTCGGAATCCGAAAGCCTGTCGTCGACCTTGACGAGTGCAATCTCCGGCAGCACGGCGAACTCGCTGAAACAGCCGGGAAGCTGAAATCCGATAATCGGACCTTTCCGGCATAGATAGTCGCGTCCACTTGCGCATAGAGGGCAGTCGCCGCACGGCAGCTTCGCCCGAGCCGCGACGCGGTCGCCCGCCGAAAATCGCGTCGCGCCTTCGCCGGTTTCAAGAATCTTCGCGCAGAACTCGTGCCCGAACAGTTGCACGGGCGCTTCCGTTTCAAGGCGCTTCTTGATGCGTTCGAAGGCGAGCGTGGGAATCCCGAAGGCGAGCTGCGCCTCGGTCACGCTTGGCTGCACACAGAGAATCTGCGCCAGGACGTGCCCCTTGCGTAAGGGCGGCACGGGTATGTCGTCCATCCGCATGTCGCCGAAACCGTAAAATCGCCACGCTTTCATAAAGCTCCTATCGCGGCATCATTAAGACGCGCTAGCGCTGCAGGGCAAGCCTGCGGGCGGCGCAACTCCGCACTACATTCTCAATCAGCCGCAATCCAACTCCTTCTTCCAGACTGAGAATCGACTCAGGGTGAAACTGCACCGCTTCCACCGGCAACTCGCGATGACGAACGCCCATAATGATCCCGTCACCTGAGTCCGCGTCCGCCTCCGCGGTCGCTTCGAGGCAGGACGGAAAACGATCCTTGCGCGCGTAGAGCGAGTGATACCGGCCAACCTGGAAACGCTCCGGCAGCCCCTCGAACACGCCTGCGCCTTTGTGCGAGATCCACGACGGCTTCCCGTGTACAGGATAATCGAGCACGCCCAGTTCACCGCCGAACGCTTCGACGATCCCCTGCAAGCCGAGGCACACGCCAAAAACCGGAACTCCCAGTTGCACCGCGCGCTTCACCAGATCCGGCACGCCGAAATCGGAGGGGCGGCCGGGACCGGGCGAGATCAGGATCAGGTCAGGCGCAACGCGCGCGATCAGATCGGGCGGGAATCCGGCGCGATATGTCACGACCTCGACGCCCGTTTGCCGCGCGTAATTCGCCAGCGTGTGGATGAAGCAGTCGTCGTTGTCGACCAGCATCAGCTTCAGCCCCGCGTTCGATTTGTCGCTCGCGATCACCGCCGGAGCGGCTGGCGCCGGGTCGCCAAGCACACGGAAGAATCCCGTCGCTTTGATATGCGTCTCGCGCTCCTCGGCCGCGGGGTCCGAATCGTAGAGCAGGGTTGCGCCCGCGGGATAGACCGCCGTCCCATCCCGCAAATAAGTCGTGCGGATCAGAATTCCGGTGTTAATATCACCGTTGAGCGACAGCATTCCGATGGCGCCGCCGTACCATCCGCGCGCCGTCTTTTCGAGGTCCTCAATGGCTTGCGCCGCCGCTTTCTTGGGCGCGCCGATCAGCGTAACCGCCCACATATGGCTCAAAAAAGCGTCTATCGAGTCGAATCCGTCCATCAACTGGCCTTCGACATGATCGACCGTGTGGAACAAGCCCGCGTACGCCTCGATCAGCCGCCGCCCCAGTACTTTCACCGAGCCTGGAACGCACACTCGCGACTTGTCGTTCCGGTCGACGTCGGTGCACATCGTCAACTCGGACTCTTCCTTGAGAGAAACCAGAAGCTCCTTCACCGCTTGGGAATCGCGCATCGGATCGCCCGTGCGCCGCGCCGTACCCGCGATCGGACACGTCTCGACCCGCGTCCCTTCGACGCGAATGAACATCTCAGGCGACGCGCCTACCAACTGCTCGTCGCCCAACTGCAACAGAAACTCATAGGGGCTGGGGCTTCCGCGCTGTACCTTTTCGAACAACGCCGAAGCCCTGCCGCCGTAGGGGGTCTGGAAACTCCGCCTCAATACGACTTCGTAATAATCGCCGTTCCGCATCCCCTCCCGCACCACCTCCACCTTTGCCATGTACTCCTCAGGTGTGTGGTCGGATACGATGGGGCCGCGTTTCACCGGGGGCGGCGGGGGAATGTCCGCGCCCGAGCGGTCGAGCGCAAGCGTCGAAACGCCGTCGTATTCGAAGTCGTATCGATAGCGTTCGATCTGCTCCTTCTTGCGATCCATGAAATATATGTCGTCGCAAAGGTACAGGTGCAAGTCCTTGTGGCCGCCGCGCGGCAGCTTCTTGACGATGGGATCGAACTGAAACAGCAGGTCGTACCCGAACGCGCCAATGAAGGAAAGGCGCGAATCCCGGTCGTTGCGGAACTCTTCAATCAGCGCGCGCAGAATCGTGAAAACCGACGGCTGTTTGCTGCGCTCCTCTTCCGAAAACAGCGCCGGAAGCGGCTTCAAGCGGCCCGAGAGCATCCCGCCCGACAGTTCAAACGTCTCCCAGTGCGGATGCCCGGCGAGTACGGGTTCGAGAATCCTGCACAGCATCTCGCCGCGCAAATTCAGTGGATGAAATTCCACGCGGCGGTCGTAGGAAACCACCTCGAGCGGCGGACAGACGGAGGCGATGTCCCAGCGTGAATACCGTCCCGGAAACTCGTAGCCCGAGGAGAGATAGACTCCCCTGTGGACGTCGAGTTCGCGGAGCACGTGCTTCAAGCCTCGCTTGTAGCCAACCTTCGACAGGCGGCGTGTTACCGCGATGCCGTGAGGAGTGGTATAACGTAATTCGCGCATGACTGCCCTTGATGTTCGGTGGATATATTGAGAATACCATTCAATCGAAGGATTTATGGAACGACGAAACGTGTTGAAGGCCGGCGCCGCGGCAATCGCCGGGCAGATTTCCTCCTCGAAAACCGAGGCTCAGCAGACGCAGCCCAAAGCCGCTATGACCAGCTCCGTCATGCTTTGGACGCTGAAGGGGAGCTTCGAAGAAAAGCTTGAAGCGGCGGCGCGGGCGGGGATCCAATCGGTCGAGCTCGTCGCCGAGCACGTCAATTGGACGGACCAGGATATCGCGCGCATCAGGAAGCTGGCGCGGTCGTTGAAATTGGGAATGGACACCATCATCGCGACTCCCGATTGGGGGAAGCGCCACGTTTCCATGGTGGATCCGGCCGAGCGCGAGGGCTTCCTCGCGGATGTGAAGCAGGCCGTCGTATTTGCCGGACAACTTGAGATTCCGCAGGTCATCCTGATGAGCGGAAACGAGATCGCCGGGCGCACTCACGCCGAGCAGTATGCGAGTCTGCTTGAGGGCGCGAAGCGTGCGGGCGATCTGGCGGGCAAGGGCGGCGTCACGTTGATCGTCGAGCCTCTGAATTCGCTGGTGAATCACAAGGGATTCTTCCTCAACAATTGCGTGGAAGGTTTGAAGCTGGTGAAGGAAGTGGACAACGCGCACGTGAAACTGCTGTTCGATCTTTATCACGAGCAGGTGCAGCTTGGGAACGTCACGCGCACGGCGGTCGCGGCCGCGCCTTGGGTAGCTGTCTATCACGTCGCCGACAACCCCGGCCGCAACGACCCCGGTAGCGGCGAGATGAACTACGCCAATATCTACAAAGCCATTCAGAAGTCGGGATACAGAGGCTATTTGACGATGGAGTACCTTCCGCTTGGCGAGCAGGTCGCGAGCCTGACCAAGGCTATAAGCGAATTCCGCGCCGCACTGGCGGCGTGATTGATGAGGCGCGGCCAGCCCGTCGCCGTGCGCGTGCCGGCCGCCTACGTCGTACCGCTTGACAGGATGTTCCCCTTCTGGGAACCTGAGGGAGGTGAGGGTGATCAGCCGCCGCGCAATTCGTACATTCGTCGAAGGACACCCTGATGCACTGGAGCCGCTGATGCGATGGGCGAATGCGACCGAAGAGGCGGACTGGAGAACTCCTGGCGATGTGCGTCTCACCTTCAATACAGCGGACTTCGTCGGAGATCTGACCGTCTTCGATGTTGGCGGGAACAAGTATCGCGTGATCGCTTTCGTTCACTACCGGCGACGGGCGGTTTACATCAAAGAGGTGCTGACCCATAGAGAGTACGGCAAGGGAGCCTGGAAACGATGACTACTATGACCACCATCGATCTCGACACGAAGCGCTACGGGCGATTGCTCGCCAAGGCCCTTCCGGCCGTCATCAAGACTGACGACGAAAACAACCGGATGTTGTCGATCATCGAGGATCTGATGGCGAAGGGCGAGGATAGCCTCACTCCGGAGGAAGACGCCCTCCTCGAGCTGTTGATTGACCTGTCGCACGATTTTGAGGAGAAACACTATCCGCTCCCTTCCATTCCGCCGCACCAGATGGTCGCCTTTCTTCTGGAACAGCGCGAGTTGAAACCAAGCGCTCTGTGGACCTTACTCGGATCGAAAGGAAGAGTTTCCGAGATCCTGTCCGGGAAGCGGGCGATCAGCAAGGATCAGGCCAAAAAACTCGCGACGTTCTTCCACGTGGGCGCCGACCTTTTCATCTGATGCTGGCAACGGTTAACCGGGCGCTCACTTCCCGAACGTGACCTTCGGCGCGGTCATGGGCTCCGCGGGCTCAAACAAGCCGAACGCGAAAATCGCCGTGGCGGACGCGATCGCAACATACTGTTTGCCGTCCACCGAGTACGTGATCGGCGAAGCTCCGAGATTTTCACTCATATTAAAATGCCATAGAAGCTTGCCCGTCTTCGCGTCAAGCGCCAGAAGCTGGCCGTCATCGTCGCCGCTGAAAACCACCCCCGCCGCCGTCGAAACCGTACCCGTCCACATGCGGCCCGCGCCCGTCATCGGGTACTCCCAGGCGCGCTTGGCCGTCTTCGGATCGATGGCGCGTAGAATCACCTGCCCGCCTTCCTCCGTCGCTCCGCCGCCCGCAAAATTCTTCATCGGGACCGGCTCCTGCGACGAGCTGTTGTACATGCCGCACTGTTCGAGGGTCAGCACGTAGAGCAACCCGGTCGTCGGATTGTAACTCTGTCCCATCCAGTTGGTTGCGCCTTTCACACTGGGGCAGACCCAATTGCCCGCGGGCGTTGGATCCTTTCCGGGGATCAGGACCGGACGGCCCTTGTCATCGATACCACTCGCCCAAGTCACTTTGTCGATGAGCTGCGTGGCGCGCAGAAACTCGCCCGTGGCGCGGTCGAGAACGTAGAAGAATCCGTTTCGGTTGGCGTGCAGGACGACCTTCCGCATCTTGCCGCGAAACTCCATGTCGATCAGAATCGGCCAACTCTGAGCGTCCCAGTCGTGTGTATCGTGCGGAGTGAATTGGAAGTGCCACTTCCACTTCCCGGTATCGAGATCGAGCGCGAGCAGCGAGCAGGTGTAGAGGTTGTCGCCCAGACGCGGCGTCCCGGCAAAATCGGGCCACGGATTGCCTGTAGTCCAATAGAGCGTGTTCGTCTCCGAATCGAAAGTGCCGGATAGCCATGTCGCTCCCCCGCCCCACTCGGGTGAGCCGCTCCAGCTATCAGAGCCTGGTTCGCCCTTGGCCGGTACCGTGTAGGTGCGCCAGATCTCGTCGCCGTTCGAGGCGGAAAGAGCGGCGATAAAGCCGCGCATCCCGGCATCGCCGCCCGCGCTGCCCACGATGACCTTGTCCTTTACGATGAGCGGGGCGGAGGTTGAGGTGGTTCCCTTCTCAATGTCGGCGAATTGACGGCTGAAGATCAGCGCGCCGGATTGCCGGTCGAGGGCCGTCAGATAGTTGTCGCTGCTTGTAAAATAGATGCGGTCGCCCAGAATCGCCGAGCCGCGGTTTACGCCCCCTCCCTTCGCCCGCGTGTCCCGGTATTGCCAGACGAGGCGGCCCGAGCGCGCGTCCAGAGCGTAGACGGAGTTCGTATTCGTGACATACATCACGCCCTTGTAGACCAGCGGAGTGGTTCGCAATCCGCGAGCCTCGGGCACGCGATAGACCCACTTCGGCGACATCGTTTTCGCATTGTCGGGCGTGATCTGCTTGAGCGAGCTATAGCGCCAACCCGGGTAGCTTCCGGCGTAGGTGAGCCAGTTTTCCGACGCCCCTTTCGAGATGTCCTCGAAGCGAACTTGCGCCGAGGCACAGGCACAGAGTATGAATGCGGCTAAGGCGGATCGTGTCATTGATTTAATTGCCCTTCCTCGTATTGGCTCTTGGGCGCGCGACCTGGCGAGACAGGAACGCCAGCAAATCCCGCAGCTCCGCGGAGGATAGGCGCTCCCGGTAATCGCCCGGCATCGGTGAGACGTCGAGGATCTTCAACTCCTTCACCTCGTTCATGGAGAGCAGGTGCAGCTCCCCTTTCGAATCGATCATCTGGAGCGAGTAGTTGTCGCGATTGCGCGCGATTCCCTTCACGACTTTCCCGTTCTTCAGCGTGGCCGTCGCGCCCTCATTGCCCAGGAACATCAGATCTTTCGAAGGTTCGAGGACCGATTCCCGAATAACGGCAAGAGGGCTGCTTCCGCCGATATTCGTCAGGTCGGGTCCCATCCGCCCGCCGCGGCCGCGGATCGAGTGGCAATTGGAGCAACCTGCCTTGCCGCCCCAGAATACTTGTTCGCCCGCACTGACGTCCCCCGGAACGTTGTTCTCGCTCGCGGGTCCAATCAGCGCGTGGAGAAACGCCACCAGGTTCCATGTCTGATCGTCCG
Organism: Candidatus Sulfopaludibacter sp. SbA3; assembly: GCA_945893365.1. Lineage (GTDB taxonomy): Bacteria > Acidobacteriota > Terriglobia > Bryobacterales > Bryobacteraceae > SYKU01. Next base: position 11,994 of record CAMDED010000072.1, on the reverse strand, counting down.
GCAGCTTCGTCGGCGGCATGTCCGTGCCCGGAACGCCGTTGCGGATGGCGCTAAAGATCGCTTCATCCCGAAGCGGATGCCAGAGGGACCGCCTCACCAGATTTGGTCCGCGTCCGCCGCTTCCATCGGGGCCGTGACAGCCCGGACAAGATGTCGCATACAGCTTGGCTCCGGCGGCGATCGCCTTCGGATCGCCGATGGAGGGGTGCTGTGATTCGCCGACGTAGCGCCCATGCTGCGCGGCAAGGGGCAGGGCAATGCAAAAGAGGGCCGCAAAACGCATACTGTAGTCTACTATGACGGCGCCCTCCAAAGACCCACATTGTTTGGTTTTTAAAAGATGCCTTTGCACCGCCCGCCTAACGCCCCTCCGACCCGCAACTCGCGCCGTTGAACTACCTGTGAGACATGCGGGTTAGTGGGCGAGCGTCAAGTCAACGCTTGGCGGGCGCCAGGATCTCGATGTCGCGGTAGTAGACTTCCAACTCGTCGCGCGGGTTAATCTGGAGCGCCAGCCTGCCCTTCAGACGCCCCGGATCGTCCTTCTGTTCCCAGGTCTTCACGCCGTTTACGTGGACGGCAATGCGATGGCCGTTCGCGTGGATCGTCATTCCGTTCCAATCGTCCGGCTTGTAGATCGACTCGTGATCCCTCGGATCGGTGTGCTTGAGCCAGCCGCGCTTCCCCGGCTCCTGTATGCCGCCGGCGTCCCGCGCGGGGTCGACCTCCACTTCGAAGCCCATGTTGCCCGGTTCGCGCACGGCAGGGTCGCCCATGCGGAAGAACACGCCGCTGTTACCCTTCACCACTCTGTAGTTCAGGCGCACGGTGAAGTCGTCGAGTTCACGATCGGCGATGAGGAAGCCGCGCTCGGCGGGTTTGTTGATGCCTCGAAGCGCGCCTTTCCCGTCACCATCGGCGACGCTCCATTCGCCGCCGCCCCATTTGCTCCACCCCGCGAGCGTCTTGCCATCCGTCAAGGGCTTCCATTCGTGCCTGCCCAGATCCTGCAAGCGGATGTTCCGCCAACGCACCTGGCGGGGCTTCTCGCCCTTGTACTGATGAACCTGAAGGGCGATGAACCCGGCGAGGTCCAAGGAATCGACCAGGTCGGCGACGGGCGTTCCGTTGATCCAGGTTTTGATCGAATCTCCGGAGGCGACGACGCGGAACTTGTTCCACTCGTTATCGCGCAAGCCGGTGTTCCGCGTGTTGTCTATCCAGCCGCGGCGCGCCTCGTCGTAGATACCGCCCGAGACGCCGCTCGCCGCGGTCGCGATCTCCACCTGATAGCCGTAGACGCGGCCGGCCTCGTGCTTCCGCTTCGTGAGGCCGCGGTTTTCAGTAAGCACCTCGGTTTCCCGCTCGTAGCGGTGGCTGCGAATCTGGACGCCCGAGTTCAGCTCGGGATCGTGCTTCTCCTCGAACTCCAGGATGAAGTCGCCGTACTGCTTCTTCGTGCAAAGAAAAGAATTCGGGCTGCCGTCGGCGGTGGTTCCGACGATAACGCCTTTCTCGACGGCATACTTCGCCGTGCCGTTGCACTGCTCCCATCCGTTGAGGGTGCGGCCGTCGAAGATGGAACGCAGGCGGTCGGCTTCCGCCGATCCGGACGCGCCTGCCGCGGAAACAAGAACGATGAACGGGACGGCGAGGCGCTGAAGCGGCATAAGGGGCCTCAGAATATGAAGCGTCCCCCAAGCTGGATCTGGCGCGGGTTGCCGACAGTCGAGGTGATAGTCCCGACGCCTCCCGCGCCAACGGTTGCGGCGGGCTGTCCGAACTGCGGGTGGTTGAAGAGATTGAAGAGCTCGGCGCGGAACTCGAACCTCATCTTTTCCGTGATGTTGAAGTTCTTGAACAACGACGAATCGTAGTTCCAGCGGCCCGGGCCGTAGAGACTGTTGCGAGCGACGTTTCCAAAAGTGTAGATGGCCGGCGTTGCGAAGGCCGTGGTGTCGAACCAGCGTTGAAGCGAGCGCTCATCGGAAGGCAGCGTGGCGTCGCGCAGGTAGTCGGGACGGCTGCCGCCCGCTCCGCCCGTGTTGGCGCCGGCGTGGCCGACGGTGAAGGGTATTCCGGTCTGAATCGTGAGGATGCCGTTGGTCTGCCAGCCGCCGATGAGAAGATCCGCGACTTTGCTGGTGAGGTTAATCGCGCGGCCCTTGCCGATGGGCAAGTCGTAGAGGAAGCTGAGCGTCATGCGTTGGCGGATGTCGAAGGACGAGTTACCGCGGTCGGCGCGGCGGTTGCGGATATCCTGGGGCGTTCCGACTCCACCGCCGAACTCGGTTGCGACGTCGTCGATACCATGAGCGAGGGTGTACCCGAGCATGAGTTGCAGGCCGCGAGACATACGCTTCTCAACGGAGAGCTGGCCCGAATAGTAGGCGCTCAGGCCGTCGGAGACCGCATAGCTGATGCCGGCAAGTCCTGGACGGATCGCGAAAAACGCGCGCCGCGGGTTGACAGCGCCTGCGCCGGGGAGCGGCTGGTTCAAATCGATGGTGGTGCCAAGACGGCGGCCGAGGTTCCCGACGAAGGCTAGCTTAACCACGATCTGCTCCGGTAACTCGTGCTGAACGCCGAGGTTGAACTGCTGGGCGTAGGAGCTGCGGTATCCCGGGAAAGCGCCGACGACACCGCCGGAGGGATTCTTCACGGAGTCGAAATTCACCGTAGGAGGGGCCGGGAACCCGTCGCTCACGCGGGTGCCGAGCGCAGTATCGGGATAGGTCTGGCTGTAGATCGGTCCAAAGGGAACGTGGCGCTGGAGGCGCAGAAGCGCGCCGCCATTTCCATTGGGGTTGTAGAAAAGTCCGAAGCCGCCGCGGACGACGGTGCTGCGGCCTAGCTGATAGGCAAAGCCGAAGCGGGGCGCCCAGTTGCGGAAATCGCGATTGATACCGGCGCGGCTGTCGACGCCATCGCGGCCGGCTACTTTCACGGTGGCGGTAGCGGCGTCGAAATTCGCCCAGCGGTTGGCCACCTCGCTGAAGGGGCTGTAGTAGTCCCAGCGCATGCCGATATTTAAGGTGAGCTTGCGATTGACGCGCCAATCGTCGGCGACATAGAGACCGGACTCGATTCCGCGCGCGCCGACCCAGGCCAGTGTGAAATCCTGTTCTACGAGGCTGGCGTAACCGAGAAGGAAGCTCGCAAGCTCGTTTCCGGTTGCGGAGCCGGAGCCGATTTCCGTGGTAAAACCGCGGCCGAAATTAAAACGTCCGTTGCCGCGGTTGGTCTGATACTCGGTGATTTGACGGCGGCGGAGGTCGCCTCCGAACTTCACGGTGTGCGAGCCGCGCACCCAGCTCACGTTATCGATGTACTGGAAGGTGTTGCTGCGGCGGAAAATAGGCAACGACCGCGAATGGCCGACGCCGGTGTAAGTGCCGAGGTTGAAGATGGGAAGTACGCCGTGCAGGGGGTGGGCGTTCGCGTTGGGGATGCCGAGAAGGTTGCCGAGATTCGGGCCGCCGGGCTCGAAGCCTTCACTGGTGTAATCGAGGACGAAGCGGTTGAAGCCGATGCGAAAATCGTTCACGAGCGCGGGGGTGATCACCTTGGTATAGCTGACGACGGCGTGCTGGACGGGATTGAACGCCGGTCCGGCGAAGGAATCCTCGTTGCCGACTCCCACAGGCTTGGGGAGGCCATCGATAGTAGCGAGCGGAAATGTGTGAGGGGCGGTTGTGGTGGTGTGCTGGATGGACCAGCGGGCGAAAATGTTGTCGTTAGGGGTGATCTGGTGATCCACGCGAACGTCGCCCTGATCCCAGTTTTGAGTGAGATTGAGATTGGCGAGGTAATTGTTGATGCGCCCGGTGTTGGTGGGGAGGGGAAAAGCGGTTAGCAGCCGTGACGTGGGCAGATCCCACCGGCTGCGCGGAATGACGTTGCCGGGGAATTGCGTGCGGCGGATTCCAGTGGCGCTGGTCGAATCGGCGCGCTGCGTGAGAGGGTCGAAGATAGCCGCTTCATCGGAAAAGTCGCCGGTGCGAATCTTGGTGGTGGCGACGGTCCGCACCGAGCTTTGAACCTGATTGCGGCGGTACCCTTCAAAATCGACGAAGAAGAAGGTCTTGTTGCGGCCGTTGTATTTCGGGAGCACGACGGGGCCGCCCAACGAAAAGCCGTACTGATTGAAGCGGAAGGGCGGGAAAGCGGTGCCTTTAGGGCTGAAGAAGTTGCGGGCGTCCAAGGCCGAGTTACGGTGGTATTCGAAGGCGCTGCCGTGAAGTTCGTTGGTGCCGGACTTGGTGACGACGTCGACGACCGCGCCCGAGTTGCGGCCGAGATCGGCGCTGAACATGTTGGTCTGCACCTTGAACTCGCGGATGGACTCGATGGCCGGGCGGAGCACGATGAGCTGAATGAGGCGCTCGTTATTATCGGTGCCGTCGTAGAGGAAATTGTTCGATCCTTCGCGGTTGCCGTTGGAGAAGATTTCGGTGCCGGGGCGGCGGTCGTCGGGGCGCGATCCGCTCTGGATGGTGCCGCCGACGGAGAAACCCGCGCCGTTGACGCCGGGCGAGAGGATGGCAAGCTGCACGAAATTGCGGCCGTTCAAGGGAAGCTCACTGACGAATTGCTGGCTGACGACGGCGCCGAGCGAAGACGACTGGCTTTCGAGTTGAGTGGCGGTGGCCGTGACTTCAACGGTGTCGCTGACTTGGCCTACCTGCATCGCGAGATCGACTTTGGCGCGCTGGTTGGTCTGGAGTTCGAGACCGCTTTGCACAAGTTTGCGGAAGCCCGACGCTTCGACGCTGATGGTGTAGGTGCCCGGTTGAAGCAGGGTGATGACGTAACTGCCGTCCGTAACGGTGGTGACTTCGCGAGCCACGACATTGGTTGCGGCGTTGGTGACCGTGACTTTGGCTTGCGGAATTCCGGCGCCGCTTTGGTCGGCGACGAGGCCGGCGAGTTCGGCTGTGGCGACTTGGGCGGAGACGGGCAGCGCCGCGAGGGCAAACCCAGAGACGAGAAAAAGACGAAAGGCTAGCGACATGGCGGTAAGACTCCCTTAGGGTAACGATATCATGACGGCGCCTTCGGTGTCGCGGAAATCCGGGAGAGTCGTAGCCAAGGGCTCCGGCCCTTGAAGTCGCAAAGGACAGTCCTCGGCGCCACCACGTTACGCCGACGTTACGCGGCGTTAACCGGCCGATGAAATCTTTGAGATGGTTTCTCAGAGTGCGCTATTGCGTCCCTTCACGCCCGCAGCCCGGTCCAGGAGCTCGTACGAAACCAAGGTCTCGTCGGGAAATAAAGGTTGTTTCATTCCAAGTCCCAAGGTCTCGTCCGCGGAACCGTCGGCACTAACAGTCGCATTGACACCCACTCCGTGATTCGGGTAGAAACAAGCATGCCCGACGAACCCATACCCGAACGCAGGCGCACCGTCACCTGGGACGATCCGAAGCCGGCGGCGCGGCAAGCTCGCAAGGTGTCCGGCTCCGATTTCTTCGACGCCATGCGCCGCGGCCGCATACCCGAACCGCCCTTCGGAAAGCTGCTGGGCCTCGACGTTTTCGACGCCGGCGACGGACGCTTCGTCATGACGCTCCAGCCCCGGGAATTTCACTACAACCCCATGGGCTGCGTCCACGGCGGCATTCTGTCCACGCTTCTCGACTCCGTCATGTCGGCCGCGGTTCACACTGCGCTCCCCGCCGGCAAGGGCTACCTGACGCTCGAAATCAAAGTGAATTTCATCCGCGCGGTCTTCGAGCATACCGGGGAAGTGATGGCGGAGGGCAAGGTCGTCTCCCTGGGCCGAAAAGTGGCGACTGCCGAGGGACGCATCACGGATGTTGAGGGGCGCATCTGCGCGACTGGAACGGCGACCTGCCTCATCTTCGAAGGCCTAACCGCCGAGTCCGCCGAGTCCTGATTCCGGCATTCAACGAACGAAAGGCGTCCGATTCACGACTCCGCCGCCTTCACGCACCTCGATCTCCTGATTTGCGTTGATGCCTGCATCGACGCCGCCGAGCGACTCAATCCGGCCGTTTGGCCATCGCACTTCAATCCGGTCAACCCGGCCGGCCACGCCGAGTCCGAAGTGCCGGCGGAAATCGGATTGCGACAGATAGCTCGACCCGCTCGCGACGAATGCGACTTGCGTCGACCCGCCCGCCGTTACGGCAACTCTCGCCCCGACGGCGTTGCGGTTCGACTCGACGCCGGTCAGCTTGATCGAGATGGCGTTGCCTTTTTCGCCGTGGTTCTTCAAAACCGTTGGCGCTGCGTTCATGTTGACGATCGCGATCTCGGGCGAGCCATCGCCGTCCAGGTCGCCGATGGCGAGACCGCGCGACGAGCGCATCGCCGCGAGGCTCGCGCCGCTCGATTCAGTGACATCGCGAAAAGCTCCGTTTCGCAGGTTCCAGTAGAGCAAGCGCGGCATCTCGAACGTATCGGTTGTTTTCGCCCGCGCCAGCTCGGGATAGATATGTCCGTTCGCAACGATCGCGTCTTTGAATCCGTCCTGATCGATGTCGATGAACTCCGCGCCCCAGGCGACAAGCCGGGTGTTGACGGCGTGCCCGGCGGCTACGGTCTCATTGGCGAAGAACAACTCGCCGAGATTGCGGTAAAGCGTGGTCGAGGTCTCATCGATGAAGTTCGTGCGCAGGATGTCGGCGCGTCCGTCGTTATCGTAGTCGGCAACCGCCGTACCCATTCCCCCCTGCTCCTCTCCGTTGTCGCCATAGGCTACCCCCGCGGGAACGGCTACATCCGTAAACGTGCCGTCGCGGTTATTGCGGTACAACACGCTCGGAGTGGAATCGCAGGCGACGTAGATGTCCGGCCAGCCGTCGTCGTCGAAGTCGGCTGAAGTGGCGCCGAGACCATAGTGAACTCCGGGAAGTCCCATGCCTGCCGATCGCGAGACGTCTCGAAAGCGCCCGCCGCCGTCGTTATGGAAAAGCCGGTTCGTTCCAGTCGCGAAGCCTCGCGGTCCGCAGAAGACGTCGATGCCCAGCCACTTGCAGGGGACGGTGCGCTGAAGTTGCGCGGCGGGAAACGCGACGTAACTGGTAACAAAGAGGTCCAGCCGTCCGTCCCGGTCGTAGTCGATAAACGTGCACCCCGTGTTGAAAATCGCCGGAGTCGGCGGGAACGGCTGCGGACGGAAACGCCCGCCATCATTCCGGAAGAGTTGATTGTCTCCGTAGCGCGTAACAAACAGGTCGGTGAAGCCGTTGTTGTCGAAGTCTCCCGCGCACACGCCCTGTGACCACCCACTGGTTACGAGTCCGCTTTCCCGTGTCGCATCGGCGAACTTACCGCCGCCGAGGTTCCTATACAAGACGCTGGATCTCGACGTGCCGTTTAGGAGAGCGCCGTTGACGAGCAGCACGTCCGGCTTGCCGTCGTTGTTGTAGTCGACGACGGCAACGCCGTTGCCGGTCATTTCGAGGATATGCTTCTTCACGCGCGCGCCTCCGTAAAGGTTCGGCGCCGTGATGCCGAAGCTCGATGCGACGTCGCGAAGGTCGATCTTCGGAGCGGTTGCAGTAGAAGCGGCTTTTGGAGAAGCTCTCGGAACGGCTTTCGAGGAACTGCCCATCCCCTGTTGCGCGGCAATCGGCGGTTCCGAAGCCGTCAGCAGCGTCAGGCCGCAGAGCATACACTGCGTTCCGGCCCAGTTAGAAAGTAATCTTGAGCGCAAACTGGACCAGCCGGGCGTTTACCGATGTGGAGCTGATCTGCCCGAATGCCGCCGCGTCCATGCTTGTGTTCGGGTTGCCGAAGTTGGCGTGATTCAGAATATTGAAGAACTCCGTCCGGAACTGCGTGGTGAAACGTTCGCGGAACTTGAAGTCCTTAAATAGGGAAAAATCAAGAGTACTCTGGCCGGGACCTCGGAGAATCCCGCGGCCGGAGTTCCCGTACCGGGTCCTCGGCGCCAGAGCGAAGGCGCCCTTATTAATGTAGCTCTGGAGGTTATCCCGCAACCCGCCGCTTGAAAATGTCAGCGCCGATCCGGCGACAACGTCCGAATTGAAAGCGCCAGCGACATCGGTTGCGATACCGCCCAGGTTGAGTCCGCTGTCGCGGTTAATAATGGTGAGCGGATTTCCCGTCTGGATCACGAAGAACCCGTTTGCGGACCAGTCGTTGAACAGGAACTTGCCCGCGGCCGACTGAAACTTGCTGGGCAGATCCTGTACAAACGTTACCGCCAGACGCTGCGTCCGGTCGAAGTTCGCCGGACCCTTGGCGCGGCTGAAGTCGTTCCAGGGCGTGCGGAAAATACTGGTTTGGAACCGCGCGTTGTCGTCGCCATTGCCGATGGTCTTCCCAAAAGTATAAGCGGCCTGCATGTTGGCGCTTCCCACGCGCTTGCGGAAGGTAAACTGCGCGGAATGGTAGGTGGATGAGCCGTTCTGTCCCGTTGCCGTAATGTCGCCGAAGCCTGGGAATTGACGCTGCAAACTGCCGTTCGCAAGCGGTATTAGAGGATTGATGTTGCGCCTCGCGATGAGGTGCGTGCCCTTCGTGCCGACGTAAGCGCCCTCGATCAGCACATTGCCGGGGAGCTGCCGCTGCACGCTGAAGTTGTACTGCCACGCGTTGTCGCTCTTCGTGTTTGGCTCGATCGCCGTGATGACAAGGGAATCGGTAGTCCTGGTTGGGAAAGGGATGTTCGTCGCGCTATAGCCTGGATCGACGAAGGTCCAATCGTCCGGTTGCGCGTAGGAGCAACCGCTGCCCGCGACTCGGCAATCGCGCGTGGTGCGCGCGAAAACCGGCGGATTCGAGAAAAAGCCTTGTGCCGTCTGACCGCTGCGCTGATCGAAGAACAGGCCGGCGCCCGTGCGAATCACCCAGTCGTTCCGAACGCGGTAGGCGAAGCCGAGGCGCGGCGCGAAATTGTTCCAGTCGCCAAAAATCGTCGTCGGAGGGATGCCGTCCACGTTAGCTTGAATAAGACCGGAATCCTTAAGCGAGCCCACACCCTTGTAGCGCTCGGGCCAGAAGCTGACGAAGTCCAGATCGGTGCCGCGCGGGTGTGTGTGCGCTTCATAACGGACCCCCGCGTTGACGGTAAGATTTGGGGTGAGTTTCCAATCGTCGTTGATGAACAGACCTACCGTGGTCTCGCGCATGTGCATCTGGCCGGGACCCGCGGCGAACGTTTTCAAGCGCGGCTGGCTGAGCAGGAAATCCGCATACTCGTCTCCCGAAGCGCCGCCGTCATAGCGCCAGCTTCCGCGCGATTCCTGCGCATTCTGCGGATTCATCGGCGACATCTGATACTCCGTCCCGAACCGCACGTTATGTTTGGACTTGATCCAGGTAAACGTCGCGCCCGCCGTGTAGCGCTTGATAAGGTCCGTCCAGTTGTTGGTGTTGCCGAACGTGACGTAGTTGGGAATATCGATTCGAGGCGTACCGTCGATCAGCGTGACGCCGAGCGGTTTGAATCCAAGGGATGCCGGGTCCGTCTTGTTCTCGAAACTGATGAACTGGTCGGTGTTGTCGAAACCAAAGCGCCCTTCCATGACAAGCGCGGCGGAAAACAGGCGGGTATAGGTGACCTGGCCGGAGTGCTTTTGGCGGTTGGCGTTTTGCCCGAAGCCCGGCAGGCCGGCGCCGAAGGGCGATATGTCCTTCTGCCAGCTTTCAAACCAGCGCCCGAAAATGCTGTCCTTCGAGCTGATGCGGTGGTCGATGCGAAAGGTGTACTGGTCGATATTCGTGGCGATCGAGCGTGCCGCGAAGAAATTATTCGCGCCCGAGCTGAAATTCGGCGTGGGGACGAACTTGTCCTGAACGTTTCTCGAAATCGCGTTGATGCGCGACGCCGGAATCGTGTTGCCCGGGAATGGCTGGCCGGTCGCGGGATCGTTAATGATCTTCGATCCGAAGTTGCCGTTGCGCTGGTTGGCCGTCGGGACCACACGGACGATCGATGCGGCGCCGGAGTTTGCGTTCAACTGCCGTGAGCTTTCCCATCCGCCGAAAAAGAACGTGCGGTCGCGAATAATGCGGCCGCCGATATTTGCGCCGAATTGGTTCTGGTTATTCTGACCGCGCACCGGGCTGAAGAACGGGCGGGCGTTGAGGGCGGTATTCCGCAGAAATTCGTAAGCGCTCCCATGAAGGCCGTTCGTTCCGGAACGCGTTGTGACGTTGATAATCGAACCCAGATTGCGGCCGTATTCGGCGCTGTAGAGGCTTGTAAGAACCTTGAATTCGCTGAGGAACTCGATGCTGGGAGTGCCGTCGCCATCGGGCGCGTTGTTCAGAGGGTTGCTTGTGGGAACGCCGTCGACCAGGATGTTGTTCGAGCCGCGGCGAGCGCCGTTGACGCTCACGCTGTCGCTGCCGGTGCCCGGATTATCGGCGTTGAAGATCGATCCGACGACGCCGGCCGAGACGCCGAGAATCTGCGTGAAGTTGCGGGTTGCGAGCGGGATCGACTGAATCGTGCGCTGCTCAACCACCTGGCCGACGGTTGCCTTCTCGCTTTGAAGCAGCGGAGTTTCGGCGGTGACCGATATGGTTTCCGACACCGCGCCCACCGTGAGCGTCAGGTCGAGGCGGAGACGCTCGGTTGTATTGACGGTGATGTCGTTGCGCTGCAAGCGCTGGAAGCCGGGTTGCTCAACCAGCAACCGGTATACGCCCGCACGCATGAGTTGAAACTGATAATTCCCCGACTCATCGCTTGTTGTGCGCGATTCGACGCCGGTATCCTGGCGCACCGCGCTGACTTGGGCGGCGGCGACCACGGAGCCCGAGGCATCCTTGATCACGCCGACAATCGACCCGGTGGTTTCCTGCGCCCAGATCGCCGAGACGCCCACCAGCGCACTTAGGCACAATGCCCGAATATAGTTACCCATATGTTACGAATCCCCCTTTCGTCCCAAGAAGTATAATTGGCGACTGGCGAAATATGCAAGGGCAATTTCGGCCCAATCGGTCCAATCGCTGCCCGAATTTCGGAAATAAAGCGACTGGCTGCGGCGCTTTGGGTGTATGTGTATGATGAGGAGAGGATGAGCACAGCCAGCCCCGCCTACATCGAGATTATCGACTTCATCGCCGCAGGCACAACTTCGGAAGCGGTGGCTCAGTTCCGGCCCTCGCCCGAAGCGCAGCAGCGAGTGGCTGAACTCGTCGAGCGGGAGAAGGAGCAAGCCTTGTCTTCGGAGGAGCAGGCGGAGTTGGACGACTTCATGGAGCTCGAGCACATCCTGCGAATGGCAAAGGCGAAAGCGCGCCGGATACTCGCGAGTGGCCACTGACATCGGCGAGCGAGTCCGCGCTGACGTAGCCCGCCGCGCCGGATATCGTTGCGATCGCCACAAGGGCAGCGACATCGCCTCGATCCATCCAACGAGGGGAAACGCCGTTCGGCTATTTGATCCTCGCCCCGATCAATGGACGGAGCATTTCCGTTTCGACGCTGGTTTCATTGAGCCATTCACGCCGCCGGGACAGCGACGGTCAGGTTACTACGCCTGAACGCTGCCAGGAGGCTTGCCGAACGCCGGTTTCTAGGGCTGCACCGGTAGCCGGCGCCGTAGAGCGCGGCGCTACGTGAACATTATAGCTAAACGCTGCCCGGCGCCAAACGGATCGACAACGGCAATCTCCGCGCACGAGACCGGTTGCGGGAACGGATGTTGCGAGGCCCCTGATCCCGCCACCAGGTTCGCGTAGCCGCCGTGAGCGCCGTGAGTTGAATTGCTAGATAAGAGGGTGCACGGCGCAAAAGTGAGAAGTAAGTTTAAGCGGCGATAGAATCATTTCTGCGTTCCCAGAAATCCTCAAAGCGACCGCTGAGGCGGCAGCACCGGAGGGCGATGATGTAGTTGCGCCGTCGAGGGTCCAGTGCATGCCAGCGCGTTTCAGGCGAGTTCCGATGGCGACTTTACATCCAGCTTCGAGTACGCCAGTAGAGGTACAGAGGTTTTGTCGGCGGAACTGGGGATAGCGCATGCGTTGGCGATTGCGCCAGATGTA
>CAMDED010000071.1 GCA_945893365.1 Candidatus Sulfopaludibacter sp. SbA3 | reverse complement strand
TACCCTGCCCGTCGCTGCCCCTGTCTACGCTTCGGACCGCACCTTACGATGCGCTCCGCAAGACTCGGGGTCAGGATGGATTCGCTCCTCCTTTCCTGCCGGACTCTTTCATTCCTTATTGCATGCCGGTTTATCCCGGCGCTCCGCCCGAACCCACCGGATCTCCGCTAAACCTGAGAATCCTGGGTAAACCTGGGAAGCCTGAGAATCCTGAGTAAACCTGAGAAGCCTGAGTTAACCTGAGAATCTGAATACCTTCCAGGAATGAAGAGTCCCCAGGAAAACGCTGAAGGCACGTCACTTACCGGTATCCGCGCGTCATTCGCCGAAAAGAGCGGGCTTCGCCGGAGCGCGGGTGATAGTCTCTCATTGGAGGCAGTTATGCAGAACGACAACCAGACGCAGCGCGCCGTGACGCCCAGCCTTATCGCGGGAGCAACGATCCTATTCATCGGCGCGGCGCTCTTGCTGGGAAACCTGGGGATCATCCAAACCCGCGACATGTGGAGCTTTTGGCCGCTGCTCTTGATCGCGGCCGGCACGGCGAACCTCATCGACGCAAAGGGGACCCAGGGGCGGGCGTTGAGCGGTTTCCTCGTGATCGTCGGCGGACTTTTCCTGCTTAACAATCTCGGCTATGTGCACTTCGGTTTCCGGACTCTATGGCCGCTGATTCTGATTTGGATCGGCGTCAACTTTCTCTGGAACGCTACACAGAGCAGACCGGGGTGCTCCGTTTCGGACACCTGCTGCGTCAACGGCTTTCAGGTGTTCGGCGGCAGCAAACAGCGTGTGATTACGGAGGACTTCAAGGGGGGCGAAGTGCTCGCCGTTTTCGGGGGCTATGAGATCGACCTTACCGGTTCCAGCATGTCACAGCCGTTGGTCGTCTTCACCGCGAATGCGATGTTCGGCGGCGTAAAGTTGCGGGTGCCCGACACTTGGCGCGTGAGGCTGGACGGCGTGGCCATCTTCGGAGGCTACGAGGACAAGACCCGGACGCCGCCCATGAGCGACGCCGCGAATGTGAGACATCTGATCATCAAGGGGATGGCGGCATTCGGCGGCGTGGAAGTTTCAAACTAAGCGGCGCACTCACATGCACCCGATTCTTGCGTCGCCAGCCAGGCTCGCGCTCTACCTGCTGTCATGGCTCGTGCCTGGCGGGGTTATTGCGGGCATTATTGCCGCCGGCGGAACGTTGACCTGGACGGAAGGGCTGGCCGTAACCCTGCCGCTTATGGCGGTCTATTCGCTGGTGTGCCTGTCTCCGTGGTACATGTGCCGCGTTACGCCGCTTCGTCCGGGAAATATCGCAAGCGTGCTGTTCGCTCATTCGCTTGCGGCTGCCGCGGCGAGCCTGCTGCTTGTCGGCGTGGCCACTCAGATCCTGCCGGCCGCGGAAAGACTGCTGGCGGCGGACAAGCTCGAACAGCGATTCGCGCGGCAATTCCCGCTGCTGTTCGGCGTGAGCGCGCCCCTCTATCTAGTCGCGGTGGCGATTCACTACGTGTATCTGGCGGTCGAAGCTTCGCGCGACGCCGAAAGCCGCGCGCTCGAATCCCAGGTGCTGGCGCGCGACGGGGAACTGAAGGCGCTGAAGATGCAGGTGAATCCGCACTTCCTGTTCAACAGCCTCAATTCGATCAGCGCCCTCACCACGGTAGACCCGGCGAAGGCTCGCCGGATGTGCGTGCTGCTTTCGGATTTCCTTCGCAGTACGCTTGGTTTGGGAGAGAAGGAGAGCATAGAGCTCTCCGAGGAGTTGGCGCTCGTCCGGGCGTATTTGAGTGTGGAGCAGGTGCGCTTCGGCTCCAGGTTGCGCGTCGAGGAAGAAATCGAGGACGGCTGTGAAGCTTGCGCGGTCCCTCCCTTGCTACTCCAGCCTTTAGTTGAGAACGCCGTGAAGCACGGCGTGGCCACGGCGCTTGAAGACGGCTGGATCCGCCTCACGGCGCGCCGGCGGGAGGGACAGTTGCTGGTGGTCGTCGAGAACGGATTCGACCCGGATGCCCCGCCTGCCGCGAAGAACGGCTTGGGTCTTGTGAATGTCAGGAAGCGGCTGGAAGTGCGATATGGCGCGTCCGCCAGGCTCGACGTGTGCCGGGCGGCCCACCGCTACCGCGTGGAAATGACTCTCCCGTCGGAAAGGCAGGTAAGATCGTGAACAGCGGCATGAAGCCCGGCAGCACGGTTGCCCACTACCGCATCATTTCCGCGCTCGGCAGCGGTGGCATGGGCGATGTCTACCTGGCCGAGGATACGAAACTCGAGCGCCGAGTGGCGCTAAAGGCGCTGCGGCCCGATCCCACGGGGGAAGCCTCCCGCCGTTTCCTGCAGGAGGCCAAGGCAGCCTCGCGCCTGAGCCACCCGAATATCGCTTACCTGCACGAGCTTGGCGAAGCGGAGGTGGAATCGCGGAACATCCAGTTTCTTGCCATGGAGTTCGTGGATGGCGAGACGCTCGACCGCAAAATGCGGGAACATCCGGTAGACACGGTTACGCTGATCCGTATTGCCGTGCAGGTAGCCGGCGCCCTTGAAGCCGCGCATGCCGAAGGGATCACGCACCGCGATATCAAGCCGGCAAACATCATGGTGACGGCTCGCGGCCACGTGAAAGTGCTCGATTTCGGTCTGGCGAAATTCGCGCCGCCCGCGGATCTCGCGACGGCCAACACGCAGTTCATGACTACGCCAGGCATGCTCCTGGGAACGATCCCCTACATGAGCCCGGAGCAGGCGCTAGGGCGGGAAGTGGACGAGCGCAGCGACATCTTCAGCCTGGGCGCGGTGATGTACGAAATGGCGGCGGGACGGCTGCCGTTCTCGGGAGCGACGACGGTTGAGACAATCTCGTTGATCATCAACGCGAGGCCCGACCCGCTTTCGCGTCTCTCCCGCGCAACCCCGCTCGAACTCGAACGCGTCATCGAGAAATGTCTGGAGAAGGATCGCGAACGGAGGTACCAGTCGGCGCGCGATCTGCTGGTGGATTTGAAGAATCTTCAGCGAGAGAAATGCGGCGCGCCCCATGTCGGAACGGGGAGAATGCGCGCTCTCATTGTAGACGACGAAGAACTGGCGCGCGGCGTTCTCGCCGAGATGCTGCGGTCGCATCCCGAAATCGAAATTGTGGGCCAGTGCTCGAACGGATTCGAAGCCGTGAAGAAAGCGGGCGAGTTGAAGCCGGACCTGATGTTTCTGGACATCCAGATGCCGAAACTCGACGGCTTTGAAGTGCTGCAACTGATCGACCCGTCGGTCAACGTGATCTTCGCCACGGCGTATGACCAGTACGCGTTGCGCGCCTTCGATGCGCACGCCGTCGACTATCTCCTGAAGCCCTTCAGCGAAGAGCGCCTTCATTCCGCGGTGGAGAAAGTAAGGCGCGCCGCGGTGAACGCGCCTCTGAACAAAGAGGAGAGCGGAACCGCGCGCCCGGCTCCATTCGCAGTCGATCTGGCGCAGGCGGCTCGTCCTCCCGAACAGTTCGCGCAGCGGCTGGTGGTGAAAGACGGCACGAAGGTACACGTGATCCCGGTCGAAAAGCTCGACTACGCCGAATCGCAGGACGACTACGTATCGCTGCGCAGCGAACGGAAGAACTACCTCAAGCAACAGACCATCGCGAGCCTGGAGGAAAGCCTGGACCCGGCGCGATTTATCCGTATCCACCGCTCCTACATCGTGAATCTCGACCGGGTAACGCAGATCGAGCCCTATACGAAGGACAGTAAGATCGCCATCCTCAGCGATGGCAGCCGTCTGCCCGTGAGCCGGGCAGGGTACACGAGGCTGAAGACGCTATTGGGGGAATGACGCTGGAAATGGCGTCTCCACAGGCTCGCAGCATCGCCGGCGCCCTCCATGTTCACGAGCATCTTGTATTTAAAGTTGAGATAGGATCGGGCGATGCAAAAGCGGGAACTTGTGATGGAACGGTTTCGACGAATCGAACGCGGCGATCGCTCGTTCGATATTCAGTTTTGGCGGCGCCAGACCCCAACGGCTCGAGTCAAGGCGATGTCGGAGCTCGCCGAAGGCTACCATCGGAACAAGGCCGGCGTGAATTCCGGCTTCTAACGAGATCTGTTGAAGCTTTTCAACGGCAGCCGAGTTAAGTATTCGGTTGTCGGGATACGCCGTTGGATATCACACCGAGCCACGCTACACGAAAGACCTGGATCTATGTGATCGAGACGAGTCCGGAGAATACCCGGAGCGTGTTCAATTGCCCGTAAAGAAATCGGTGCACCTCTAAAGAACCTGTCTGCTGAAGACTTCCACCCAAGCCGGTTACTTCTACTCGATGGTATCCCGCACACGCGTGTGGACGTCATGATGTCCCTTAAGGGCGTCAGCTTCGAGGATGCCTGGTCGGGAAAGCCGGAGCGACGACTTTAATCGCGGCCGGGATGACGATCCAGACTCCGAGCGATAATCCGTGCCGAGTTGATCCAAAGGAATTTCGGACACTTGTGGAATCGCGTCGGTGAGAAAGCCGATTTTCGAGCCTCCGTTTGACGCGGCTTCCGCCGCCTGATACATTCGTCCTGATACACTTGTTCCAGGACTATGTGGCGCCAAATTACGCTTGCGGCGTGCGCTTCGGGACTGCTTATCGCGGCCGACGCGGATTTTTTTGAAACGCGCGTGCGCCCCGTGCTTGCGAAGAATTGCTATTCCTGCCATACCGGCTCACGGCTCGGTGGCCTTCAACTCGATTCCCGTGAAGGCCTCCTCAAAGGCGGCAACTCGGGTCCGGCTATCGTGCCCGGAGATCCGGAGAAAAGTCTGCTGATGCAGGCGGTGTTGCGCGTCCACGAGAAATTCAAGATGCCGCCGCAAGGGCCGCTCGAACCCACGGAAGTGGCCGGTCTGAAGGCGTGGATCAAGTCGGGTGCGGAGTGGCCCGTTGCACCTGAGCCGGCGGTTCCGGTGGACGCAAGCGTCTACACCATACGCCCGGAACAGCGCGCGTTCTGGGCGTTTCAGCCCGTAAAGAAACAGCCTCCTCCGGCGGTCAAGAACGTAGCGTGGCCGAAATCAACCATCGACCGTTTCGTTCTTGCGGCTCTCGAACAGCGGGATCTTTCACCCGTCGGCCCGGCGGAAAAGCGGGATCTGCTTCGCCGCGCGACGTTCGACCTGACCGGACTGCCGCCCGCGCCTGAAGAAGTGGATGCCTTCCTCGCGGACCCGTCGCCCGGCTCTTTCGCGAAAGTTGTCGACCGTCTGCTCGCCTCCGCGCATTACGGCGAGCGTTGGGGACGCTACTGGCTTGACTTGGCCCGCTATTCCGATGGCGACCTGGGAGCGAGCAAAGACACTCCGTATGCGAACGCCTATCGCTACCGGGACTGGGTCATCAACGCGTTTAACGCGGACTTGCCTTATGACGTCTTCGTCAAGGCCCAGATCGCCGCCGACCTGATGGATCCGAAGGACGGCCCGAACCAAGTCCCGAAACACTTAGCCGCACTCGGATTCCACGCTCTCGGACATGGCGCCGACGATCAGGTAGACGTTTCGACGCGCGTATTTCTCGGTCTGACGGTGGGCTGCGCGAAGTGTCACGACCACAAGTACGATCCCATCCCCACGAAGGACTATTACTCGCTTCGCGGCGTTTTCAAAAGCAGCGAGGTTCGCGAATACCCCCTTGCTTCCGAGGCGGAAGTGAACGCGTACAAGGCCATTCAGAAGCAAATCGAGGAGAAAAAATTCGAGATCGAGGACTTCGTCAAGAAGCACGGCGACGAGGTGAGCGATGTGCTGGCCACGAAAACGGCGAGTTACCTTCTCGCGGCGTGGAACGGTGATCCCGCCGATAAATCAGGCCTTGACGCCGAGACTCTTCAACGTTGGCAAAGCTATCTCAAGGACCCGCGGAAGGATCATCCGTTCCTGAAGCCCTGGTTGGATCTGATGGAGAGGCGGGCGCGAGGCGAGACCGTTCCGATGGATCAAGTCCGGAAAACGGCGGAGGACTTCCAGACGTTTGTGCTGGCGATGAACGCGGAAAAGAAGGGCATGGACGATCGTAACTATGTCGCCATGGGTGGGGCGAAGGGCGTTCGCGACGAGCGTACCCGCCAGTACACAAATCTCGAATCGCTCGAAATCGTCAAGTATTACCTCTGGCGCGACCTTGCGTCCGACCCGTACAAGAAGGACTTCGTCGATTTCAAAGGCGGCGTCTACCATCACGGAGCGAAGCAAATCGACCGGTTCCTCCCTCCGCTGCTGCAGGAGCATCTTGCCGCTCTTCGCGCGGATCAGGACCGTTTACAGAAATCGCTACCGAAGCAGTATCCCTTCCTGCATGCCGTGCGCGATTCCGCCAAACCCGCCAATGGGAAAGTGGAGATCCGCGGTGAGCCTGCCAACCTCGGTGAGGAAGCGCCCCGGCGGTTTCTGGCGATTCTTTCTCCCGGCGAGCCCGCGCCTTTCACCAAAGGAAGCGGCCGCCTCGAACTGGCCGAGGCTATCGCCAGCCCTGACAATCCGCTCACCGCGCGCGTCATGGTAAACCGTGTCTGGCAGCTTCATTTTGGCGAGGGAATCGTCCGAACGACGGCGAATTTCGGCCTGATTGGCGACCGGCCGACCCATCCGGAGTTACTCGACTATCTGTCGGCGCGATTCATCGAAAGCGGGTGGTCGGTGAAGGCCCTGCACCGCGAGATCATGCTGTCTTCGACCTATGGCCTGAGTACCCGGCATTCCGAAAAGAACTACGCCGTGGATGCGGCAAATCGCTACCTGTGGCGCGCGAACCTGCGTCCCCGGCTGGACGCCGAAGCCCTGCGAGACTCGCTGCTTGCCGTGGCGGGTACGCTCGACCGCACGGTGGGCGGCGAACCGGTTCCCTTCGACGACAAAAATCGACGCCGCTCCGTCTACGGTTTGGTGAGCCGAACCAATCCCGACGAAACCCTTGCTCTTTTCGACTTTCCGAATCCGAACAATACGAGCGAGCAGCGTATGGTAACGGTAGGGCCCATGCAGAGACTCTTCTTCCTGAACAGCAGCTTCGTCGCGCAGCAGTCGCGGATGTTGGCCGAAAAGATGACGGCGGAGCGATTACGGGGTGACGACAAGGCGGGCATCCGCGAAGCGTACCGCCTGCTTTTCTCACGCGATCCGCTTGATTCCGAGGTGACGATCGGTCTGGAGTTTCTTCAGAAAAGCGGCGGATCCTGGCCGCAGTACGCGCAGGCGCTGCTCAGCTCGAGCGAATTCAGTTCGGTAAACTAGCTTATGTCTGGTTGGAGGCACTAAATGAATAGACGCGAACTCTTGCGGACCGCGGGCGCCGGTTTCGGCATGGCCGGACTGTCGAGCCTGCTGCAGGCCGCTTCGAAAACCGAGACGGCATCCGGAGCTCTTGCCGTCAAAGCTCCCCACTTCACGCCGAAGGCGAAGCGCGTGATCTTCATTTTCCTCAATGGCGGAATGTCGCAGGTGGATACGTTCGACCCGAAGCCGATGCTGGCCAAGCACCATGGCGAGCCGATGCCCGGTCCGAAGATCAAAACCGATCGCGCCTCGGGGAGTCTCATGCGTTCTCCCTTCGAGTTCAGGAAGCGCGGCCAAAGCGGTCTTGAAGTCAGCGAAATTTTCCCACAGCTTGGCGCGCGTATCGACGACCTTTGCGTCATCCGCTCCATGTATTCCGACAACGGTAACCACGGGCCTTCGCTGCTGCTGATGAATAGCGGCCATGGCCTCGCGGGACGCCCCTCGATGGGTTCCTGGCTCACCTATGGGCTTGGAACCGAGAATCAGAATCTGCCCGGCTTTGTGGCGCTGTGCCCGGGATATCCCGTGCTCGGGCCGCAGCTCTGGGATTCCGCGTTCCTGCCTTCGAGCTACCAGGGCGCCTACATTCGCAACTCGGAGAGGGAACCGGAAAAGCTCGTTCGCAACGTGCGCAATAAGGATTTGACGCTCGCGGAGCAGGAGCGGCAGTTGAGCCTTGTCGGCAAGTTGAACGAATCCTATCTTTCGCAGATCGGCCATCAACCGCAGCTGGAGGCGAGTATCGCCTCAATGGAAGTGGCTTTCCGCATGCAGATGGAAGCGCCGGACGTGCTCGACCTTACGAAGGAGAGCGAGGCGACGCGAGCCCGGTACGGAGATAGCGACTTCGGGCGCGGATGCCTGATGTCCCTGCGTCTTGCCGAACGCGGCGTGCGCATGGTTCAGCTCTACTTCGGCAACTTCCAGCCGTGGGACAGCCACGACGATATTCGGGTCCACGCAAAACTGGCGGAAGCGGCCGACGGCCCCATCGCCGCTCTGCTCGACGACCTGAAAGCGCGAGGGCTGTTTAAGGATACGATCGTCATCATCGGGAGCGAGTTCGGCCGCACTCCGATGATTCAGAACAGCGGTTTGGAGCGCGTGGGCAACGGCCGCGATCACAATGTGCCGGGCTACACGACGCTGCTTGCGGGCGGCGGCATAAAGGGCGGGATGGCCTACGGCGCGACCGACGATTTCGGCTTCAAGGCGGTGGAAAATCGCGTGCATCCCCACGACCTCCACGCTACGATACTGCATTTGATGGGCCTTGACCACAAACGGCTTACTTACCGCTACAGCGGCCGCGACTTCCGCCTGACCGACGTGGCCGGCGAAGTGATCCAGCCGATAATCGCGTAAGCAGTGGCTATTGTAAGGGCCCGCTTGCCGGGCCGGATCGCGCCGCCATTTGATACAATCATGGTGAAATTCTTGCGAGGTTGTTCTTATGGCCGACGGCAACGCTGCTGAAAAAACACAAGTCAAAGACCTAACGCGCCGGACCTTCACGACGGTCGCCGCCGTGGCGGTGGCTGCCGCCCCAAACCGCGCCCCCGCGTTCCAGCGCGTTACGTCCGCCAACCAGGTTCAGTACGGCTTCATCGGTACCGGCAGCCGCGGTCAGTACCTCCTGACACATCTGAAAAATACGAACGACCTCGGGCGTTGCGTCGCCGTCTGCGACATCTACGAGCCGAACCTGAAGAAAGGCGCGGATGTCGCGGGAACAAGGCCGGAGCAGTACAAGGACTATCGTGAGATGCTAGGCCGCAAAGAACTCGATTGCGTTCTCATCGCGACGCCTCTGTTCGAGCATTTCCGTGTCACTCGCGATGCGTTGCTCGCGGGTAAACACGTTTTCTGCGAGAAAAGCCTTGTTTTCAAGCCCGAGGAAGTGCATGCGCTGCGCGCGCTTTCCTACGACCGCCCGAAGCAGATCCTTCAGGTGGGATTGCAGCGGCGTTACAGCAAGTTTTATCAGACTGCGAAACAGATGATCGACAAGGGGATGCTGGGCGACGTGACGCATGTTCATGCGCAGTGGCATCGCACCGTGAACGGGGCTTGGAAAATCAAACCGGACCCCGATCCACAGCGTCAACGCATGGCGAATTGGAGACTCTACCGCGAATACTCCGGCGGCCTGACCGCGGAACTTGCATCGCACCAGATCGACGTGGCGGACTGGATGTTCGGCGCTTCGCCCGAATTCGTCGTGGGCGTGGGCGGCAACGACTACATCCGCGACGGCCGTGACGTCTACGACAATATCCAGCTCATCTACAAGTATCCGAAAGGGCAGAAACTGGTCTACAGCTCGATCAGCACCAACGAGCATCTCCCGCTATTCGGCGCCTCTCGTACGCAATTCGGCGAGCGCATCATGGGCACCAAAGCCACGATCGAGATCACGGTGGGAACGGACAACGAGCCGGCGCTGGGAATGTGGTATCGGGAGCCGATCCCCCCTTCGGTCACTCCCGCCGGCGGAAAAAAGGAGGCTGTAATCGCCAACGCTTCGCTCCTCGGCACCGGAAAGGGCCAGAGAGGGCTGCCTATTCTGTTCGATCGCGACCAGATCTCGGGCAACGAATCGTTCCTCGACAAGGAAATGAAATTCGCGCGCCGCTGGCTGTACTCGAAAGGCGTAATGGTTCCCGAAGAGGACCGCAATCCCGTCGATATCGAGCTCGAAAGTTTCCTCGAATCCGTGCGCTCCGGGGTGCGGCCGAAAGCGGACCTCGAGATCGGGTTGGCCGATTCGACGGCCGTAATTCTTTCCAATCTCGCCATGGACGAAGGCCGCCGCGTGTACTTCAGCGAGATCGACAAGATGGGCAAGACGGCGGCGGCGAACAAGAAAGCTTAGGTGGAAACGCAATTTCGCAATCGCCGGGCGGTGTCGATTCAAAACGAGGCCCTTCGTGTGACTGTGCTTGTCGAGGGCGGGCATATCGCCGAAATCGCGGACCGGAAATCCGGCGTGAATCCCTTGTGGCTGCCGCCCTGGCCTTCGATCGAGCCTTCCACCTACAGCCCCGCGAAACACCCTGGGTATGGCGGCGACTCGGAAAGCAAACTGCTCGCCGGGATCATGGGGCACAATCTGTGCCTGGATATTTTCGGCGGACCTTCGGATGAGGAGGCGGCAGCCGGGCTCACCGTGCATGGGGAAGCGTCGATTGCGCCTTATGAAATCGCCTCTTCGGACTCCGAGTTGACGGCGCGAGCCGCTCTGCCGATCGCGCAGCTCAAGCTGGAACGGCGTATCCGGCTGGCGCGCGGTTCGCGAAAAGTCGAGATCACGGAAACGGTGGAAAATGTCTCGGGCTCGGACCGGCCGGTCGCCTGGACCGAGCATGTTACGCTCGGCCCGCCCTTCCTTGAAAAGGGAGTCACCCAGTTCCGCGCCCCGGGCACCCGCTCGAAGGTGTTCGAGGAGGAACTAACCGGCGCCGGGGGCTACATGAAGACCGGAGCGGAGTTCGACTGGCCAAACGTTCCAAAGCCGGGCGGCGGAACCATGGACTTGCGTGTCTACACCACTGCCGTGTCGTCAGGCGGGTTTACCACGCATCTCATGGACCCTCATCGCGAACGCGCTTTCTTTCTCGCCTATTCCCCCAGGCTTAAGACGCTTTTCGGATACATTTGGAAACGGACGGATTTCCCCTGGCTGGGCATCTGGGAGGAGAATCGGGGCAGGACGACTCCGCCGTGGAACGGTAGAACTCTTACTCGCGGACTCGAATTCGGAGCGTCTCCCATGCCGGAGACCCGCCGCAAGATGATTGAGCGTGGCGGTATGTTCGGCGTGCCCGGATATCGCTGGATTCCGGCAAAAAGTAAGGTTCGCGTCGACTATTTCGCTTTCCTGGAGACCGCGGAGCGAATACCGGAAGAGCCGGCAGGCGCATAAGGGCTTCTTGGGGCATGACCGGAACCGGGAAGAGGCTGACTCCTGAAGAGCGCGAGCTCGAAGAGAAGACCAGGGAACTGGAGGAAATTCACGCCGGGCTGGCGCAGCGTGAACTCGATCTCGCCACGATCCAGCGGGACTTGCACGCCTTCGAATGGCGATACGTGCGAACGATCGGGCTCCTCTACCTTGAACTCGACGAACTCGAAGTCCTGATCGCCGAAAGCCTCGCAAAGCGGCGTCCACGGGCGGCAAAAGCGAATCCTCCCATCCAGGCGGCTTTCATTCACCAGCGCGCCCAAGCCTCGGCAAGAGAGTGCTCCGGATTTGCCGGGGCCGACGGCGATCCGACGGAGGCCTCCACAAGGCCCGAGACCGCGCCTCAACTGAGAAGGCTTTATCTGGACGTCGCGAAACAACTGCATCCCGATCTAACGGTCGATCCGGAGCAGCGTGCGCGGCGCGAGCGGCTCATGTCCGACGCCAATGCCGCCTACCGCAAAGGCGACCAGCGCGCGCTCCGCTCCATCATCGAACAATGGGAAAGCGATCCCGAGGCGGTGCCTGGCGCCGGAGTAGCCGCGGAGTTGATACGGACCATCCGGAAAGTGGCGCAGGTCCGGCTGCGTCTCCAAGGTATAGAAGAGGAAATGGCTGCCCTTGAGACATCGGACCTCTGGCATCTCAGGGATCGGCTGCAGGCCCCGGGACCAGGCGGCAGCCTCATGGACGAGATGGGACGCACGATCGGCCGGGAGATCGAAAAGGCGAAGAATCGCCTGGCGGAGTTGACCGCGCAGGAGGACGCACGGTGAGCGAACTGGTGCGCGCCAGCCAGGGTGCGCTAGCCCTCTTCGACTCGGAGCTGGTTCGCCGAGGCCTTGAGGACGCGGCCAGGATCGGAATGCGGCGCCTTCAGTTTCCCGAGGACCGCTCACTGGGCGAATTGTCCGTCAAGGACTTGGGCGATCCTGGCGGCGCGGAAGAACTTCTCGGCGAAGCGCGCGGATCCGTGCTGGTCCCCCCGGGGAAGGCGCTTATCTTGCGGGTCGCCGGCGGCTGCGGCGATATTTCGCCGCTGGGCGCGATGCGTTCGGGGGACCTGCATGGCTTCATCCGCCGAGCGGGAGGCGAGGCAAACCTGGGCGACGATCAGCTGCGGCATTTGAGCCGCTTGCGCTCACTGATCATCCTCGAAGCGGGTGGCACGCCGCTTTCCGACGCGGGATTTGAATCTCTATCCGGACTGCACTCCCTGAGATTGCTGTCGATCGAGGGAACCGCAATCACGGACGAGGGCGCCCGGTTCCTGCCGATGTTTCCGATGCTCGAATCGCTCAACCTGAGTTCCACCCGGGTTGGGGAGGCGGGTCTTGCCTTTCTTGAGGACCTCACGGCCCTCGAGGAGTTGAATCTCGCCTCGACGGCCGTCACCGATTCCGGAATCGAATCGCTGCTGCCGCTGACTTCTTTGCGGCGCCTGAACCTTGGCCTCACCTCGATCACCGACGCCGGTGTCGAGAAATTGCGGGGACTCGCATCCATCGAGTCGCTGGTGCTCGGCGGCACGAAAATCACGGATCGCGCCCTTCGGCTGCTTCGCGATCTTCCGAATCTGAAGGACTTAAGTCTCTGGGAGACGGAGATAACGAACGCGGGGCTCACTTCAATCCCTGGCTTCAAGTCGCTACAATACCTCGACGTCGATGACAGTCTTGTCTCCGCGCGAGGGAAGACGATCCTGAAGTTGACTCTCCCGCGCCTTCGGGGACCGGCTGACATCGGACAGTAGTTCCCGGCTTCATTCTGTTTGACTGCCCCTGTTTGACTGCCCCTTGACTTTCCCCTTTTCTTCGCCAAGAATAGAAAGCAAGGAGACGGCGATGGCCCTGACTAAACGGCAGAAGCAGGTGCTCGACTTTGTCGCGGAGTTTGTCGAAAAGTACGAGTACAGCCCGAGTTACGACGAGATCGCCAAAGGCATGAACCTGGCGTCTCTCGCCACGGTA
Organism: Candidatus Sulfopaludibacter sp. SbA3; assembly: GCA_945893365.1. Classification (GTDB taxonomy): domain Bacteria; phylum Acidobacteriota; class Terriglobia; order Bryobacterales; family Bryobacteraceae; genus SYKU01. The sequence continues at coordinate 23,922 of CAMDED010000071.1, read as the reverse complement.
CATAAGCACATCTCCGCGCTCGATGCCAAGCAATACCTGAAGCGGGGCGTCAATCAGAGCCGGTCTCTCGAACTCGGGGCGAAGTACGTCAGGGAGCGGCGGCAGCGGCGCGAGGAGGCGCCTCTGGTGGGCAGGATCGCGGCAGGCTCTCCGGTCGAGGCGGACGAGCAGCGACGTACGCTTAAATTCAGCGATTTTACCGGAAATGCGGAAACTTTTGCTCTCGAAGTCCGCGGAGATTCGATGATTGGCGACCACATTTGCGATGGCGATTTCGTCCTGTTGGAGAAGACCGCCGACGCGCGGGACGGCGAAATTGTCGCGGCGCTCGTAGGGGGATATGAAACGACTCTGAAGCGCTTCTATCGCGAGCCGGACGGAAAGGCGAGGCTCCAGCCGTCCAACCCTTCAATGGACCCTATCATGACACCGATCGAGAATGTGCAAATTCAGGGACGGCTGCTTGCCGTGCTGAGAAAATACCGGTAGAGTCGGCCATCGCGCCATGAATAATTCCGCATGCTCATCGAAGCGCGGCCAAGTGTCGTCAAGTTGCTCGAATACTTGCGACGCGCCGCGTTCGGTAAGGAATTGGGTTCACCGCTTCGACCAGGAAGGACTGGGCCGGGGCTCGTTGACTGGACGAAAACCGCAACCTCACCCGCGGATGGCGGGAACAAATCAGGCGCTCGCGGACATTACCTTCCCACGGACGTGAGCTTCCGCGCGAATCCAATCTTCTTCGGGAGACCCGCCCTGAAATCCGCGGGCTTCCCAATAAGAGTAGGCGAGTCTTGCAACCAACTCCTTTTCTTCAACCTGCGAACTTATTGCAGAAGTTTCTTCGGTCATGGAAACAGCGGTTTCCGGGGAAGCCGTGGAGGAATGTTTAGCGATCGACCCTCTCACGCGCTGCGCGGGCGCGGCATTGGAACGAAGACCGCCACTCGAAGTTGTGCGTTTTGTTGGCAAAATGATTCTCCTTTATCCTGCGTTAAAACACATATCATAGCACAAGTCGCGGATATTTCGCAATCAAACTGTTTATCGGCCCAATAGTAGGGTCATATGGTTGACCTCGACTAATCGGAGCACGTTCACGCCGCTTGGGTTAGTTCCACCACAAAGTGGAAAGTACTAGCCTGTTCAACCCGATTTGCCGGTAATTCTTGCGGCGCTCGTCGCCTTTCCCGCGCTGAGCAAAAGGAATCCTTCAGAGCCAGCGCCACAGGGGCTTCACGGTTCGGCGATACCACTGGCGTCTGAGCCGTCGAGCTTCGAAACGGACGCAACCGGGGTTTGGAACGTTCCGTGCTCTGAAACAGCGCGCCGAGGCCGCCCCTTTCCCCGCCGCCGTCCGGGCAACCACCCTTTCACGACCTTTGCGGCAATGCAGCCCAAGCAAGTAACTGATCCGAATAATCATGCCATCCCAGATATCTACTTCGTTCAATTCATGGCCGTGGATAACTGCGCCGCGCGAACCGCTCAACATCGAGTCCTCAACATGCGAAACTATGCAATTCCCGGCGATTCGGCTCTTGCCCTAGCGCCTGAACCACTCCCGAAGGGCCGCACCTAACCAGCTAGCTCTGCTAACTTAGTGTTTCGGATGATTTCTTTCTCAAGTATCCACAAGCAGTATGGGAAACAGTTGGTCTTTGTCGACGCTTCCTTTCAGTTGAACCCCGGTGAAAAGGTCGGCCTGGTGGGTCCTAACGGCGCTGGCAAGACTACGCTTTTCCGCATGATCGTCGGCGAGGAATCGCCGGACGAGGGCGAGGTCTCGGTTCCGAAGAAGCTGACCATCGGTTACTTCCGTCAGGACGTTGAGGAAATGCAGGGCCGGTCCGTCCTTGACGAGGCCATCGCCGGCAGCGGCCGGGCGGGCGATCTGCACCACGAATTGGAGGGCCTTCATCGGGCCATGGAGGATCCCGCGCGGGCTCGCGATATGGACCGTATCCTCGCGCGCTTCGGCGAAGTGCAGGAAGAGTACGAGCATCTGGGCGGCTATTCGCTCGAAGCGCAGGCTCGCGAGGTGCTTCACGGCCTCGGCTTCGAGGACGACCGGATCGATGGCGATGTGGGGGATCTGTCCGGCGGCTGGAAGATGCGCGTCGCGCTCGCTCGCGTCCTGCTTGGCCGGCCCGATGTGCTGTTGATGGACGAACCGACCAACCATCTCGACATCGAATCGATCATCTGGCTGGAGGAGTTTCTGAAGTCGTTCCCGGGCGCCCTCCTCATGACATCGCACGACCGCGAATTCATGAACCGCGTCGTCTCGAAAATCGCCGAGATCGACGCCGGTGAAATCGTCGCTTATTCGGGCGACTACGATTTCTACGAGCGCGAGCGCGCCATCCGCGAGACCAACCAGCAGGCGGCTTTCGCCCGCCAGCAGTCCATGCTGGCCAAGGAGCAGCGCTTTATCGAGCGCTTCAAGACGCACGCGGCGAAAGCGGCTCAGGTGCAGAGCCGCATCAAGGCCCTCGACAAGATCGATAAGATCGAGCTGCCGAAGACGCGCAAGGTGGTGAAGTTCGATTTTCGCGTCCCTCCGCGCTCGGGCGATCAGGTGGCGGTGATCGAGGATCTGCACAAGCGGTACGGTTCCCGCGTGATCTACGACGGATTCAGCTTCACCATCCGCCGCGGCGAGCGCTGGGCCGTGATGGGGAGGAACGGCGCCGGCAAGACCACCCTGCTCAAGATGATCGCGGGAGCGAGCGCGCCCGATTCGGGAACCGTGCGGCTGGGCGCGAGCTTGAACATGGGATACTTTGCGCAGCAATCGCTCGACGTACTCGACCCGAATCTGACGGTCGTCGAACAGCTCCAGCAGGACTTCCCCCAGGACGGCCTCGGCTCGCTTCGCACCCTTGCCGGGGCGTTCCAGTTCTCGGGCGACGACGTGGACAAGAAGATCCGCGCGCTCTCGGGAGGCGAGAAATCCCGGCTTGCGATGGCGCGGATGCTGTACAACCCGCCGAACTTTCTGGTGCTTGACGAGCCTACCAATCACCTCGACCTGGCGACGAAGGAAATGCTTGTCGATGCGCTCAAGGATTTTACGGGCACTATGATCTTCGTGTCGCACGACCGCATGTTCCTGCGAGGCCTGGGTTCGCAGGTGCTCGAACTCGGAGGCGAGAGCGGCACGGACCGCAATCCCCGGATTTATCCGGGAACATATGTCGAATATGTCCGGGCGCTCGGGCAGGAGGCGCCTGGAATTTACCACTGATAGCCGCTTCGGCAGGGGAGAAATGTTTTTACTTTTGTTTCGGCTTGTTGTACATTAGACAGGTGCAGTAACGGAGGACTGCTTTGCGATGAAAAAACAAAGTTTATTGGCGGGAATTGCCCTTACATTTGCGCCTCTCGCTGTAGCCGGGCCGATCGTGCGGTCGGCGTTATCAACCGCCGGCGCGGGTGACGTGACCTTTAACGGAGTGATTACTTCATTCCGGACCGACTTGGGGGGGTCGCTCAATGCTCCCGGAGCCTGTACGCCCTCACCATGCACCACTGGCAGACGGGAGATCAACTGGGATGGCGTTCCGGTGGGTTCAAGTTCGCCGAACCCGTTTCCTGGAAATTTCTTCAATGGCACGGCCGGCGTGGAACCGGACGCCCGCGTCCGCGGCGCTTCGTTCACCACGCCGGGCACCGGCTTCCGCGTGAGCGCCACTGAGTTTTCACTCGAGTTGCCCTTCGGTCCTACCGACTTCGATCCCTTCAGCCCGTCGAGGATGTTCGGAATTTTGGGTAGCAACATCGTCGACGTGACGTTCTCGGTACCGGGAAGCCCGGGCGCGGAGGCTACGGTCCGCGGCTTCGGCGCTGTATTCTCGGACGTCGACTATCCGGGATTCACGTCGATCGAGTACTTCGACGCGGACGACGTTTCGCTTGGCTTGTTTGCAGTGCAAAGTGTCTTCCCGACTCCGAGCGGGAACTCCACGGGATCGTTTTCATTCCTGGGTGTTTCGTTCGACGCGGGCGAAAGGGTCTCGAGAGTGCGAATCACCTCGGGGGCGCACGGTCTCGACGGTGATTTCGGCTTGACCGATGACGCGGTCGTAATGGACGATTTCATCTACGCCGAGCCGTTTGACACAACGGTGCCTGAACCCGTGACGACCGCTTTGGCGGGTGCGGGGTTGGCGGCGCTCCTGGCCTTGCGGCGTCGCCGGCCGGCCTAAGATTCGATTTTCGGGAGTTGCAGGCGGGCCTCCGCCGTTCATCGGATCGTCTGGATCTAAGAGGCGCGGATCTTGGGGTCGCGGCTTACTACCGCACACAGCCTGTTCCGCTCCGGCGATTGGGATGGGACGCGGCCTCGCTGGTCTTCGGCCGCAGGCATCCGGCGCCGCGGGCCCTATGTCGCGTTGCGACTTTCATCGCAGGGTAGCCAGATGGAAACGGCTGTGCCCCGCCCGAGCTCGCTGTCGACGGCGATCCTGCCGCCGCTCTGCTCGACGATTCCATGAACCGTGGAGAGTCCGAGACCCGTGCCCTTCCCCACATCTTTCGTGGTGAAAAAAGGTTCGAAGACGTGGGCTCTCGTCGTCTCGTCCATTCCCGTCCCGGTGTCGGAGACGCGGAGGAGCACTTCCTTCGTCCGGTCCGGCCCGGCGATGAGCTGCGTTGAGATCGCCAGTTCCCCGCCATCGGGCATGGCATCGCGCGCGTTTACGGCCAGGTTCGTTACGATCTGCTGGATCTGGGAGGCGTCGGCGCGGATTTTTCCGAGCGGCGTCCCATAGCTGACGGTGAGGAGTATCCGCTCTCCAATCAGCCGCTGCAACATGGCCTCCATCGCTTTAATCAGAGCGTTCAGGTCGAGCGAGACGGGCTGCAGGATTTGCCTGCGGCTAAACGCGAGCAATTGCCTTACCAGCAAGGTGGCGCGCGTCGCCGCGTTTTCAATTTCGAGGATGTGCCGATAGGAGAGGTCACTCTCCCCAAGCCGGCTCTTGACCAGCCCGGAATATCCCGAGATCACCGTGAGCAGATTATTGAAATCGTGAGCGATGCCTCCCGCCAGCCGGCCGACGGCTTCCATTTTCTGGGCATCGCGGAGTTTGTCCTCCAGGAGTTTTCTGTCGGTGATATCAGTGAGGGTGCCTTCAAAGCAAACGACTGCGCCGGTTTCGTCGAGCAGGCCGCGCGTGTTCTGGAGCACGACGATTTCACGCCCGTCGCGGCGGCGGACGCGGTGTTCGAAGTTCCGCAACGGCGCGCCGGACTCAAGCTTCTTAAAATTCGCCCGCCGCTCTTCCGGATTCGTGCACAGAGCCGAGGGGATATCCACGCCCTGGAGTTGCTCTTCGGAATCGTAGCCGAGCATTTCAACCAGCGCGGGATTCGCGGCCAGGATTTTCCCATCGCGCGTAATCCGGAACACGCCGTCCGGGACGTTCTCGAAGAGGCTGCGATAACGCGCTTCGGATTCCCTGAGGGCCGAATGCGCCCGCTTCTGCTCCGTGATATCGAACGCGGTTGTGAGTACGGCGGGCTCGCCCTGGTACTCGATTCGCTGGGCGGAGATGTCGTGCCAACGGATCTCGCCGCTCTTTGTGATCGTCTTGAGATCGTAACGTAAAGGTCCTTCGCCTTCGACGCGCGCCCGAGCATACTCCCTGGCCAGCTCGCGATGGTCCGGCGCCACGGTGTCGAGCGAGTTCATCGACAGCATCTCGTCAAGCGTGCCTCCGTAGCCGGCAACCGCGGCGGGATTGACGTACAGAAGTTTTGGACCGCGAGAGATGCAGATCGCGCACACGGCCATTTCGGCGACCGCGCGAAACTTGGCCTCGCTCTCCTCGAGCGCATGTTCGGAACGCTTGCGCTCCGTGATGTCGAAGGCTGTGCTCAAGGACGCCGGCTGGCCCTCGAATTCAATTGTGCGGACGGAGACGTCCTGCCACCGGATCTCGCCGTTTTTCGTGAGGGTAATCGTTTCGAACCGCGAAGGAGCCTGGCCCGTCTCGCGCGCCTGGGCGTTAGGCGCCGGCTGATGACGGAAATCGGGCGCGACCAGGTCGAACGCGTCCATCGCGAGCACTTCTTCCAGGGAGCCTCCATAAGCGGAGACGGCCGCCGGATTCACGTAAAGAAGCTTCGAGCCGCGAGCGATATAGATCGCGCATAGCGCGGTTTCGGCGACCGCGCGGAACTTGGCTTCACTTTCCCGCAGAGCCTTTTCCGCACGCTTGCGTTCCGTGATATCGCGCGCGACGCCGAGCACTCCCACGGGTTTTCCGCCGTCAAACAGAAGCTTGCTGTTCACCTCGACGGTTATGGTATTTCCATCCTTCGCGATAATGCCTAGCTCGTAGGGCGGCACGGTCTCACCGCCGAGCTTGCGATACATCATCCGTACCGCCGCGTCGCGGTATTCTTCCGCGATCACGTCTCTGATATTGCGCCGCAAGGCTTCCTGCCTAGTGTAGCCGCATAGTTCGAGCGCCACCCGGTTGAATTGCGTGATCTTCCCGGCAAAATCGTGACTATAGATAATATCCTGCGTATTTTCCAGGGGATCGAGAGACGCGCTCATTTTCCAGCTTCTCTATCTTACTACCGAAGTCCGATGACGATGGGCTGGGCCGTCGCCTCGCTTGTCAGGACCTCGGCGTCGGGATGCCCTTGCACGAGAGTCGCCGGATAGGCGGTGGAGACTTCACCCGCGACGGCTCTACGAAACACGGCGCGGTGCCGCTCGCCGGCCGCGCAGTACAGCCGGATCTTCCGCGAGGCGAGGATGTCCCGCATCCCCAGCGTAACGGCCATCGGCGGAATCGCCTCGGGATTTCCGCCGGCCGAGTGAATGCTCTGTACCACGATTGAATCCGCGCCAAGTGAAACCACCCGCGTGAGCGAGGCGCGCATCTCTTCCACGCTCACGGAATTCCATCTGGAAATGCAGGGCTCGTTGAAGGCGACATGTCCGTGATAGCCGATGCCGCCGTAACAGGCGTCGACGCCACCCGCGGCCTGGATGCGTTCGCCGATCTCGCCGATGCGGAAAGGGTGCGGAAAGCAGCATTGGCTCTCCGGGATGCGCAGTTCCGGGTCGATTCGCGAATAAAGCTCGCGCTTCATGAAGCCCTCGAAGCTGAGCGGATGCGTGAGCGCGACCGGGCGGCCCTGCCAGTCCAGGAACTCGTCCATTTGAAAGACGTGGACGTTCTTCCAGCTGATGCGCTCCCGGTTCGTGATCTCGACTAGAATAGGATACTGCGCCACGGGCCCGACGGGAAGAATCAGACGCGACGTTTCACGGCGCAGGTTCGCGTTCCGGATTTCGTCCGCGACCGACCTGGCGAAGTGAGCGATGAGCGACGGAATATCCGGAAGCAGGCGGAACGGAATGCGGGCGCGGCGGGTCAATGCGCCGGCGGACATCTCCATCAGGTTTTCGGTCATTCCCACATGCTACTAGACCAGACCAAAGGCTCACCGGGAGCAAGCGGCGGCGAACCGGACCGCGCGCGGTGGGGCGTGCTTGCGCTGCTCTTTCTTTCGATCGCCGTAAACCTGCTCGACCGGCAGGTGCTTTCGGTCCTCGCGCCCGTGATTCGCGACGAGCTGCGCCTCTCAAACACCGAATATTCCTATATCTTGTTCAGCTTCCTGCTCGGCTTGACGCTGGCGCAAGTCCCGGCGGGCATTCTAATCGACAGGAAGGGGCCGCGTTTCGGCCTTCCGCTCATCATGCTGTGGTGGTCGGCGGCGAACGGTTTGCATTCGCTCGCGCGAAGCGTGCAGCACTTCTGCGGCTTGCGCTTTCTGCTCGGAGTAGGGGAGTGCGGCAACTACTCGGCCGGCGTAAAGGTAATCTCGAGTTGGTTTCCGGCTCGCGAGCGCGCGCTCGCGGGCGGATTGTTCAATAGCGGCACGGTCGTTGGAGCTTTCGCGGCGCCGTGGTTCATCGTGAAGCTATCCGGCTCTTTTGGCTGGCGGATGGCGTTCGTGGTCCCAAGCGTGCTCGGCGTGCTGTGGATTGTGCCCTGGCTGCTGTTCTACCGCGAGCGAAACGCGGGTGCGGCCGCGCAGCGGAGCGTTCCGCTTGCGCCTCTTCTGCGCCTGCGCCAGGTATGGGGCGCGATGCTGATGCGAGCCTTGTCGGGTCCGGTGGTGCACTTCTACTGGTACTGGCTCCCGGAGTACTTGCGGCGGGAACGGCAGTTCTCCATGGAATCGATCGGTCTCCTGGCGGGCATTCCTTTTCTGTTTGCCGGACTCGGCAACATCCTTGGAGGCTGGTTTTCAAGCCGCTTGATCGCGCGAGGGCACAGCGCCGACTTCGCGCGCAAGGTAACGTTCGCCGCCGCAGCCGCGCTGTGTTCGGCCAGCATGATGGCGCCGTTTCCGCGAGGAGAAGCGATGCCGGTCGCCCTTATCTGCGTGGCCACTTTCGGCGTGAGTGTGTTCGCCGCCACCTATATCGGAATGCTGGCCGACCTGTTTCCGCAGCGCGCGCTCGCGAGCGTGACGGGACTGACGGGAATGTGCGAAGGCGTGTCGAACATGACCCTCGTGCTTGCGACAGGCATGATTGTCGACCGTTTCAGCTTTCTGCCGGTATTTCTTGCCGCCGGACTGATGCCGGCGATGGCAGTGCTTGCCTTTTTTCTCCTGATTCGGCGGATACCGGACGCGCCGATCGCGTTTCCGGAAGATTAGCACGTCATGGTATCCTCGATAAGTCTCGAATGGCGCTGAAATTTTCCTTCCCTCGCATCTGCATCGCGCTCGGGGTCCCGGACACAACCAAGCTCATGGAGCGAGCTTTACGCGAGGCGGCCGCGGGAGAGTCCTTCCTGGAATTCCGCCTGGATTATCTGGATCGGCCGGAGGGCGGCTGCGCCGTCATCCGCGATTTTCTCAAGCGCCATCCCGAGTGCCTGATTCTTGCCACATGCCGCCGTCATCAGAATCACGGAAAGTTCAACGGCAGTATCGAGAGCCAGATAAGCGTTCTCGACGCGGCGGTGGAAGCGGGTGCGCGCGCGGTGGACGTGGAGATCGAATCCGCGGAAGCCGCGCCAGGCCGGCTCGCCATTTTTCAGGGCCGCGCCAAAGTGATTGTCTCCTACCACAACTACGAGACCACTCCGAAGATGGACACCGTGCTGCGGCGGCTGCAGAAAGTGCCCGCGGATGCGTACAAGCTCGCCACAACGGCTCGCAAGCCCAGCGATGTCGGCCGGGTGCTTGAGTTGGGCCGCGAGAATCCGCGGGTGCCGCTCGTGCTGCTGGCTATGGGCGAAACGGGCTTCCCGACGCGCGTACTTTCGGCCTCGTTCGGCGGGCTGTTCACGTATGCCGCGCCGCTTTCGATGGACGGCACCGCGGCCGGGCAGGTGAGCGCGAAGCAGTTGAGACACTTTTACCGGGTAGACAAGATCACGAAGTCGGCCAAAGTGTTCGGCGTCATCGCCGATCCGGTGCGGCATTCCATTTCCCCGGCCGTCCACAATCGGGCGTTTCAGTCGCGGCGCGTGGACGCCGTGTACGTGCCGATGCTCGTCGCGCCCGCGCAGATAAAGGACCTATTCGCGCTGGCCGAGAGTTTACCGCTTTCCGGATTCAGCGTGACGATTCCGCACAAGCAGCGCGTCATGCGTTACCTCGACCACATCGAACCGGCGGCGCGCAGGATCGGCGCCGTGAACACGGTCTGGAGGAAGGCCGGGAAGTGGCGCGGAGCGAATACCGACGTCGATGGCATCAAGGGACCTTTGTCGCGGCGTCTGCGGCTGGCCGGAGCCTCCGTGCTGATTGCCGGCAATGGCGGCGCGGCCCGCGGCGCGGTATGCGCGCTGTCGGATGCGGGAGCGAGGATCAGTATCTGCGGACGAAATCCGGATCGCGTGCGCTCGCTGGCTAAGCTGTTCAACGCCGAGGCGCTCTCGATCGCCGACGCCCGGAAGCGGGACTTCGACGCACTGATCCACGCCACGCCCCTCGGGATGTTCCCGCATAGCGACGGATGTTTCTTTGCGGATCGCATTCCGGGCGAAGTCGTATTCGACATGGTGTACAACCCGATGGAGACGCTGCTGTTGAAGCATGCAAAGCAACAGGGCAAACAGGTGATCGGCGGGATCGAGATGTTCATCGAGCAGGCGGTGAGGCAGTTCGAGATATGGACGGGCGACGCGGCCCCTCGCGCCGCGATGGAAAAAGCCGCGCTCGAAGCTCTGGAACACCCGATGTAGCTTGCGGCAGTAGCCTATAATCGTCTCTATGAGTGAGAAACTCACGAGAAGGACCCTGGCTTCGGCCATCCTGGTTCCAGTGGCGCTGGCGGGCTCCGCGCCCCCCGCGGCCGCGCAGGCTACGGATAAGAGAGCGGAAGATCCCGGCGAATTGCTCACGGCGGCGAAGGAATCCAAGCGGCGCGCGGGCGCGGACCTCGCCAAATTTCAAGTTCCCATGGCCACCGAGCCCGCATTCGTATTCAAGCCCTGAGGACTCATGCACGGACTCGCGGAAGCGGAATATTTCTCATCGGTCGCGCAGTGGGGCGCGCGGCTGAAGGCGCGGGAAATCTCGGCGGTCGAGTTGGCGAAAGCTTTCTGCGCGCGCCTGGAAGCGCTCGGTCCGCGCTACAACGCACTGGCGCTGCCGCTCACCAAACGGGCGCTGCGGAAGGCCAAGGACATTGACGGAGACATCAAGCGCGACCGCTGGCGCAGCCCCTTGCAGGGAATTCCCTGCGGCGTGAAGGACCTTCTGAGCGTGGCCGGGCTTCCCACCACCTGGGGCGCAAAGCCGTACGCCGCGCAGGTTTTCAAGACCGACGCCACGGTGGTGTCGAAATTGGATTCGGCGGGGGCCGTGCTCACGGGGAAGCTTTCGATGGTGGAACTGGCGGGCGGCGGCGGCTACTGCTATCCGGCGGCCTCGCTGTTCGGACCGGGGCTGAATCCGTGGAATCTGGGGCACTGGTCGGGCGGATCCTCGAGCGGTTCCGGTAGCGCGGTCGCCGCGGGCCTTGTGCCGTTCGCCATCGGATCGGAAACCTGGGGATCGATTCTCACTCCGGCCGCCTTCTGCGGAGTTACCGGACTGCGTCCCACCTACGGGTTTGTGAGCCGGAACGGGGCGATGGCGCTTTCCTGGACGATGGATAAGATTGGGCCTATTTGCCGCTCCGCGGAGGATTGCGGCCTTGTGTTGCAGGCTATCGCGGGCAAGGACTCCGGCGATCCAAGCTCATCCGGGAGGAGTTTCTATTTCGCGCCCCATTATGCCCGGAAACCCGAGCTCTTGCGCGTTGGGTACGCGGAAGTGGATTTCAGCGGTTGGGCCGAACCTTCCGCGCGGCCCGCATTCGAGAAGGCCTTTGCGACGTTAAAGGAAATGGGCGTCAGGCTGATCGGGACCGGATTGCCGGAGCTGCCCTACGGACTCGCGGCAAGCGCCATCATTGCCGCGGAAGGTTCCGCGATCTTCGAGCCGCTGATTGAAAGCGGCAAGGTGGATGAGCTAGCGGACAAGAATCAGATTGCCGGCCTGAAGGCCGGCCTCGATCTCTCCGCGAAGGATTATCTGAAGGCGATGCGGATTCGAACGCTCGTGCAGCAGGCTCTGCACAAGTTGTTCGCGGACGTAGACATTCTGGTTTCGCCCGCCCGGTTTGGACCCGCGTCGAAGATTGGCGACCGGCTGGACTTGAGGCCCCCTGTCAGCCCAACGCCGGCGGACCGCGGATTGAGCGACTTGGGCGCCGCCGGAAATCTGGCGGGACTGCCTGCCCTGTGTCTGCCTTGCGGATTCTCCGAAGAACCGGGGCCGGGCAACGCTCTGCCCCTGGCGCTTCAGTTCGTCGGACGGCCGTTCAGCGAGAACACGCTTCTGTCCGCCGGCATGGCGTTCCAGGAAAGGACCGACTGGCACAAACGAACGCCGAAGGTGTGACGCGGGAGACGCGAGGCGGGTACGCGCTATGAAGCCGACCTGGTCGGCGCGCTGTAACGGACATCGGGCGAGGAAGCCATGAACTGGGTGTTCATGTTTCCACCAGAACAACGCTTGCGGCCAGGGCTGCGTTTCGCAAAATCGGCGTCGAGAGTGGCGAGGGGAAGGCAGGTCCGTTCGGCGAGTTCCAGATACGCGGCATCGTAAACGGTAAGCCGATGCTTGGTTTGCCACTCGGATTACGGCATCCCAGTCGGCCGCAGCGCAAGGTGGCTCGATACGGATCGGCGGCGCCGCCAAATCGCGAGCAAAACGGGCTACCCGCTCGAGATCGATTCGGCTCCGGTGCGCGGCCACGACAAGGTTCGCCCGCGCGAAGTCGCTCAAGCAGAGCGTCAGTCCCTCGCGTGGCCTCGTCCTCGAAGCACCACGGGAGCGTCGCCGATGCATCGGCAACGAAACCGGGCATCAGTACTTGCGCCCCAGATCTTTGATACGGAGTCCGCCGAGCGTGACGCCTTTGCGCAATTCGCGGATGTCGGCCACGGCTTCGGCGGGCGTCATTGCCGGGCTGGCCACGGCGGCTGGTTCCTTCTCGGCGGGGGTTTCCAGTGCGCGAGTTACGACCTCTTCGGGCGAATGGTAGCGGCCGGTACGGAGGTGCGCCGCGACGAGTTGCTCGCCGTGAGAGTCTAGGATAACGGTCAGGGGCATGGTTCAAGGTAGCAGTAAGGGCCGCCGAAGCGGCCGCCCGGTTTGGCGCCGCTTCGAAAATCGGCGACCCTGCTGGACTCGCGGCCCCCCCGGCTGGCCTCGGCCGAAAGACCGCGCGACGCGCGACCCCGGGCGCTGCCGGAAACCTGGCAGGACTTCCTGCCCAAGTCTGTCTTGCGGAATCTCCGAGGAACTGGGGGTGGGCAACGCTCTCCCTCTGGCGCTTTGATTCGTCCGACGGCCGTTCAGCGAGAACGCGTTTCTCGCCGCCGGCATGGCGTTCCACGGAAAGAACCGACTGGCACAAACGAACGCCGAAGGTGTGAGAGTTGGACAGGCCTACCGCTGGCAGCGGCCGCAATAGTACGTCGAGCGGCCGCCTTGTATGATGCGCCTTATCTTAGCCCCGCCGCGGAAACAGGTTTCCCCCTCGCGGCCATAAACGTTGAGCTGAAGTTGTTCCGCTTCTTTGAAGCCACCCGGCTTCGAATAGGCTAGAACAGCCGATTTCACGCCATCGCGCAACACTGCGGCGATGTCCCTCCGCAGCGCGGAGAGTCGCGCGGGACTCAGGCTGTTCGCGGGCCGAAGCGGTGAAATACGCGCGCGCCAGAGCGCCTCGGCCGCGTAGATATTGCCGATGCCCGCAATCTTCGTCTGGTCCATGAGAAACAGCTTAATGGGAGCTCTCGATTCCGCGGTCATCCGGGTGAGCGCCGCATCCGAGAAGCCGCGCGAGAGCGGTTCGATGCCCAGTTCGGGCAACTCATCGATCAGCCGCAGCGTTCCCAGGCCCCGCGGATCTTCGAAAAGCAGAGCCCGGCCATCGTCGAACTCAAACCAGGCGCTGGCCGCATAGGGGCGGAAGCGGGCGTCCGGAATCACCTCCAGGTTGCCGGTCATGCGCAAGTGGACGTGCATCGCGAGGCCGCCCGTAAGGTGAAGGAAGATGTTCTTGCCGCGGCGTTCGACTCGCTCTATCGTGCGGCCGGCCGCCCGCGTTTCCACCTCCGCCGGATCCTGCGGAGCTGAGATGCGCTTCCTCACGATGTGGCCCGACGCAATCACACAGCCTTCGGCCGCGCGGCGCAGCTTGCGGCAAACGGCTTCAACTTCGGGGAGCTCCGGCATGAATTTGTCAGCTTACGCCGGTCAGTTCACGCAGATCGGAGATCCAGAAATCCGGCTCCCATTGAGCAAGCGCCTCCGCCGAACCGTAGCCGTAGCGGACGGCGCAAGTCTTCACTCCCGCGCGGCGTCCGGCCTCCATGTCCGCGGCCGAATCGCCCACCATCAGACAATCTTCAGGCCGCGCATTCAAACCTTTAAGAGCCGCGAAGAGGACGTCGGGCGCGGGTTTGGAGGGTATGCCGTCGGTGCCCTGGATGTGGTCGAAGTAGGGCGCGAGCCCGAATTGTTCGAGAACCGCCCGCGTGGTGGGCGTCCCTTTTGTGGTGGCGGTCGCCTTGCGGCCGCCGATTCGCGGCAGCCCTTCGGCAACACCCGGATAAACCATTGTCATAGAGTGTTGGCGCGCAAGATAGACGGCCCTATACCGCAGGATCAGGCCGTCAAATTGCTCGTTCGTGTAGCCGGGACAGATGTCCTGAAACAGGTCGATAAGATGCCGGCCGATGTAACTCTTGAGAAAATCGAACGGAGGAGGAGTAATGCCCGCCTCAGTGAGCGCCTGCTCGAGCGCGCCGCATATATCGTGCGCCGAGTCGAGCAGGGTACCGTCTAGGTCAAATAAATAGACCGGGAACGCCGGGATCACGCCGGCTGCGGACGCTCGCCGTCCGCCAGACCGCCCAGGGGCACGCGCCGTCCGAGATCGGGCCGCAAAACTTGCTGCATCGCGTCGGCGGGCTCGGCGTCTCCGGAGGGCGGCTTCGGAGAATTCCAATCCTCCGAGATGATCTGCTTGACTTCCGCGCCGTCCAGAATCTCACGCACGAGCAGGAGCTCGGCGAGGCGGATGAGCGCCGCCGAGTTCTCCTTGATGATCTTGTACGCTTGGTCGTATCCGCCCTGCACCAGGCGCCGGACCTGCTCATCGATTTTGATCGCGGTCGATTCGCTGTAGTCGCGATGCTGGCTGATCTCGCGGCCGAGGAAGATCTGCTCCTCCTTCTTGCCGAAGCTGAGAGGTCCGAGTTCGCTCATGCCCCACTCGCAGACCATCCTCCGCGCCAAGTCCGTGGCGCGCTCGATGTCGTTCCCCGCGCCGGTGGTCATGTGATTCATGAATAATTCTTCGGCGATTCGCCCGGCCATCAGAATGGTCATCTGCGCGTCAAGATACTCCTTGTCGTAGGAGTGCTTGTCTTCGATGGGCAATTGCATCGTCACCCCAAGCGCCATGCCTCGCGGGATGATGGTCACCTTATGGACCGGCTCGGCGTCGGGAAGCAGCGCCGCGACCAACGCATGCCCCGCCTCGTGATAGGCCGTGTTCTTCTTCTCGGCGTCGCTCAGGATCATGGACTTCCGCTCGGCGCCCATCAGGACCTTGTCCTTTGCCGTTTCGAAATCGATCATCATCACGAGCTTGCGGTTCTGCTTGGCGGCGTTCAACGCCGATTCATTCACCAGGTTCGCCAGATCGGCGCCCGCCAGACCCGGCGTCCCGCGCGCCAGCACTTGAAGATCGACGTCGTCGCCGAGCGGAATCTTCTTAGTGTGAACCCGGAGAATGGCTTCGCGGCCCTTCACATCGGGGCGTCCCACCACCACGCGGCGGTCGAAGCGCCCGGGCCTGAGCAATGCCGGATCCAGAACGTCCGGGCGATTGGTGGCAGCCACCAGGATCACGCCTTCGTTCGATTCGAAGCCGTCCATTTCCACCAGCAGCTGATTGAGCGTCTGTTCACGCTCGTCGTGCCCGCCGCCTAGCCCAGCGCCGCGATGGCGTCCCACCGCATCGATCTCGTCGATGAAAATGATGCAGGGCGCGTTCTTCTTGCCCTGTTCGAACAAATCGCGGACGCGGCTCGCGCCGACGCCGACGAACATTTCGACGAAGTCCGAACCGGAAATCGAGAAGAATGGAACGCTCGCCTCTCCGGCTATGGCGCGCGCAAGCAGCGTCTTTCCGGTGCCGGGAGCGCCGATGAGAAGCACGCCCTTCGGAATGCGTCCGCCGAGCTTTTGAAACTTCTGCGGCTCCTTGAGGAACTCGATGATCTCCTGAAGTTCTTCCTTCGCCTCCTCCACGCCCGCAACGTCCTTGAACGTCACCTTCTTCTGCTGTGTGGAGTGCAGGCGGGCGCGGCTCTTCCCAAAGCTGAGAGCCTTGTTTCCGCCGCTCTGCATTTGCCGCATGATGAAGAACCACAGGCCGAGCACCAGAATGAACGGCGAAGCGTTGATCAGGATATTCACCCAACTGCCGGAGCTCACTTCCTTGATCGTAATGGCGACGTCCTTGTCCTGCAGTTGCTTGTAGAGTTCCGGATAGTTGTTCGGGATCAGAGTGCGCAGCGTGGTGTTCTCGTCGCGGTAGGTTCCCTTGACTTCGATGCCGCTGATGCTGACTTCCTTGATCTTCTTGTCTTCAACCTGGTGAATGAACTCGGTGAAGGTGATTTCCTTCTCCGGTTTCGTTTTTGGCCCCTTGAGGACGGCCCAGATCAAGACCACCAAACAGACCAGCACCACCCAGAAAATACCCGTTTTTAGATTCGAATTCACGCAACCTCCGATTCGATGAAAAGGCGAACAGCGACCGCCTTCTAAAGATATAGACGCCAAAAGCGAGGCGCCGGGTTCAATCTTCCCTAATTCTCAAGACACAAGCGGCGCTTGACGGCGCGGCAAACTCCGCCGACGGACCGAACCGCCGAACCCAAACGATCGACTCCCCGCGAGTAATAACAGGCCAATTCCGGCGATCCCACTCCGGAACCCGCGCCTCCTGGAACAAATGTTTCAGTTTGCAGGACGCGGATCGTCCAACAGGACGATACCGGTCACCGGCCCTCCAACTCCGCATTACGAGCGGCCCGGAGGCCGTGCCCCAGTCCAAGAGGCTCACAGCTTCAGTATAGCTGGAATCGGAAGAACGGGCGGGTTCGAGCGAGATGGTTCGCGAGCTGCCTGGAATTCGCGTACGGCTTGGCACGCCGATGCCGAGTGAGTAGGCCGGTAAGTTCGAGGGTGGCGCAATGCGCAGCCACTCGAAGGAGCGGGTTGCGGTGAGACCGGGCAGGGACACGCTGCCGTAGCCCTCCGCCCGCCGGGCAAGCTCGAGTACCTGCTCGACGTGTTCGAAGCCGACGCGGCGCAGATCGCCTTTCCCGCGGGCGATCGCGTGGCGCAGAAACCGGCGAGCCTTTGCGGCGGGCATGGCGGCAACATCCGGAGCGCGCATCTCGACGCCCGCGCCGGTCTCGTGCAGGAGTTCCGCGGCCGACGCGGCGATCACGCCCGCCCAATATTCCTCTTCGTCCCGCGCCCAGGCTGCCGTGCGGGCCAGCGTTTCGGAGAGCGCTGGATTCCAGTCCCGCTCGAGACCAGGGAGCAATTGCCGCCGGATGCGGTTACGGGCAAATGAATCCGCGGCGTTCGATGAATCCTCGCGGGCCTCAATGCCCCAAGCGCCGAGAAACGCGCGTGTTTCGTGTCCGCCGATCTCGATCAGGGGCCGCACGATTCGCTCGGCCGTCACGGGGAGGATTCCGGCGAGTCCGGCGCTGCCCGATCCGCGCAGAAAGCGGAAGAGCACCGTCTCCGCCTGGTCGGACCGGGTGTGGCCCGTGGCGGCGCAATCGAGCGACAGCGCCTGGCGCGCCTCCGCAAACAGGGCTTGGCGCGCGCGCCGGGCAGCTTCCTCGAGGTTTCCCCTAAATGCGGGGGCGGACCGGATGAAGCACGGAAGTTCGAGCGATGCCGCGAGCTCGCGGACGAACTGTTCGTCGCCCGCCGATTCAGTTCCCCGCAGTTGATGGTTGAGATGGAGAACGGCGAGCGAGAGATCCCATCGCGGCGCGAGTTCGTGGAGCAAGTGCAGCAGGCAGACCGAATCGGGACCGCCGGATACGGCTACGCCCACGCGCGCGCCTGGCCGGAACATGCGGTGACGCTCGACGGTTTCTACCATTCGCGCGAGCACACTTCGATTCTAGCAGCGCAGGGGCTCGGCAGAGGCTGGACAGGTCACTCCCCAAGGTCGGGTCAGGCCGCTTTCTTGTTATTCAGGCGGCTTCGCGCTTGCGAACCGTATTGGCGATTTCCTCGCCGGCGGCCTTAGGGCGACGCGCAGATCGTACTCCGATTGCAGGTTCAACCACGTTCGCGGGGACACGCCGAAGTAGATTCCGAGGCGCAGCGCAGTGTCCGCGGTGATGGCGCGGGTGGCGTGAACGATGCCGTGAACCCTGTTGGGCGGCACATGCAGATCACGCGAGAGACGGTTGATGCCGATGCCGAGCGGTTTCATGAATTCTTCAGTCAGAATCTCGCCCGGATGAATTGGATCGAGCAGTTTCGTTCTCTTAGCCATAGGTTGTTCAGTGATAGTTCAGGATACGTGTCAAATCCGGTGAAAGGCCTTCAGGATCTCCCGCGTGGAGTATTGCAGCGCAATCGGCCGGCCGTGCGGGCAGGCCATGGGGAAGTCCGTCGCCGCAAGCGCCGTCAGGAGCCAATCCATCTTATTTTGATCGAGCCGCGTGTTGATCTTGATCGCCGCCCGGCAGGCGATGGAGGCCGCGATATTCCTTCGCACGCCGTCGATCGAGAGTCCGCGAAAGTCGTCTTCGGCAATTTCCAGAATCTCGAACAGCAGCTTTTCGAGCTCGCCCGGGCCAATGCCCGCGGGCGCGCCCTTGATGGCAATGGTGCGGTTGCCGAACGGTTCGGTCTCGAATCCGATCGTCTGAAGCTCGTCCGCGATGCGAGCGTACTCGATCTGCCGCGCCGCCGTGAGCTGGATCACCATCGGCATCAGCAGTTGCTGCATCTCGACCTGACCCGCGGCCCGCTGCTTCAGCACCTTTTCGAACAGGATGCGTTCATGGGCGACATGCTGGTCGATGATCCAAAGTCCGTCGCGGCCGGCGGCAATGATAAAGCTGTTGTGAATCTGGCCGAGAGGACGGAGGTCGCCAAGCGAGGAGAGTGACGCCGGCGGAGCCATGAGTTCAGCCGGAAAGGCGATGTGGGTGTCCGGGACGGCAAGCGTAACGGATTCCGCTCGCGGGCCGCCGGATACGGCTTGTGGCGCGCTCCCGGTGGTTTGGGCCGCGAGCGGGATCGAACCGTCGCCGAACGAGAGCCGCGGCGCGGGACCCGGCGGGGGCCGCAGCGTCAGCACCGGAAGATTGGATTCGTGTCCCTCCTCCGGAGGAATCTCCGCCAGCGGCGCTTGGGGCTCCCTTGAGGGCGGTTCCGCAGCCGCTTCGTTCTCGATCATCTGCGAGAATTCGGAGAAGGGAAGCCGCGCCGCGCGCTGGAGCTCGGGAGACGCCGCCCGCCGCGGTGAAGCCGGCGGCGGTGACAGACCGGGCGCGGAAAGTCCCGGCGCGGCAGGTCCCACATCCGAAAATCCCGCCGCGCCCGTGGGATTCACCGCGAAAGCCGGCGCCGGACGCGACTCGATCAGCTTCTGCCTCAGCGTGTCGCGTACGAAATCGTGAACGAAGGACTGATGGCGAAAGCGCACCTCCGTCTTTGAAGGGTGCACGTTTACGTCCACCTCTTCGCTGTCGCATTCGAGGAACAGAAGCGCGAAAGGGAAACAGGCGTGCGGCATCAGGTTGTAGTACGCCGAGGAGATGGCGTGCAGAATGACGCGGTCCCGGATGAGGCGTCCGTTGACGAAGATGAAGATCGAGTTGCGATTGTTCTTCTGCACCTGAGGCCGGGAAATGAACCCCTTCAAGCGGAAAACTTTCACCGCCGCCTCCTCCTGGTCCGCCGTGGGCGGCACGCTCAATTCGCGCTCGGCCGCGCCCAGATCCACGAGTTCATCGAGCGTCTCGCTCCCAAAGACCTGAAACACGCGCTCCCGCAAGTTCTGCGCCGTCGTGACGTGAAGGAGTTCATTACCCCCGCTGATCAACAGGAACGTGGCGCCTGGATGCGCCAGACTGTAGTGGGTCACGAGCGAAGCGATGTGCGCGAGCTCGGTCTGCTCGGAGCGCAGAAACTTCTTGCGTGCCGGGACGTTGTAGAACAGATCGCGTACGGTGATAACGGTGCCCGGCGGAAGCGCGGCTTCCTCGTAGCGGAGCATTTTCCCTCCGGCGATCTCGACCCGCGCGCCCGTTTCCTCCTCGGGAGCGCGCGTCTCAAGCAAGAGGCGCGAGACGGAGGCAATCGAGGGAAGAGCTTCGCCGCGGAATCCAAGCGTGGCGATCGAAAGCAGATCCTTGACGTCGCGCAGCTTGCTCGTGGCGTGACGCTCAAAGGCGAGCATGGCGTCGTCGCGCAGCATTCCGGAGCCGTCGTCCGAGATGCGAATGAGACGCCTGCCGCCGCTTTCGATCTCGATGCGGAAGCGGTTACCGCCCGCGTCGAGCGAGTTTTCGAGAAGTTCCTTGACTACCGAGGCTGGCCGCTCCACCACCTCGCCGGCCGCAATCTTGTTCGCGACCTGGTCGGGAAGAACGCGGATGCGGCCCATGTCAAACAGTGTGACACGCGCGCGCTAATCGATGTAGACTCCGCGCTCGTCGAGCAGCTCTCCGGTGCGGCGGAGAAGGTTCAAGTTGTTGCGGCGGTAGTTCACCGATTCGCGAACGAGTTCCGACTGCGCCTGAATCAAATCGCTCTGAGCCTGCAATACGAAAAAGATCTGGCTCGTGCCGAGCTCGTATTTCTTCTGTTCGGCGTCGAGGCGCTTCTGGGCGAAATCGCGGGCTACGATAGCCAGTCTCACGCTGGCCTTGCTCGCCTCCACGTTGTTGACCGCGTTCAGCACGTCGAGGCGCGTGGTCTGCTCGACGTTGCGGACGGTCAGAGAGTCCTGCCGCTTATTGATGATCGCGTCCGCGTAGTTGGCGGAGGCGGCGCGGTCGCGGATGGGCAGGCGCAGCTGGATGCCGAACTGGTAAATCGGGAAACCGAAGCCGAAGAGCTGATCGAGGGCATCGCCGAACCCGCCGGGAATCCTGCTGATCACGGGCGTGGTCTGGCCGAAGGCGTTCGCCACGTTCGTGCGCTCGTTGAAAATTCCGCCGCGTCCCTGCGCGGTGTAGTTGCCGAAGAGGCTGAGACCCGGCTTTAGCGCGTTCTTGGCAATCTTGATACCGATGTCGTCGGCATCGAGTTCCTGAATGGAGGCCTTAAGATCGGGCCGCAACTGCAGGGCTCTCTCGACTTTCATCTCCGCGTCGATCGCGCCCGTGTCGGTAGGCGGCAGCACGGCCTCCGTCAGTACGATCGGGAGCCTGCGAATGGATGGATCGAGATCCGCGGAAATCTGTTTGCGCAGCGCGTCTTCTCTTTGCGCAAGTGCGAACTTCGCCTGCGAGACGCGGATCTCGGCCGAGGCGTAAACCTGCTGCGGCTGGAAGATGTCGAGCGGCGAAAGCGCGCCCAATTCCAACTCGCGTTGAGAACGCTTCAGCGACGCGCTGGCCAGTTCGAGCGAACTTTCCGCAACAGCCAGGTTCTCCCTGGCGAAGACGACGTCCCAATAAACGTTCTCGGCGTCCGTCAGAAGGCGCATGATCTGGTCGCGAAGCACATACTGAGTCTGCCGCAGCCGGCTCCTCGCGAGCGTGATGGGGAGGCGGTTCACCATGCCGCCCCGGTCGCGGAGCAGGGGCTGAACGAACCCAAAGGACAGATTCGTATTCAGCGCCGGGTTGAAATTCTGGAAGCCGCTGTTGGTGGTTTGCTTCTGTCCGAAGAAGGCGACGTTATATTGAGTGCCGGTTTCAAGCGTCTGCTGATAGCGGAAGGTAGCGGGCTGGTTCAGCGAGGAAACGGTAGCCGCTCCGTCGAGGACGCCGTTGGCGGGCGTCTTGGAACGGGTGTTCGTGAAGTTCGCCGTCGCAAGGGGATCGAATGGCGCGAATGCGCGCGTGATGGCGTTAGCGGCCGTTTCGACGGCCAGCCGCTGGATCTGGACGTCGGTATTGTTCGCCATGACCAATTCCAGATAGGAACGCAGCGAAAGTTCCAGCTTGTCGCCGATCACGGAATCGGCAAGGCGCACCGGCGAGCGCAACTCAACCCGGGTGATCGTGGTTCCAAACGCTTCGCGGAAATAGTTCCCCTGTGGAAAAGGCGCGAACTGCGCTCGGGCGCAAACGGAGCAAAGCAGGCAAATTGAGCAAAGCTGACCTAGGAAGAAGAATCTTGAGTGCATATGGGTGAATGTTACTCGTAACGGATGGCTTCGATGGGATCGAGTTTCGCGGCCTGAACCGCGGGATAAATCCCGAACAGCAATCCGATAAAAACGGAAACTCCGAACGCGATCGCGATCGATGAAAACGTGACTACCGTGGACCACCCCGCCATGGAGGCGATGATCCTCGAGAGACTGAAGCCGAACCCGATGCCGATCAAGCCGCCGACGATCGAGATCATGATGGCCTCGGTCAGGAACTGCCGGATGATATCTCCCTGCCGGGCTCCGATGGCGCGGCGGATGCCGATCTCGCGCGTCCGCTCAAGCACCGTCGCGAGCATGATGTTCATAATTCCGATGCCGCCGACAAGAAGCGAAATGCCGGCGATGCAAATCATGACGACGCTAAAGATGAATTGCGTCTGCCGGCGCTGCTCGAGCAGGTCGGCCGGTACGATGACGGTGAAATCGCCGGCGTCCTTGTGCGTGGACGCGAGGATCGCGCGTACCACACTCGCCGTTTCGATCGAATCCGTGCCCGAGGTGACTTTAATGTATACGCCGTCGATTTCGTCTTTGAGGTAGCTGTTGTTGTCCTCGAAACGCCGCATGACGGAGTTCAGGGGCGCGATGATCATGTTGTTCCGGTTCATCGCCTGCATGCCTTCCACGTCGTCCGATCCGGACTGCGACGCGAGAATGCCGATCACCTGAAGCCAGACGTCGTTCACCTTCACGAACTTGCCGACGGCATCGTCGAAGCCCAGCAGGTTCACCTTCGCCGATTCGCCAAGCACGCACACGGCGGCCGAGTGAAGGTTCTCCTCTTCGGTAAAGAAGCGGCCGGAAACCATTTTCAGCGTGTTGATGTCGACGAAATTAGGCAGCACGCCGATGAGCATAGGAACTTCAGCCGTGGTCTTCGGCAGCACCTTGCCGGGCTTGAAGCGCTTGCGGGGCGTGAGGGCTTCGATACCCTGTACGTTTTCGGAGATCGCGCGGAAATCGCGGAACGTGAGACCCGGGGAGATCGCACGGATCGTCTGCAGCTCGTTCCGGTCTACGGCTTCCCGCGCTTCGATAATGATATTGTTCACGCCCAGCTGGTCGATGAAACTCATCATCTCCTTCTGCGCGCCGGCCGTGATGGAGAGCATGGCAACCACGGCGCCTACGCCGAAGATCATGCCGAGCATCGTCAGCAAGCTGCGAAGCTTATGCACCAGGAGGCTCGAAAACCCCATGTAGAGTTCGGGTAAGATGCCGCTCAGATTCGCCATTACTTTCCCCCCTTGCCTCCGCCCGAAGGCATACCCGGCATGCCGGCTCCTCCGCCGCCTTTAGACTTGTCGTTCTTGTCCGACTTCTTTGCGTACGGGTCGGCCATCGCGACGATATCACCGGCTTTGACCCCTTCGGAAATGACCATCGCGGACTCGCTGCGTTTGGCCAGTCTGACCCGCCGCTCTTCGAAACGAGTGCCCACCCTTACATAGACGACCTGCTTGCCTTCCCTCTCGAATACGGCCTGTACGGGAACGTGAATCGCGTTTGGAATCTTCTCGACGATGATTTCGACGTCGGCAAGCAAGCCCGGACGCAAAAGAGCTTCCAGTTGCGCATCCTCTTCGGGCGCCGGTGGCAGCTTCGCTTTTGCGCGGTCCGCATCGCTATCCGTAGTAGGGAAGCCGCCCATGCCGGGGAATCCTCCCGGACCGCCGGGGCCCCCCTGACCGCCTGCGCGCCGCCCGCCGCGGCCGCCCTCGGCAGCCTGTTGGCCATCGGCCAGCTTTGCGCCGTCGGCCGGCTTGGTCCCCGGGACGGGCTTCGCACCCGTCGCCCCCGCGGCGGCCGGCATCGAAGCGCGGATCTTTTCGAAAAGCTTGGTGCGTTCCTCGGGCGTCAGATCCTGCATGCTCTTCCCGGCGAGCTCTTTCTGCATGGCTTCGCGGAACTTCGCG
>CAMDED010000070.1 GCA_945893365.1 Candidatus Sulfopaludibacter sp. SbA3 | reverse complement strand
CGACTTGAAATTGCCGAGCGCGGCGGCCCAGGTTGTGCATACAAGGCACTCTCTTAAACGGGATCGTTGCCACTTTCAACTGCAAAGACAGCCACGTCACCACTGGCTTGAGCACGAAAACCTGGAACCATGCTTGCATACGGGCTCAGGGGAGCTCCATTGATAAGGCGGCCTTGCCGCGCCGCCCGGGCTCCTCGCATCATAACCGAACTGCCGACAGTCTCTTCCCGTGTTCTTTCCTGGCATGACCGATTCAGTCGGTCCCCAGCTTGTATTGGACAATTCTTGCGAACGGTCCGCTCACCGGATACTGGTAGAATAGGGGATCTCTTATGCCGGTCGAAACAATCAAGGGTTCGCTTCGCGAGAAGGGAGTGCGCCTCACTCGCCAGCGCCAGATTCTGCTGGAGTTGATAGACAAATCCGGCCAGCACCTGGACGCGGAGCGGCTGTTTCAGCTTGCCAAGGAGCAGGATCCCAAGCTCAACCGCGTCACCGTATACCGCACACTGAAACTGCTTAAAGCCGGCGGCCTTGTCGACGAGCTCGACCTGATGCACTACGGCGGCGATCAGCACTACTACGAGACGCGCATGAAGCAGGAGCACGCTCACGTGATCTGCCTGCGCTGCGGAAAAGTGGAGGAATTTTTTGGCGAGCCGCTGCACCGGCTGCGCCGCCAGATTGAGACCCATTTCGGGTTCCAGATCGTTCTGGCGCGAACCGAAGTCGGCGGATACTGCTCTCATTGTCAAGCTCTGCGCGCGAGGGAAATGGAGCAGGCGGCCGCGCTCCCGGTCCCGGCCGCAACGGGCCGCGTCCGCGCCAAGCGCGTTGTCTAAATGGCCACCGCGACGGCCGGCGAAACAGACCCGGCATCATTGATCGTTATCGATCCGAATGGACACCGCGCGCGTGTTGCGCTGAATGAGTTCCCTTTCAAGATCGGACGGCAGGCGGATAACCAACTCGTCATCCGCGATAGCCGTTCGTCCCGCAATCACGCGCGGATCATACGCGAGAACGGCGGTTACGTCGTCGAAGACACCAACAGCCGCCACGGCATTTACGTCAACGGCGCAAAAGTGGCGCGCCAGACGCTGAAGAATCGCGACCGCATCGAGTTCGGCTTCAGCGACTCCTACCAGTTGCACTTCTCCACGGAACCGCCCGAAGACTCGGGGATTCTCGGGCATTTTCCCGGCGCCGAGCAGGTGGCCAAGCTCGAGGGCGTCGCAGGCGCTCCGGGACCCGCGGGCAGTCTGGCGAAGCTTCGCGCCGTCCTCGAGGTGGCGCGGGCGCTCGAAGCGTCGCTCTCCACAAAAGAGGTCCTGACCTCCGTTGTCGGCGCCGCCCTCTCCATCACGGGCGCGGAGCGAGGGTTTCTGCTGCTGCGTAAAGACGACGGCCTCGACATGGTGGTGGCGCGCGACCGCCACGGCTCCGTTCTGGCGGAGGACGACCTGCGCGTTCCTCGCCGGCTGATCGACCGCGCTCTTCGCCAGCGCCGCGAGCTGCTGTCGATGAATTTCGATCCGCTTGCGTCGCAGGGGGATGGACCGGAGCGCAGTATCGCGGATCTCGAACTCCGGAGCGTCGTCTGCGTCCCGCTGGTAAAGATTCGCACTGGTGAACAACGCGAGACCACCGTCATGTCCACGGGCAACGACACGCTCGGAGTCCTCTATCTCGACTCACGCGCCGGCTCGCAAGACCTCTCTTCCGGAAACCGCGAGCTCATTCAGACTCTCGCCCTTGAAGCCTCAACCATTCTCGAGAACGCGCGCCTTCTGGAGGAACAGCGCGCATCGGTCAAGCTTGAGGAGGAACTGGCGATTGCGCGCGAGATTCAGCAGGGTCTGCTGCCGCGGAAATTGCCGTCGTCGGGGTGGTTCCGTGCAAGCGGCAGCAGTCTGCCGACCCATCAGGTGGGCGGCGACTATTTCGACGTCGCCCCGATCGACGAAGACCACTGGGCCGTCGTGGTGGCGGACGTTTCGGGCAAGGGCGTCAGTTCCGCGCTCCTTGCCAGCCTGCTCCAGGGCGCGTTTCTCATCGCACCCGACTCCGGCTCCGGCATCGGCGGGCGGTTCGAGCGCCTCAACCACTTTCTG
Source organism: Candidatus Sulfopaludibacter sp. SbA3 (assembly GCA_945893365.1). Taxonomy (GTDB): domain Bacteria; phylum Acidobacteriota; class Terriglobia; order Bryobacterales; family Bryobacteraceae; genus SYKU01. Next base: position 35,196 of record CAMDED010000070.1, on the reverse strand, counting down.
GCCGACCGGACGCGGGGCGAGAAATACGCCACCGTTCTCTACGCCACGCTTGGCCGCGGCGGGCAATTGGGCTATGTAAACGCAGCCCACTGCACACCGGTACTGGTGCATCCGGACGGCCGGCTTGAAGAATTGGAAACCACGGGAGTGCCGGTTGGCCTGATACCCGACGCGACCTGGGATGTGGTGGAAATGACGCTCGCGCCCGGCTCGAAGCTTGTAATATGCAGCGACGGCGTCACGGAGGCGAACAGCAAAGCGGGTGAATTCTTTGGAACGGCGCGGTTGCTCGATGTGATTTCCACCTGTGCCGCCGAGTCCTGTCAAGTGATCCACGGCACAATTCTGGAGCGGCTGGAAGCCTTCACCGGAGGCGCCGAGCAGACCGACGACATCACGCTGGTTGTCGTGGAATTCCACGCCTGATTGGCCGTTGACTGTGGCGAGGGTGGTGCAGGCCATCGCGGTTAGTGGCCCGCCTTGTGCGCGGCCCGAAAGGCGGGCTTGAAAAACCTCCCGCATTCCGCACATTTTTCATGAAGCTTCGCGGGCCGCAGGCCCTCCACAAGCAGGCGGCAACAGGACATCGCCGGATTCCACCACCCTCGGCGACCATATTCCGCGACACGCCCTTGGTTCCCAAACTCCACATCGATCCATTTGTGATATAAAAATATTGAATCGGCTACTCTACGCCTTCCGGTGTCCGGGCTCCCGCGGCGTACCAGGCACTGCACTTGGCAAGGAGGATTCCGGAATGACAGCTTCTCCGCCTGCCGCGACGGTGAAGGACAATCGGGAAAAACTATTGGAGCGCGCGATGTCGCGCTATCAGTATTCCGGAGACGCTCTCATTGAGGTGCTCCATACAGCGCAGGAACTATACGGCTTTCTCCCGCCGGCGCTCCTGAAAACGATCGCCCATAAGCTCCGGCTTCCGGCGAGCCGCGTTCTTGGCGTAGCGAGCTTTTACCACTTCTTCTCGCTTCAGCCGAAAGCCGCTCACACGTTCGTCGTGTGCCTCGGCACGGCATGCTACGTCGCCGGCGCGCTCGGTTTGGTGGAGGCGCTCGACCGGAGTGGCGCCAAACCCGGGAGCAGCGGCGCCAAGAACGACGTCAGCGTGCAAACGGCTCGCTGTATCGGCGCTTGCGGTCTCGCGCCGGCGTTGATCTACGATGGCGTGGTTCACGCTCGCGCGACTCCGCAGCTCATCAAGGCGGAGCTGGAAAGAATCGGTGTGAAATGACTTTCGAAGAGTTGTGCGGCAAGCAGACCGAAGAAGTGGAGCGCCAGCAAGCGCTGAAGAATCGAATCATGTGCTGTACCGCCGCTGGATGCCTCTCCTGCGGCGCAGACGGATTGCGTCAAGCTATATCCGCCGAAATCGCCGCTCAGGGCCGCCAGGCTGACGTCGAGCTCTGCGGTTCCGGATGCATGGGCATGTGCAGCCGTGGGCCCTTGGTTCTCAGCGCCGCGTGCAATCGGCTATACGGCAATGTGGCGCCCGCCGACGCAGCCGCCCTTGTGAGCGCCGATCCCGCCGCCACCGAGACGCTGGCGGATCGCGCTATCGATCTCGATTCTCCGTTCTTTTCGAAACAGACGCGGATCGTGCTCGCCAACAGCGGCCATGTCGATCCCGAGAAACTCGCCGACTACATCGCCGCGGGCGGCTATCAGTCGCTCGGGAAAGCGCTCACCGCCATGTCCCCCCGCGACGTCGTCGAAGAGGTGAAAAAGAGCGGCCTTCGCGGCCGCGGCGGCGCGGGCTACCCTACCGGCCTCAAATGGGAACTGGTGATGAAGCAGATCCCGCAGGTGAAGTACGTCGTCTGCAACGCCGACGAAGGCGACCCCGGCGCGTTCATGGATCGCAGCGTGCTCGAAGGGGACCCGCACCGGGTGCTCGAAGGCATGGCGATAGCGGGCTTCGCCGTTGGCGCGCAGCAAGGTTTCATCTACGTCCGCGGCGAGTATGGGCTCGCGATCCAGCGCCTGCAGACAGCGATCAAACAAGCGGAGCGCGAGCATCTCCTCGGCGCGCGGATTCTCGACAGCGGCTTCCAGTTCCGCATCGACCTCCGCGTTGGCGCGGGCGCATTTGTGTGCGGTGAAGAGACGGCGCTCATCGCATCCATCGAAGGCAAGCGCGGCGAACCGCGCCAACGCCCGCCGTACCCTCCGGAGAGCGGCTTGTGGGGCGCGCCCACGCTCATCAACAACGTCGAGACGTTCGCCAACATTCCGCCAATCGTTCAGAATGGCGGCGATTGGTTCGCTTCGGTGGGCACGGCGTCAAGTAAAGGAACCAAGGTTTTCGCGCTCGCCGGCAAGATCGTCAACACCGGATTGATCGAAGTCCCCATGGGCACGACGCTGCGGACCATCCTGTTCGATATCGGCGGCGGCATCCCCGAAGGTAAATTCAAAGCCGCGCAAACCGGCGGCCCCTCGGGAGGCTGCATCCCTGAGCAGTTTCTCGACACGCCCGTCGACTACGAATCGCTCGTGACCATCGGCTCCATCATGGGGTCGGGCGGTTTGATCGTGATGGACGACAAATCCTGCATGGTCGACGTGGCTCGCTTCTTCATGGAGTTCTGCATGGACGAGTCCTGCGGCAAATGCATTCCCTGCCGCGCGGGCACCGTTCAGATGCACGATATCCTGCACCGCATGACCCGCGGCGACGCTACCGAAGACGACATCGAGATGCTCGAAACGCTTTCCGGATTGCTGCGCGAGACCAGCCTCTGCGGTCTCGGGCAAACCGCGCCCAACCCCGTGATGAGCACCTTGAAGTATTTCCGCGATGAATACGAAGCGCACATTCGCGAGCGCCGGTGCCCCGCCGGGCTCTGTCAGATGGAAAGCCAACTGGAGGAGGCCATGGCATGAGCGTCAAAACACTCGAGATCGATGGCAGGATGCTGACCGGCAGGACCGGCGAAACGGTCTTCGCCGTGGCGTGGGATCACGGTATTCAGATCCCGCGCCTGTGCCACGTGGGCGGGCTCAGCGACGTGGGAGCCTGCCGCCTCTGCCTCGTCGAGATCGAAGGGCGGAAAAGATTGCAGGCCTCCTGCCTCACTCTCATTGAGGAAGGCATGGTAGTAAAAACCGCCACTCCGAAACTGAAGTCTCATCGCAAGCTGATCGTCGAACTGCTGCTCGCCGAACGAAACCACGTCTGCTCGGTCTGCGTGATGAACGGCGAATGCGAACTGCAGGACCTTGCGGCGTCGCACGGCGTCGATCACGTTCGGCTGCGCTATCAGTTCCCATCGCTTCCCGTCGATACCAGCCATGAACGCTTCGGGATCGACCACAACCGGTGCATCCTGTGTACGCGCTGCGTCCGCGTCTGCGATGAAGTCGAGGGCGCGCACACCTGGGACGTTTGCGGACGCGGCACGGCATCGCACATCATCTCCGATCTCGGCGAGCCCTGGGGCGAATCCGACACCTGCACAAGCTGTGGCAAGTGCGTCCAGGTGTGTCCCACCGGCGCGCTGTTTTCAAAAGGCAAGACCGTCGCCGAAATGCGCAAAGATCGCGGATTCCTGAAGTACATCGTGACCGCCCGGGAGAAAAAACAATGGATCGGGTAACGGGCAAGCCGCGTCTCGCAACCGTTTGGCTGGGCGGATGCTCCGGCTGCCACATGTCGTTCCTCGATCTCGATGAACGGCTCATCGATCTCGCCGGCCGTGTGGAGTTTTGCGCCTCGCCGCTCACCGACTACAAGGACTTCCCCGAAGCCGACATCACGCTCGTCGAAGGCGCGGTCGCGAACACCGACCATCTGTCGCACATCCGGACCGTCCGCGAGCGCACCCGGACCCTGATTTCGTTCGGCGATTGCGCCGTCACCGGAAACGTCACCGCGTTGCGCAACCTGTTTAAGATCGAGGACGTGCTCGACCGCGCCTACCGCGAGAACTCGACGGTCGTGATCGGCATTCCTTGCGGAAACGGCGTCCTGCCGCGGTTGCTCGCGCGCGTACGCCCCGTCCACGAAGTCGTGAAGGTCGATCATTATCTTCCCGGCTGCCCGCCTTCCGCCGACACCATCCACGCGTTTTTAATGGACCTGCTCGACGGACGCGCGCCGTCAACCAGTGAACTGAGGTTTGGATAATGGGCGAACGCATCGTCATCCATCCCGTCACTCGCATCGAAGGGCACGCAAAAATCTCGATCAACGTCGACGACGCCGGCGAAGTGAGCTCGGCGCAATTTCACGTCACCGAATTCCGGGGCTTCGAAAAGCTCTGCGAAGGACGCCCGTTTTACGAGATGCCGGGCCTCATGTCGCGCGTCTGCGGCATCTGTCCGGTGAGCCACGTGCTCGCAAGTTCAAAGGCCGGAGACCGCCTGCTCGGTGTCGAAGTACCATCCGCGGCGGTGAAGCAGCGCCGGCTCGTCAACTACGCGCAGTTGCTGCAATCGCATGCGCTGAGCTTCTTCCATCTCTCCGCGCCGGACCTTTTGCTGGGAATGGATTCGGCGCCCGAAAAGCGGAACATCTTCGGAGTGCTCGAACGCGACCCCGACTTCGCGCGCCGCGGCATCCGGCTCCGCCAGTTCGGCCAGCGGATCATCGAGCTCGCGGGCGGCAAGCGCATTCATCCCGCATGGGGAGTGCCGGGCGGCGTGCTGCACTCGATCGGCGCCGCCGGCCGCGATGAAATTCTGACGTGGATTCCCGAGGCGCTGGAGTCGATGGACGTGGCCATCTCGCGCCTCAAGCCGTTGCTCGATTCGCTGCCGCAAGAGATCGAGAACATGGGCAATTTTCCCACGTTGTTCCTCGCCACGGTGACGCCGGAGGGGGATCTCGAATACTACGACGGCGTGATCCGCATCGTCGATGCCGAAGGAAACACCGTCGCCGACGGCCTCGACCCCATGCGTTACGCAACGTTCCTCGGCGAAGCCAGCGAGGAATGGTCGTACGTCAAGTTCCCTTACTACAAGCCCCTCGGCTACCCCGGCGGCAAGTATCGCGTCGGACCGCTGGCGCGTCTCAACGTGGCTCGGTCGGCCGGCACTCCGCGCGCGGATCGCGAAATGCGCGAGTTCAAGCAGCGCTCGCAGGGAGCCGTCTGCCAGTCGTTCCACTACCACCTCGCGCGTTTGATCGAGATGCTGCATTCGATCGAGCGCATTCAAGAGTTGATGGAGGATCCCGAGATCCTTAGCGAACACATCCGCGCCAAAGCGATGCTGAACCGCCTTGAGGGAATCGGATCGTGCGAAGCGCCGCGCGGCACACTGTTTCATCACTATCACGTGGATTCCGACGGGCTGATGAAGAAAGCCAACCTGCTGATCGCAACCGCGCAGAACAACCTCGCCATGAATATGGCTGTGGAGCAAACGGCGCGCCGCTTCGTCACTCCGCGATCGATCGAGGAAGGCATGTTAAACCGCGTCGAGGCGGCCATCCGCTGCTTCGATCCGTGCCTCTCTTGTTCCACGCACGCGATCGGCCAAATGCCGCTTATTATAGAACTGCGAAACCACGCGGGCGATCTGCTGCACCGCCTCGAACGGAGCTAAGACCTTGTCGGGAAACAAGCTGTTCCAAGTCCGCCCATTGAACTGTGGAAGCTGTGGGGTGGGCCATCTTCGTTTGTGGCCTGGCATATGCGCGGTAGACGGCAGGCGACAAAAAACGATGGCCTGCCCCACCGGCCCCACCGGCCACCTGCTGTACCGCATCGAACGGAGCTGACGATGCGGACCCTTTGCATCGCCGTTGGGAACCTGTTGCGAGGCGACGACGGCGTGGCGCATCGTGTGCTGGATCTGCTCGAACCCGCGGCCGGCGTCGCGTTTCTTCGCGCCCAGCAACTGCTGCCGGAGCTTTCCGAGGAAATCGCGCGCGCCCGGAACGTCATCTTTATCGATGCGGACGCCGCGGCCGGCCCTCCGCATATCGAGCAAATCGCCCCGCGGGAGCTACGCGGCTCGCCGCTCTCTCACTCCATGAGCCCCGCCGAAGTCGTCTGCCTCGCCGCGCGGCTTTTCGGATTTGACGGAGCGGCCTTCGTCTGCCATGTGCCGGGAATCGATTTCGATCCCGGCCAGGGACTATCGGCAGAGGCGGAAGCAAACGCGCAACGCGCGACACAAATGATCGGAGGCCTATGCACGAATCTTCGCTAGTCGCGGACCTGCTCGAAAAGATCGACGTCATCGCGCGCCAAAACGCGGCGCAAACCGTGAACGCGATTGAGATCTCCGTCGGCGCGCTTGCAGGCATCGGTCTTGATCATCTCCGCGAGCACTTCAACGCCGCCGCGCGCGGCACTGCCGCCGAGGGCGCGGAACTCCGCCTCAAATTGTCGGACGATCCAATGTCGACCGGTCTGCTGCTTGAAACCGTGGAGCTCGAACGATGACCGCCGCTCCGCTAGTCGAGCGTCTTCACATCACGCTGACCGGAGCCGTGCAAGGCGTCGGATTCCGTCCCTTCATATATCGTCTCTCGACCGAACTCGCCCTCAGCGGTTGGGTCGCCAATTCGAGCTTCGGATTGGCCGTCGAAGTTGAAGGCGCGGCGGAAGACGTCGCGTGTTTTCTCCATCGCCTCGATCGTGAGCGGCCGTCGCCCGCCGTGGTGCTTACCCGCGACGTGACCCGCGTTGACCCGATCGGACTTCGCGGATTTGAAATCCGGCACAGTGACGATTCCTTGGAGAAGACCGCGGCGGTGCTCCCCGATCTCGCGACCTGCCCGGAATGCCTCTCCGAAATCCTCGACCCGTCCAATCGCCGGTTCGGCTACCCGTTCACCAACTGCACGCTCTGCGGCCCACGCTACAGCATCGTACTCGACATTCCCTACGATCGCCCGAACACGACGATGCGCGCGTTCGCGCTTTGCGCGGATTGTCTGCGGGAATATACCGACCCCGCGGACCGGCGCTTCCACGCGCAACCGAACGCCTGTCCGAAGTGCGGGCCTTCGCTCGCGTCGTCAATCGAAGAGACGGCGCACACGCTCGCCTCGGGCGGAATCGTCGCGCTCAAAGGCACCGGCGGATTTCAGTTGCTCTGCGATGCATGCGATCCCGCCGCTGTCGCGCGCCTCCGCGAGCGCAAGCATCGCGACGAGAAGCCGCTTGCCGTGATGATGCCTTCAATCGACGCCGTCCGCCGGCATTGCCGCGTTTCCGCCGGGGAGGAAGCGCTACTGAGGTCTCCCGCCGCGCCAATCGTGCTGCTCGACCCGCTTGCCGGCCCGTGCATGGGCAAGGCCATCGCGGCCAACGTCGCGGCGAGCTCCCCGTACATGGGCGTGATGCTGCCGTACTCGCCCCTCCATCATCTGCTGATGCGGGCGTACCCGTCTCCGGTCGTCGCGACGAGCGGGAACCACAGCGAAGAGCCGATCGCCATCGACAATGAGGAAGCGATCGAACGTCTCGCGGGGATGGCCGATCGATTCCTGATGCACAACCGCCCAATCGCGCGGCCTTGTGACGACTCCGTCGTGCGCGTCGCTCGCGGCGGCGAATACCCGATCCGCAGGGCTCGAGGATACGCGCCCCTGTCTGTCGCGATCGCGGACGAATCGGCGCCGGTACTCGCCGTCGGCGGGCACCTGAAGAACACGGTCGCCATCGCGGTTGGAAAACAAGTTTTTCTCAGCCAGCACATCGGCGATCTGGACACCGCCGAGACGCGCCGGGCGTTTCAGAGCGCCATCGCCGATCTTTGCCGTCTCTACGAATTCGAACCGGAGCTCGTGGCTTGCGATCTCCATCCCGATTACGCCTCGGCTGCGTGGGCGCGCGACTCGGGGCTGCCGGTGATCGAAGTCCAGCACCATCACGCTCACGTCGCGGCATGCGCCGCTGAGAACGGAGTTCGCGAACCGTATCTCGGCGTTGCGTGGGACGGAGCTGGCTACGGCCTCGACGGCGTTATCTGGGGCAGCGAATTCTTCCTTGTTCGCGACGCGCGGTTCGAACGAGTCGCGCACCTTCGTCCATTTCATCTCCCTGGCGGCGAAACGGCCGTTCGTGAAGGCTGGCGCGCGGCGGCGAGCTTGCTTTGCGAGACTTTTGGTCCCGAGCGCATCCCCGATTCGTTTTTCCCCGCCGCGCCTCATCGTGCGGTCTTGTTGCGGATGATCGAGCGAGGCGTGAATGCGCCGCTCACGACGAGCATGGGACGGCTCTTCGACGCCGTTGCTTCCCTCGCGGGCGTGGCCGGGCGGAGCCGGTTCGAGGGACAGGCTGCCATGGCGCTCGAGCGTGAAATCGGATCGCTGCGCACCGCGGACGCCTATCCGCTTCCTCACGGCGATTGGTCCCCGCTGATCGAAGCCGTTGTCGACGGCGTCCGCCGCGGCCTCGATCGCGCACTGATCGCAGCACGATTTCACAATGCACTAGTAGAATGGCTCTTGCGAGTCGCCGGGGAAGTGGGAGTTGAGCGCGTTGTGTTGAGTGGAGGAGTTTTCCAGAACCGTTACCTTCTCGAACGCGCGGCGTCCGTTCTCGAAAGCAACAAGTTCGTTGTCCACAGTCATCGCAGGGTCCCGAGCAATGATGGCGGCATCGCCCTCGGGCAGGCGGTGCTCGCCGGCCGGAGGTGATTTATGTGTCTCGCGGTACCTGGAATGATCGTCAGCATTGAGGAAGAGCAAGGCCTTGCGCTGCGGCGCGGAAAGATCGATTTTGCCGGAGCGCGGCGCGAAGTGTGCCTCTCCTTCACTCCGGAAGCCTCGGTCGGCGACTACGTGCTGGTCCACGTCGGCTTTGCGATCGGCGTCGTGGACGAAGCCGAAGCGCAGCGAATCTTCCGTTCGCTCGAAGAGATGCAGATTGCCGAAGAACTCAAAGGCCTGGAATGAAGTTCGTCGACGAATACCGCGACGCCCGCGCGGCCGACCGGTTGTCGCACGCCATCCGCCGGATCACGCGCCATCCATGGAGCATCATGGAAGTTTGCGGCGGCCAAACCCACACGATCGTCAAGAGCGGCCTGGAAGACCGCCTTCCCCCGGAGATCACGCTGATCCACGGTCCGGGCTGCCCCGTTTGCGTTACGCCGATGGAACTCATCGACAAAGCCATCGCAGTTGCGATGCGTCCCGAAGTAATCTTCTGCTCCTTCGGCGACATGCTGCGCGTTCCCGGATCGTCTCGCAATTTGCTTTCCGCGAAGGCGCTCGGCGCGGACGTGCGAATCCTCTATTCGCCGCTCGACGCGCTCAAGCTCGCGCGCCGGAATCCCGAGCGCCAGGTCGTCTTCTTCGCCGTGGGTTTCGAAACGACTGCGCCTGCCAACGCCACCGCCGTCTGGCAGGCGGAGCGCGAAGGCTTGGAGAATTTCTCGCTGCTCGTGGCGCATGTGCTGGTGCCGCCGGCGATGGCCGCAATTCTCGACTCACCGGACCGGCGCGTCAACGCGTTTCTAGCCGCGGGTCATGTCTGCGCTATCATGGGCTATCGCGAGTACGAACCGCTTGTGGAACGGTATCGAGTCCCCATCGTGGTCACTGGATTCGAGCCGCTCGATCTGCTCGACGGCGTTTTTATGGCCGTCGCTCAACTCGAGGAAGGCCGAGCGGAAGTCGAGAACCAATACAGCCGCGTGGTCAGGCGGGATGGCAACCTGCCTGCGCAAGAGCGCATTGCGGAGGTGTTCGAAGTCGGGCCGCGAGAGTGGCGCGGGATCGGCGCCATCCCATCGAGCGGCCTGAAGCTGCGCGGACGCTATCGGGGATTCGACGCGGAAGAGAGATTCCCAACTGCCGAGCCACCGGCCGAACAGCCGGGCGACTGCATCGCCGGCCTGGTGTTGCAAGGCATTCGCAGACCGCGCGATTGTCCGGCATTCGGAAACCGGTGCACGCCCGAGAATCCGCTTGGCGCGCCGATGGTCTCGTCCGAAGGCGCGTGCGCCGCGTACTATCTCTACCGCGGAAGGTCCGAAAACACATGGACGGGAATCTGACCTGCCCCCTGCCGCCTGCAACCGAAGAGCGAATTCAAATGGCGCACGGCGGCGGTGGACGCCTGACCCGGCAGCTCATCGACGGGATCTTCCGCCCGGCCTTCAGCAACCCCGCTCTCGACGCGCAGCACGACGGCGCATTGCTCGAAATCAACGGCGCTCGCCTCGCCTTCACGACGGATTCCTTCGTGGTGCGGCCCTTGATCTTCCCCGGAGGCAATATCGGCGACCTCGCGGTGAACGGCACGGTCAACGATCTGGCGATGTGCGGCGCTCGTCCTCTCTATCTGAGCGCCGGCTTCATCCTCGAAGAAGGCTTTCCGTTCGAGACGCTGCGGGCGGTAGTGGCCTCGATGCGCGACGCCGCGAGGGAGGCGGGCGTGACGCTGGTCACCGGCGACACGAAGGTTGTCGACAAGTGTAAAGGCGACGGCGTTTTCATCAACACCGCGGGAATCGGAGTCATCGAATTTCCGCACAGCATCGCTCCCGCCGCGGTGCAGCCGGGCGATGCGGTGATCGTCAGCGGCGATCTCGGATCGCACGGCATCGCGATCCTATCCGTCAGAGAGGGCCTGGAATTCGAAGTGCCGATTCAGAGCGACACCGCACCGCTGTGGCAGCCCGTCGAAGCGTTGCTCCGGGCTGGCATTGAGGTTCATTGTCTCCGTGACCTCACGCGTGGAGGTCTTGCCGCCGCCCTAAACGAAATCGCGACGGCGCGCCGCGTATCCGTACGCATTCAGGAATCGGCGATTTCCGTCGAGGAATCTGTGAAGGGCGCATGCGAGATCCTCGGACTCGACCCGCTCTATGTCGCAAATGAGGGGCGCTTCGTCGCGTTCGTCCCGGAGCATGATGCCGTGCGGACGCTCGCGGAGCTGAGCCGATTTCCCCTCTGCCGGCGGGCCGCGCGGATCGGCCGCGTGGAATCCGGCTCCCCCGGTCTCGTCATGGTTCAAAGCAGCATCGGAGGGAACCGCGTCCTCGATCTGTTGAGCGGCGAACAGCTCCCGCGGATTTGCTGACGAGAGGAACCGGACGAGCGCCGACCGCGCTACTCAACTTGCGAAACCTTGCGCCGGACGTGTTACCGTGATCCTGTGCGGTGCACTGCTTGCCGCGGCCGCTTCTGCATCGCGCGGCAATCCGGACTGGATTGATGAACAGACCTCCCATGCGCCTTCTCGCCCTCTTATTGTGCGGGCTTCACCTGTTCGCCGCGGAACCCGCGCCGCCCGCGGCGGAAGTCGATCGAATCCTCGGCGAGCTCTCCGATATGACGGGATTCCCCGTCCGTAAGCGCGTCGAAAGCGAGGTAATTACTAAAGCGAACGTCAACGAGTTCCTTAAGCAGCGCATGAAGGAGGCCGTCAAACCCAAAGAACTCCGCGCCGAGGAACTCACGCTCAAAGCCTTCGGTCTGGTGCCGCGGGATTTCAACCTGGGCGCCTCCACGGTGGAACTGCTCACCGAACAGGCTGCCGCTTACTATGATTTCCAACGCAAAAAGCTTTTTCTCACCGACTGGGGCTCGTCGTCGATGGGTGAGGCGGCCCTCGTGCACGAACTCGCCCACGCCCTTGCCGATCAGTCCTTCAATCTCGGCCGCTTCCTGAAGCGCTCCGAAAGTGACGAGGGCGCGGCGGCGCTCTCCGCCGTAATGGAAGGCCAAGCCACTTGGCTGATGACCGAGTACGGACTCAAGAAGAACGGCCAGTCGCTCGCCACGTCCGGCGAGATGCTGCGGGGAGGTGGGCCGGCGAGCGGCAGCTTTCCCGTTTTCGACAACTCGCCGCTCTACTTGCGCGAGACGCTCGTCTTTCCGTACACGGCCGGCCTGCGGTTTCAGCACGCCGTCTACGAAAGGATGGGGAAGGCCGCGTTCCGCGAGGTGTTTACGAATCCGCCCGTGAGCACGCAGCAGATTCTCCATCCGGAGAAGTACTTCGCCCGCGTGAAACCCACTGAGCCCGCGCTTCCGAAACATCCCCTGCCTCGCGGTTTGAAGACGCTTGTCGAAGGGATGGTGGGAGAGTTCGATCACAGCATCCTGCTCGAACAGTATGCCGGCCGCGCCGAGTCGGAGGCGATTGCGCCCCGGTGGAGAGGCGGGCGTTTCAAGCTTAGCGAGAAGGGATCTCAGATCGTCTTGCTCTACGCCTCGGAGTGGGAGAACGCCGACGCCGCGCGAAAATACTTCGAGGCTTACCGCAAAGTGCTCAGCGGGAAGTGGAAGAGCATGACCGTCGTCTCCGGGACGCCCGATTCCATCCGCGGCCGCGGCGACTCGGGGGATTTTGTGGTTGCCGTCACCGGGACCATTGTCACGAGCGTTGAGGGTATTGGGCTAAACTGAGGAAATGCCCCTTCGCTCCATCGCTTTCTCCGCACTGGTGTCCCTGATTCCCCTGGCCCCCGCTGCCGCGCAGATACCGCGGAAGTCGCCTGAATACGCCATCAACATGAATCAGGGCGGACAGATTCTGTTGAGCACCCAGCGAGGCAAGGTGGTCGCGCTCCTGTTCATCCTCACGACCTGCGGGCACTGCCAGAAAGTGACGCAGACCCTGACGGGTATTCAGAAAGAATTCGGACCGAGGGGTTTCCAGACGATCGCGGCGGCGATCGAGGACGGCTCGGCCCGCAACGTGCCTGGCTTCGTGCAACAGTTCAAGCCGTCGTTTCCCGTCGGATACACGCCGCGCGACTCGGCGTCTGAGTACTTGCAGCAATCGAGCATCGTGCCCATGATGATGCCGCAGCTCGTGTTCATCGACCGCGCGGGCACGATTGTCGCGAAGCATCCCGGTGACGACCCGATTTTCAATGACGGGGCGGAGAAGAGTCTGCGGGCAAAGATTGAGTCGCTGCTTGGATCGAGCCCCGCGCCGGCGGCCAAGAAGAAAGCGGCGACAAGCGCCAAAAAATAAGAAAAGAATGGTACTTGGCCGAGCAGAAGTACGGACATGATGAAGGCCTACTTAGACGAGAGCACTGACGGTAGGCGAGCACAGGTGTTTTCCATTGCCGGGTGGTTGGGGACAGAGTATGAGTGGACCCAGTTCGAATTGGACTGGCGTGGCCGCACGTCTGGCATTGGGGCTGTGTTCCATATGACCGAATGCGAAACTAATAAAGGTCAGTTCTCCCCCGAAAAGGGATGGGATAAATCGCAGTGCACTCGCCTCATTGCGGACTTGGTGACCTCAATCAATCATCGTGAGGTAGTCGGATTTGGGCGCGCTATCGATTGAGGATTTCCGAAAAATATTTCCTTCGGAATCCGATGATGCCATGTATCTCCTCTGCTTTCGCCATTGCGTTTACATGATGGCTAAGATTTCACCAGATCCGCTCGAGTTTATCTTCGAAGAGCAGCACGAATTCGGCAAGAAGGCGCTCAGACTGTACGACAGGGTTAAGGTAATTTCTCAGCGGGACGACTGGGCCAAAAAGCTCAAGTCGGCGAAGTTTGGCGGAAGCGAAGAGTACCTTCCGTTGCAGGCTGCTGATCTCTTGGCATACGAATGCCAAAAGAAAATTCGCAATCTTCGCTATCACGCCAATGTCTCGGAGCGGAAATCAATGGAGCGCCTTGCTGATAATCGTAGAGTTGGATTCGTTGCATACGTGGAAGAAGCGCTGATGACTGTTAAGAACCAAATGCGAGAAGGCGGGTTTGCAAATATGCTTGATTATCTCAGGGTTGATCCTTGAGTCGTGGATCCTCCCCGCTCGCCTATCAACTGCCCAAGCGTTGTCATGCAACACGTGGACTTCAGAGCCTGAGTTCGCGCGCCGCGGCGCTCACTTCTTCGCAGCGGGTTTGACGCCCACGTCCGGACGCGGATCCGCAACGAAGCCGTCGCGGTTCGGCATTTTCACCTTCGGCAAGGTCTTCGCATCCATGATCTGGTCCTTGCCGATGATGCCGTTGAGGTTCAGAATGTACGCCACCACCGCGTAGACTTCCGGCGGTTTCAGGAGCCCGGGCTGATTGAACGGCATGGCGCGATTGACGTAGTCCCAGACCGTCGTCGCCTGAGGCCAAAAACTACCCACTGTCTTGAATGGCTTCGCGGTGGCGAGAGTTCCCTGCCCTCCTGCCAGCGCCGGTCCGATATTGCCCTCCGCCTTCTCGCCGTGGCACTTGGCGCAGCGGGAGGCGAAAACTTCAAGCCCTGCCGCGACCGTTCCCGATCCCTCTGGCAAGCCTCCGCCATCCGGCGCGACGGACGCTCCCAAGCCCCGGACCTGATCCGCCGTCGCCGCCCGCCCCACGCCGTATTTCGCCGACTGGGCGCTTAGTGCGCCGGCCCCAGCCAGAATGATCAGGGCCAGCCTAAACATTGGTCACGGTCCCGTCCGCCTGCACCCTCCACAGCTTGATTCCGTTATAGTGGTAGCCCGAATTCGTCCCGCGAACTTCGATTAGAGCCTCCCGCGAAGGCTGGACGTATCCGCTTTCGTCCGTTGCCCGGGAGGCGATCAGTTCTTCTCTGCCTTCAAAGCGCCACGGCAAACGGAAACGCGTCAGCGCAATCGGCAGACGAGGCTCCTGTAGTTGCGCATCGACCCACGTGCGCCCTCCGTCGGTCGTGATCTCGACTCGCTCAATGCGGCCTCGTCCGGACCAGGCGAGCCCGGTCAACTCATAGAGGCCGGGGCCGGATAACGTCTGTCCGCCGGATGGAAACGTGATTACCGACTTCGCCTCCATTTGAAACGTGAAAATCCGCGCCTTACCATCCGGCATCAGGTCGCTGTACTTCGAGGTTTCGTCGCGTGTCATGTAGGGCTGATCGGTGACTTTCAGTCTATGCAGCCACTTCACACACGCGTTCCCCTCCCACCCTGGGATAATCAGCCGCAGCGGATACCCTTGAGCCGGGCGGAGCGCTTCGCCGTTTTGACCGTAGGCGAGCAGGATGTTATCGAGCGCCTTCGCCAGCGGAATGCTGCGCGCCATGCGGCAGGCGTCCGCCCCTTCGGCAATCACCCAGGACGCTCCGCGCTGAATCCCGACCTCCTTGAGCACCAGGGAGAGCGGCACGCCGGTCCACTCGCTGCAACTGACCAGACCGTGGCTTCTCTGCACGTCAGGCGCAGTCTTCACCGCCCATTCACTGCCGCTGTTGCCTCCGCATTCAAGGACCAGCGTTCGCGACACCGATGGCAATCGCCGGATCTCCGCCATCGTGAGGGAGAGGGGCCGGTCGACCATTCCATGAATCACCAGCCGGTGCCCGGCCGGATCGATCGTCGGTATCCCCGTGTGATGCCGCTCGTAGTGCAATGACGAAGGCGTGATGGCGCCGACGGAATCCTGCAAAGGCGTGAAGCTCGATCCTGTTTCCGGCGTCTTCGTGTCGCGCCTCCAGCGGACCGCCTTCTCGAACGGGGACCGCTCCCCATAAGGGCCGAGCGGAATGCCAAGTTGGCCGGGGACGCCGTCCACCGCGCGCGATTCCGTGGCGGACGCCAGCAGCCCCCCACCCAGCGCCGCGCCAAAACCAAGCATGCGCCGGCGGCTCGATCTTCCCGAAATTCTCATGGATGCACCTCGCTGAAATTTTACTTTACCGGATACGCTCTTCGATTGCTTGCGGGTCGTTGCGGCGTTGCCGGCTTAGCGCGGGACCTCTCGCGAGGCGTCCAGCACGAAACACCGCCGGCCGATCGGGTGATCCCAGAACGAGGGCGGCAGGGCTTCCGCATCCTTCCGGTACTCGTCGCCGATGCGCGTGAATGTCGCGCACAGTTCGTACGAGGACCCTTCGCGGCGCAGATATTCGTAGGGTTGGCTCGTGGCGGCATCTTCGAGATTCAGCGGCTGCGCTCCCGGCGCCGACACCAGAGCGCTCAGACTGGCTGGTAACTGCCGGGTCTGCGATTCGCCCACGCGCGTCCATTGCGCCCGAATCTCGCCTGCAATGGCGCGCAGATCCGCGACCCGCTTCGAGTCCCCGGCTGCCTCCCTTTGCCGCTGAGGGCCTCCGAGGGTCCACATGCCTGCGCTCACGGCGGCCAGCACCAGCACCGTCGCGGCCGTTACGAAGATTGCGTCCTTACGTTGCATCGAGAGCGCTCGCTTCATGGACGCTACGTAGTACCAGAAAACGCCACCTGCAATCACCAGCACCGTCAGGACTTTTAATACGAATCTCACGGTGAGGCCGCCCCGCAAAAAGAAAGCCAGGAACGTAATAAGGTCGCCTGTTACGATTCCCGAGGCTACAAACAGCGCGATATACGTCAGCCACTTGCGCACGCCGGACTCGTGGTTCTCCGGATGGGCGCCGAGGTCGCGAAGAATGAAACGCATGGCCAGCAGATAGACCGGGAAGCCCACGATGACGGAGGCCAGACTGCCCGAGATGCCGTATGAGGGGTCCCCACGCACCCGCCGTGCTCCGGATTCCGGAAGCCACAACTCAAGCAGCGTGAAGAGCAGCGAGCCCAAACCGATGCTCCATGTACCCAACGCGGAGAAAGAGAGCAGGTAGAAGAACGCGTCCTTGGCGTTCTCGGCGTCCCGGCCGGCGCGCCGGGGAATCAGGACCCCGGTCACGCGCTCATAAAAACCGCCGAGCGCATCGTAGATCTTCTTCTCCTGAAACCCGCGCTCCTTGAGTAGCCGGACCAGAAACTCGTCCGACGCGCCCTTGGCCTTGGCCGCTTCGAGAAAAGCTGCAAGTCTTGCATCCTGCCCGTCCGGCTGTTCCGTCATTGTGCCGCCTCCTGCCGAAGCAACATCTTAACCTGAAACCTGCGAGTTTCCCCGCCGCCGTCGCCACTCCCCTGGCCCGCGTGGGCCGAAAACTTGTGTAGACTGTCAAGATAGGGAGTTGAAAATATGCTCAGGTACTTAATCGCGTTTGCTATCGTTCTCAATATCGGTTACGGGCAGAGCACCAGCGGGTCGCTCGTAGGCTCCGTAACGGATTCCACAGGCGCCGCCATTCAGGGCGCCAAAGTCCGGGTCACCAATACGGCGACGTCCGCCTCGTTCGAGACCATGACCAATGAAGCCGGCGACTACTCCGTTGCCAACCTGCCCCCAGCCACCTACGCGATTCACGCGGAATTGAAAGGCTTCCGCAGCGTTGAAGTCACCGAGCTGCGTCTGCTGCTCAATCAGGCGCTGCGTACCGACATCCGTATGGAGCCGGGCGCGGTCGAGCAGAGCATCACCGTCACCGCCGGGGCTTCGGTCGTGCAGTCGGAAAGCTCTTCGGTCGGCAACAATATCGACGCGCACTCCGTGGTCACGCTGCCGCTCAACGGCCGCACGCTCGATCGTCTGATCCTCGTCACCGCCGGCAACACGTCGGACTCTCCGTCAAACCCGAAGCTCGCCGGTTCCCTCCACTGGGGAGGCAACGTTTTCACGATGGACGGCGTTTACTTCAATGACACCGGCAACGGCGGCGCGGCGTACTCCTACCGCACCGCGCTCTCCACCACGCCTTCCGTCGATACCATTCAGGAGTTCAAGATCGAAACCACTAATGCCAAGGCCGAGCATGAAGGCTCCGCGGCGGTTTCGATTATCACCAAGTCCGGCAGCAATCAATTTCACGGTTCGCTGTTCGAGTTCAATCGCAATAAGGAACTGGCGGCGAACGCCTACTTCTCGAACGCGAACAGGGTTGCCCGACCTCCCTTCAACCGCAACGAGTTCGGCGGCACGATCGGCGGCCCCGTGATCAGGAACAAGACCTTTTTCTTCGGCTCCTACGAGGGTCTGCGACAGCGGCAGTCCTCCCCCGCCACGTTGAGTTACGGCACCGCGGCGATGCGTCAGGGCGACTTCGCCGGACTGCCCCAGATCAACGATCCGCTGGCTGGCGGCCTGCCTTTCGCGAACAATCGCATCCCGGCCAACCGCCTCGATCCGCGTTCGCTCAAGCTGCTCGAGTTCGTGCCTCTCCCCAACAGCGCCGGCACCAATGTCGCCGGTACGGGCGTCAACTTCTTCGATAACGTCCCCACCATTATCGGAGTCAACCGCTATACGGCGCGCGGCGACCACAGCTTCAACCAGTCGAACCTGATCAGCGTGGTGATGACCTACTCCAAGGGCTCGCCTTATTTCGTCTACAACGGCGGCAACCGCAACTACGGCAATTTCTCCGATGGCGGTTATATCACCAAGTCCGGCGCCATCACCTACAACAGGATCATCAACAACCGGATGAACAACGAAGTCCGTTACGCCTACTTCAACCACGCCTCGCTGCGTATCGGCCAGAACACGGATTTCGACCCCTCGACCCTGTTCCCCACGCTCTACAAACCGCTCCCCATCGGCGGACTCCCCAACGTGAGCATCGCGAACTTCAGCGGGATCGGCGATTCCGGCGGCGCAAACCGCGCTCCCCAGATCAACCAGGAGCTCACCGACAATCTCAGCTTTATCCGAGGCGCGCACACCTTCAAGACGGGTATCGACATCGGATTTCAGCGCGTCTCCTCCAACCCGTCGGCCGGCGGGACGCAGTTCGGCAGCTTCGGCTTCCAGAACCGATACGCCGGCGGCGGGTTCGGCGCATCGTACGCGGACTTTCTGCTGGGCTTCCCCGTGACCGCCGCGCGCGGCACGCCAAGTCTGGTGAACCTGCTCTATAGCACCCGTTACGGCGCGTATTTCCAGGATGACTGGAAGGTTTCTCCCAAGCTCACGCTAAACCTGGGGATGCGCTATACGCTGCAAACTCAGACCCAGGAACGCGACGGCTCCTTTGCGAACTTCGACTTCGGCAATGGGAAGTACGTGATCCGGTCGGAGAACGGACAAACGTCGCCCCTGGCCATTCCGCGCCTTCTGCAAGCCTACCCGTACGTCACGTCCGAGGCCAATGGATGGGACAGCAATGTGATCCTCGCCGACCACAACAATCTGGGGCCTCGCATCGGGTTCGCCTATCGCCCGTTCAACGACGCGAAGACCGTGGTGCGCGGCGGCTACGGCATTTTCTACAACATCATTCCCGTCTACATCGGGATTCGGCAGATTTCGCTGACCAATACGCCGTTTCAACTGTCCGAGAACTTTGAGAGCGGCGCCACGTCTCCCACTCTCACGTTGGCCAATCCGTTCCCGGGCGGCGGCGTGATCTCGCCGAACCCCAACATCACGGCCGTGAACCGGAAGGTCAGCAACACCTATGCTCAGCAGTGGAACCTGACGATCGAGCGCGAGCTGTTCGCCCAAACCGGCGTGCGCGTCTCCTATATTGGCAACAAGGGCACGCGGGTACCGTGGTACAACTACGACCGCAACTTGCCCATCACACAGGCGCTTGGCGCGATTCAGCCGAGGCGGCCTTTCCAGCCCTGGGCGTCGATCACCACTCTCGACACCAACGGCAATTCCATGACGCATCAAGTGCAGATTGAAGTGACCCGGCGGTTCGCCAAGGGCCTTTACTTTCAGTCGAACTACACCTATAACAGGACCCTCGACAACGTGCCGATCGTGGGTTCGCCGCAGAACCCTTACAACGCGGCTCTCGATCGCGGCAATGCCGACTCGGTACGCCGTCATGTCGCCTACACTTCACTGAACTATGACCTGCCCTTCGGGCCCGGTCAGAAATTTGCGAATTTTAGCGGCGTAGCTGGAAAGCTGGCCGGCGGTTGGAGTGTGGCTTCGATTCTGCAGTTCCGCGGCGGCACGCCCTATTCCTTGGGATTCACGCCGAATCAGGCAGGCTGGTATGCTACCCGGCCCGACCAGGTTTCAGGCGACTTGTACCCGGCGGACAAGAACATCGAGGGTTGGTTCAACGCCAGCGCCTTTGCCGTACCGGCTCCGTTCGCCTTCGGCAGCTCGGGTCGGAATATCCTCTGGGGTCCGGGCCAACGCATTGCGGACATCAGCTTCCTGAAGAATGTCCCCATTAAGGAGTCGCGATATTTCCAGTTCCGTGCGGAGTTTTTCAACATTCCGAACACTCCGAGCTTCAGTAGTCCGAACGGAAACATCTCCACTCCGGCCGCGGTTGGCAAGATTCGCGGTACGACGGTGGAGCCGCGCGTTGTGCAGTTCGGAGCCAAACTGGTATTTTAGGCGCGATTCGGGCGTCGCAATTTTGCGTTGGGCGGCGGGCCTTGTGAACGAGCCCGCCTTGCCTTAGACGAGTTCTCGCCGGAGCGAGTTGCGCTCCCGGGTTCCAAATTCATTCTTGGATGAACTTTCGGAACGCGCACCGCATTGCTTGTCCGGACTGTGAATTCCCACGATGCGATCAGCCGTGCAGTCGGCTCTCTTGAAAGTGCTCGGCCGGGGTGGCCTTACGCTTGCGGCGGAATTGCGCCGGCGGACAATCAAACTCCCGCTTGAACGCGCGGTTGAACGCCGCTTCCGAGCCATAGCCCACCGCCGCGGCGACTTCTGCAACGCTGTCCTCGGTCGACTGAAGGATCTCCGCCCCCAGTTTCAGACGCCACTGGGCAAGATAGGCAATTGGGGACTCTCCTAGAAAATGGCGGAAGCGCTCCGCTAGCCGCGTACGAGATAGGCCCGCGTGCCTTGCCAGATTCGCGAGGGTCCATGGATGCGCGGGCTCCTTGTGCAGAAGAGCGAGAGCGGGGCCGATCATGGGGTCGCGTGCGCCTGCGAGCCAGCCAATCTGGCCGGGAGGCAGCGCGTTGATGTAGCGCCGCAACGTCTCGACGAACAGTACTTCAGACAGTTTCGCGAGCACCAGCCCGCTGCCCGCATTCGATCCGTTCACCTCGCCGACGGAGAATCGGATGGAGTTGGCGAGCCATTGTCCCGACGGTTCGTCAGCGACATGCACGATCAGCATCTTCGGTAAACCCGCCAGAAAGACCTCGCTCAGCCGTGGATCGCAGGCCATGAATCCGCACACGAATCTGGCGACCTCGCCGCCACCGCCAAAGCTCGCGAATTTGAGCCCCTGGGTCAAATTCTTCGAAAACATCTGCAAAGAGTCCAAAGGCTTCTCGGGAGAGCCGTTGCCCAACACATGGGCGTCTCCGTGCGGGAGGATCAGGATGTCGCCGGCGGTCAGCTCCTCACGCCGTCCTCCCGGCAGCCTCGCATAGGCGCGCCCCTCGGTTAAGAAGTGATAAATGATCAAGTGCCCCGCTTCAGGGTAAAGATAGGGCGCCATGAGGGCCGATCGGGGTGTGCTGACACACCAGGGAGCGGAAAATTCCCCATTGAAGTACAGCGCTCCCTCAAGCCTGACGACTCTCAACACCTCGGAAAGCACGTCCATTTCAATAGCCTAACTGAATTGGGCGTTTGTGCCAAGATTGCGGGACGATTGATCAAGTCTTCAAGACCCTTCCGGCCGCATAGTAGAACTGGAAGGATACGTAAGCATGAATGCGATTTTGACAGAGACACAAACGGCGAAAGAGTTCGACCAGCTTAAGATTCGCCTGAAAATGACATGGATGACTGGCGACTACGACCTTTTCTCCCGCTTCATGGAGAAGGACGCGAAGCAGTTCTACCGGCGGCTCGGAGTCACACCGGGAGCCCGGCTGCTCGACGTCGGTTGCGGCGCCGGGCAACTCGCCCTGATTGCGGCAAGGGCGGGCGCGCAGGTTAGTGGTTGCGACATCGCCGCCAACTGGATTGAAAGAGCCCGGTCTCGCGCGGCCGCCGAGGAACTTGATATCGCCTTTGACGAGGGGGATGCCGAATCGCTGCCGTACGATGATGCGCAGTTTGACGCGGTCGTCAGTTTAGTCGGAGCCATGTTCGCGCCTCGCCCGGATCGGGTCGCGGAAGAACTCATCCGCGTCTGCCGGCCAGGTGGCATGATTGCCATGGCCAATTGGACACCCGGTGGGTTCATCGGGCAAATGTTCAAAACAATTTCCACGTATATCGCTCCCTCCGGCATGCCGTCGCCGGTGCTTTGGGGGGATGTCGCGACGGTTCGCGAGCGCATGCGTGAAGGAATCGCCGATCTGAGGTTTGCCCTTCGCGTCTATCACTTTGACTATCCGTATCCACCGGATGCGGTGGTGGAGTTCTTCCGCACCAACTACGGTCCAATGTCGCGCGCGTTTGCGTCTCTCGACGGGAACGCGCGGGAGAGACTCCGGAGTGAGCTCGTTAGCCTGTGGTCCGCACATAACATCGCCACGGATGATACAACCAAGGTCGAGGCCGAATACCTTGAGGTCATTGCGACTCGCCGTTGAGGATGAGGCGATTGACGCCGTCAAGCCCATCCAGGGCGCATTGATCCCAATCAGCGCGCCTGGCCTTAGACAACCTCGCGAATCACCTTTCCGCCCACGTCCGTCAACCGGAAGTCGCGGCCGCTGTAGCGGAAGGTGAGACGCGTATGGTCGATTCCAAGCTGGTGCAGCGCCGTTGCCTGAATATCGTGCGGATGCACCTTGTTCTCCACGGCGCGGTACCCGAAATCGTCCGTCGCTCCGTATACGACGCCGCCCTTGATGCCACCGCCCGCAAGCAGCGTCGTGAAGGCATGCACGTTGTGGTCGCGGCCCTGATTGATGCGCAACTGCCCCGCGCTCTGAATCATCGGCGTCCGCCCAAACTCCGTGCCCACAATCAACAGCGTCGATTCAAACAATCCACGCGCCTTCAAGTCTTCGACGAGCGATGCAATCGCCGCGTCCGCAATCCGCGCGAGGCCGCGATGCGAGTTGATGTCCTCGTGGCTATCCCAAGGCTGCGAATTGCCGAAATACACCTGGACCATGCGCACGCCGCGCTCTACCATGCGCCGTGCGAGCAGACACCCGCGTCCGAAATCGTCATCGCCGTACCGCTCGCGTGTGTTCTCCGCCTCTTTCGACAGATCGAATGCCTCCGGCGCTTCCATCTGCATCCGGAACGCGACTTCCATCGATTGCACACCCGCCGCAAGCTTCGGCTGGCCTTCCGAACGGCCCAGATAGAGCCGGTTCAACCGGTCGAGCAAACCAAGCTGCCGCTGCTGCTCGTCGAATGTCAACCCCTCGTTCCGGATATTCTGCAACAGCTTCTCCGGCGTGCGTTCGTTGTTCGGCACGTAAATGCCCTGGTGAATATTGGGCAGGAATCCGGAACTCCACAGCCGCGGACCCATCACCGGATACCCAGGGCACAGGGCAATGAATCCTGGTAGATTTTGGTTGATTGTGCCTAGACCGTAGGTGATCCAGGAACCCATCGACGGGCGGCCCGCCAGTTGGTGCCCCGTATTCATCAGCATGAGCGACGGCCCGTGATTTCCGTTATCGGCGTAGCAGGAACGAATCACCGCGAAGTCGTCGATCATCGCGCCCACGCGCGGGAAGATCTCGCTCACTTCAATCCCGCTCCGGCCGCATTTGGAAAATTTGAACGGGGAAGCCATCAGATTGCCCGTCGCGCTGTCGGTCGGCGACTTCTTCCCCGGCAGCGGCTTACCGTGCATCCGCGTCAGCTCGCCCTTGGGGTCGAACGTATCCACCTGCGACATTCCGCCGTTCAGGAACAGAAATATCACCTGCTTCGCCTTCTGAGCGAAGTGAGGTTGATTTGTGACCGTCCCGGCGAGTCCTAACGAACCGAACCCGCAGCCAAGCATCTGGATCGCGTGCCGTCTATTCATGCGTCATCCCTATTTAATCGCGCCAGACTCCGCCGCGCTCAACAACACCTGGGCATACTGCGGCCAACTCCGCGGCTTTCCGTTCAGAAACGCGAGGCCGAGCCTGGTTTCCTCGTCCGTCGCCTCGCGGCCATAGAGCAGTTCATATGCCTTCGCGATGCGCTCGCCGTCGCCGTCCCCAAGCTTCTCCAGCCGGTCCGCAAGCGCCTTCGATTGCCGCGCGACGAACGCCGAGTTCATGAAAAACAGCCGCTGCATGGGGCCAACCGTCACCATCCGCGTCTCAGCCGACGCATTCGGATCCGGAAAATCGAACGCCGCAAGCGTCCGGTCCGGCTTCGAACGGCTCACCGTCACGTAGAGAGTGCGACGGTTGTGCTGGTCGTCGAGCGGTTTTGACGGACCGCCCACAGCCGCGTCAAGTGTTCCCGCCACGGCAAGAATCGAATCGCGCAGCGCCTCGGCATCCAGCCGTTCGCGCACGTTGGCATGCGACAGGAGCCTGTTGTCCGGATCTTTTTCGCGCGCCGCCGCGTCCTCGTCCGAGACCATTTGATACGCAGCCGAAAGCGTCATCTCGCGATGCATCGCTTTCACCGACCATCCGGACTCGACAAACCTCGCCGCCAGATAATCAAGAAGCTCGGGGTGCGACGGCCGGTCGCCCAGTTGCCCGAAATTGCTCGCCGACCTTACGATGCCTTCGCCGAAATGGTGCTTCCATAGCCGGTTCACCATCACACGCGCAGTCAGCGGGTTCGACGGACTGGCAATCGCCTCGGCCAGTTCGAGCCGCCCGCTCCCACGCTCGAAAGGTGCGGGCTCCTTATCGCAAAGAATGGAAAGAAACCGCCGCGGCGCTTCCTCGCCCGGATTATTCGCGTCTCCGCGAACCGCCACCGGAATATTCTTCGGCTTGTCCGAATCCTCGAGCACGTGCCAGAACGGATACAGCTCCGGAACCGACTCCTTCAAGGCCTCCGCCTCCGCTCTAAGCCGGTCGTAGTAGCGCTTCCAGCGCGGATCGAGAAACCGTTCGACGTCCTTCGAATTGTAGTAATAGATGCCGCCCGCGAAGCGGATGTCTTCCACCTTCAATGGCGGCGAAGCCATGTCGCGCCAGAAATAAAACTTCTCGATCGGCAGCGCTTCGACGAGAGTGGCAATCACTTTCGCCTCGTCCTTCATGCCTTCGATGCCGCCCAGCTTGACGTAGTTGCGGTCGTCAATCGCCTTCTTCTCGGCGAAAACGCCCTGTACCGTCTGCTGCATTCGCGCCGCCATCTCGCGTACTTCCGCTTCCGTCGCGTTGCCGCGTTTCATCAGCGCAAACCACGGATCGAAGAACGAATACTCTTTCTTCGCATCCTTCAGGTACGCCTTCCAGTGCTCGAACGTCTCGGTATCCAGATCGGGTTTCGATTCATTCTTCCACGCCGCCAGCAGATAATCCGCGGTCTGCGAGCCAAGAATATCGATCACCTGCGCGATCTGCCGGTCGGTGAACCGCTTCAATTCAGCCTGCTTTTCCGCCGCCGCGTGTTTCGCCTTTTTGTATTCCTCGACGACGACCTTGTCGACCAGCGGATGCTCGATCACCTTGCTACTCTTGAAGACGCCGAGTAGCGAATAATAGTCGAGCGTCGGAATCGGGTCGAATTTGTGATCGTGGCACTGCGCGCACCCGACGGTCAGCCCCAGGAACACGCGCGTCGTGACATCCACGCGGTCGTTATCACTCTCGCCGATCGTTTGAAATCCAAGACCCGGCAGAAACGCATCGCGCTCGGCCGCCGGCATCCGATCCGCCGCAATCTGCGCCTTGATGAACTGGTCATACGGCAGGTCTTTGTTCAGCGCTTGCACCACCCAGTCGCGATAGCGGTAAGCGTTCGGATAGGGATCGTCGTCGCGCGCGCCCTCCCGTCCGTCCGAATAGCGCGCTATGTCAAGCCAATGACGCGCCCACCGCTCGCCATAGTGCGGCGACGCCAGCAGCCGGTCGACCACTTTCTCCCATGCGTTCGGCGCGGTGTCGGCAACGAATGCCGTGATCTCATCCGGCGCCGGCGGCAGCCCTGTAAGATCGAATGTCACCCGCCGCAGCAGCGTTCGGCGATCGGCAGGCTTGGCGGGCTCCAGACCTTCGGCTTCCATCCGAGCCGCCAGAAATCGATCGATTTCCGTGCGCGCCCATGTAGCGCCTGCGCGTGGGGCCGCCGCCTTGCGAACCGGCTGGAACGACCAGAAAGACCGCGGATCAGCCTTCCCTGTGCCACCTTCCGGAAACACCGCGCCATCGGCAATCCACGTCCGAAGATCGCCAATCTCTTCCGCTTTCAATGGCGTTTGCGGCGGCATTTTCAACCGCGCATGCCGGTATTCGACTGCCTGCAAAAGCAGACTCTCCGCAGGCTTGCCCGGGACCACCACGCCGCCGGATTTGCCGCCCTTCATCAGCCGTTCGCGCGAATCCAAACGCAGACCGCCCATCTCCGATTGCGTATGGCACGCGTAGCAATTCTTCGCCAGGACAGGCCGCACGCGCGATTCGAAAAAGTCGCCCGGTGACCCGGCCCAGAGAGCCGGCGCAGCGAGAAATAGAATTCGAAGATCGCGCAAAATGGTCCTACCCATAAAGCTCCGCCACTTCGGCTGGTTCGAAAAAGTTCGTCCCCGATTGCGGCTCCACGTATTCGAAGAACCGGCCCGACGGTGTATTGCTCAGCCGTGTGGTCCAGTCGATCCCCAGCGCCGAGTAAATCGTCGCGGCGACATCTTCGGGATAGACGGATCTCTTTTTCGACCAACCCCCATCGAGTACCCGCTGACCGAACTGGTCGGTCGCGCCGATCGCGCGTCCACCCACAATGCCCGCGCCGGCAAACAACCCACTCATCGCGAACCGGTGATGGTCGCGGCCTTTGCTCACCGTAATGGGGCCCGTCGTGCGGCCGAACTCGCCCATCACCACGACCAGCGTCCGGTTCAGAAGACTCCGCGCTTCCAGGTCTCCCAGCAGCGCCGAAAGACCCGCATCCAGCTCCAGACTCTTCGAATACTGGTTCGACTTCTCACTCTTCCCGTAAATGTTCGCGTGAAAGTCCCAGCCGCCCTGGGTAATCGAAATGAACCGCGTCCCACGCCCGGATGCGACGATGTTGCGCGCAAGAATACAGGCATCGCCGAACCGCGACGCTCCGTAGCGCGTACGTTCATTCTCATCGAGCTTCAAGATTGTCCGAATTTCCGGCGCGCCCATCATCGTCAGCGAGTCGGCAAAAAAAGCCCGGATCTGCCGTTCGCGATCCGAATCCAGGCCCACGCCCGCGCCTTCAAGCTTCCGTAAATGTGCGACCCGCCGCTCGAACCGGGCGCGCTCCCCGTCGGGCACCACGAAATCGAAGCTGCCTCCCGTGTCCAGATTCAGCGGCGTGAAGCGCGAATCGAGAAAGCCCTGCTTCACCTGATCCGGACCATAGTTCATCGAAATGAACGGCGGCAGGACATCGTCCGTTTTGCGCCGGTCGCGAAATTCGTACGCCACCACCGCGCCTACCGACGGAATCTCGGCCAGCCGTGCCGGGCTCGGAGGATGGGCGGCATGCAGATAGTAGGTTGCGCGCCCATGCTCGGTCTCCCAGGTCTCGAGCGACCGCAGAATCGCAACCTTGCCAAGATTTTTCGTTAGCTTTGGAAACAACGCCGTGGGGGCCTTCACGCCCGGCGCGGCTTCTCGGATGTCAAAATCCTGGGGCGTCCATGCGCCTTCCTTCAAATCGAACGAATCGACATGGCTCATGCCGCCGCCCAGAAAGATAAAGATACATTGGTCGGCCGACCCGCGCACCTTCACGCGCGAACCCACAGCCGCGCGCAATGGCGACGGCAGCGGCGCCAGATCGAACCCCGCCAGCATCGCCGCGCCGGACCGCAGCAGGCATCGTCTCGTGAGCGTGAGGTTATTCATGGTTAGTAGTGCAGCACAAACTCGGCCTTATTCAGCAGGGTCCAAAGCAAATCCTCGGCGCCCCGCTCATGCTGCGCGGCGAGCAACTGCGCCCCATACTCGAGCTCTTCCGTGGTGGGAAATCGCGACAGCGCGGACAGAAACAGTTCCTCTGCAATCTGAGCGTTCGTCTTCGGCGGCTCCGCCGTGAGCAGCGCGCGGATGCGCCCTTTGGCATCCGCCTTCAGCTTCGCCTTTACCAGTTCGTTGTTCATCAGCACCGAACTCTGCACAATCGAACTGGAGAGATTCTTCGTCCCGAACGTGCGATCGTCGTACCCGAAACTTGCCAGCGCCCGGTGCAGCTTCTGAGGCAGATCGGCCACAGACACTGTCTGCATCACATATTTCACCTTCACCGCTGGATCGCCCTGCGGCAGATCTTCATACACGCCGGTCGCCTCCGAAATCGCATCCCAGATCTCGGGCGCGCCCAGCCTGCGGATCATGCGCCGAGCAAAGAATGCCGAATACTCTGGTTTCCACTCCGCGCCATAACGATGGGAGAGCTGATACGCCGACGACGTCGCGAGGAGCCGGATCAGATACCGCAGATCGTACCCATGTGTCTGAAAATCCTTCGCCAACGCATCGAGCAGTTCCGCGCGGTGTCCTTCATAGCGGTCCAAATTGAAATCGAGCGGCGGATCGACCAGCCCCGTGCCGAACAGCTCCGCCCAGATCACGTTCACGATCGCCCGCGAAAACTGGATGTGACCGGTGGTCATGCGCGCAAACGCCGCTCGATGGTCCTCCCCCGGGGCGGGATGTTCGCCCGTAAGAAGAAAGGTCGGCGTCAGCTCGGCCTGATACCGCATCGGCCGCACTACGCTCTTGTGGCGGACATCGTACGTCCCTTTGCCTTCGTTATTGATGACGAACTCGTCCCACAAATCGCCATAGGGCCGGTACATCCGCATCTTCGTAAAGAACGCCGCATGACGCCACAGGTCCGCGCGCTTGCGCCCGGCGAGCCACGAGTTTACGTTCTCGAGGTGTCCTTTCCCGTCGTGACAGGAAACGCATTCGAGATTGATTCCCAGGAACAGCTTCGTGCTGCTCAGCGCGAACTCGTCATAGCTGTCCTCGTGGTTCACCGTGCTCTGGTCGGGCTCATCGATATAAGACCGTACAAAGAAGTTCGCCGGGGCGCTGAAGTGATTCGACCGCGTTGTCGCTGTGAGAATTTCGCGAACGAACTCGTCGTAGGGCTGGTTCACCAACAGCGCGTTGTAGATGTGGTTATAGAAAAGCCGCTGGCCGCGGCTCATGATCGGATTCAGGCGATAGAGGTCCGCGAAAAAGTACGCCCACTTGTCGAGAAACGGAGTGGTGGGCCTGCGAATCACTCCCTTCGTGCTCGTATGCAGAATCTCGTCGATGAGTTTGTCCCGCTTTAGAGGATCGGTGTCGGCGGCGAATTTGCGGATTCTCTCAGGCTCCGGAAGCCGCCCGGTCAGGTCGAGCGAAGCACGGCGCAAGAATTCCACGTCGGAACAGAGCGGCGCCATCGCGACGCCAGCCTTGGCGGCCGCTCCGAAGAGCTTCTCATCCACCCAGTTGTGCGGTTTCGCCGGTGCGCCGGCCGCGCCCGGAAGCCGCGCCGTATGGGTATCGGTGAGTGTGTCCGGCGCCGCCTTTTCGCGCACGGAATGATGCTTGTCCACGGGCGGCTGGGCTTGAGCCAAGCATACCACAAGCACGAGCGCAGCGGGATGGCGGAGACTAAACATGGTTCATCTCGAACTATAGCAGACCGGCGGACGACGGTTCGCCAGCCGTTCTACGTTAAACTGTGACACATGTATCTACGCGTCCTAGGCAGCGTCTGGCTCACGGCGATCGCGGCGGCGCAGCCTCCCGCGGCTACCTCAGCGGGCGAGAGCCTCTACCTCAGCCAGTGCTCGTTCTGCCATGGTAAGGATGGCGAGGGAGGTCGCGGCGCAACGCTCGCGCGGCCCGCCCTGCGGCATGCTCCCGACGATGCGGCTCTGCGCCTTGTGATTCGCCGCGGCATCGCGGGAACCGCCATGCCGGGCACTTCGCTCGGCGAGGACGAGCTTGAGCAGGTTTCGAATCACGTTCGCAGCCTTGGCCGCCGGCCGCTTCCGCCCCTGCCCGGCGACCCGAAGCGAGGTGAACAGATCTATCGGACCAAGGGCGGTTGCGCGCGCTGTCACACGATCTCCGGCCGCGGGGGCAGCTTCGGGCCGGATCTCACCGAAGTGGGCGCGGCTCGCAGCGCGGCTTATCTGCGCGCTTCCGTCGTCGAGCCAGGCGCCGATGTCCCGCGTGGTTTTGTCCAGATCCGCGCCGTGACCAAAAAGGGAGATCGCATCACCGGCGCGCGAGTGAATGAAGACACCTTTTCGGTCCAGGTGCGCGATGCCTCCGGCGCAGTCCATTCGCTGTGGAAAGCCGAGCTCAGCGAGATGCATGCGGAGCTTGGGAAATCACCCATGCCGCCCTACCGCGGCGTGTTCTCCGGCAGCGAACTGGATGACCTGGTGGCATACCTCGCGGGCTTGCGGGGGACTCTATGAAATCCTTCTTCCTGGCGCTAATGGGAAGCTTCGCGCTGGCCCAGATGCCCTATGAACGGCTGCTCGATGCCGCGAAGGAACCCGGCAACTGGCTCACGTACTCGGGCAACTATCAGGCGCATCATTATTCACCGCTCGATCTAATCAATCGCGAGAACGCCGGGCGGCTGAAAGTGCAGTGGATGTACCAGATCCGCGGACGTCAGCATTTCGAGACCATGCCGCTCGTATTCGACGGCGTAATGTACATCACAGATCCTCCGAGCGACGTGACCGCGCTCGACGTGCGCACCGGCCGCCCGCTCTGGCACTACAGGCGAACCATTCCGCAGGGGGTTCCGGTGTGCTGCGGCCAGGTGAATCGTGGAGTGGCGGCGCTCGACGATCAGATATTCGTCAACACCATCGACGCGCACTTGGTGGCCCTCGACGCCCGGACAGGCCGCGTGCGATGGGACGTCGAGGTCGCCGACTACAAAACCGGCTACTCGATGACAGCCGCGCCCTTGGCGATCAAGGGCAAAATCATCGTCGGGATCGCCGGCGCCGAGTACGGCGTACGGGGATTTCTCGACGCCTACGACGCCAAAACCGGGAAGCGCGCCTGGCGTTTCTGGGCCACGCCCGGCCCTGGTGAACCGGGTAATGATAGCTGGTCGGGCGATAGCTGGAAACGGGGTGGCGGCACCACCTGGGTGACCGGCTCCTACGATCCCGAACTCAACCTCCTCTATTGGGGCACCGGCAATCCGGCGCCGGACTACGACGGCACGGTGCGCCTGGGCGACAATCTCTACTCCGACAGCGTGGTCGCCGTAAATGCAGACACCGGCAAACTTCAGTGGCATTTTCAGTTCGTGCCGCACGACGTCAACGACATGGACTCGAACCAGATTCCCGTTCTGGTGGATGCCGAGTGGCGCGGCAAGCCCCGGAAACTGATGCTGTTCGCCAACCGTAACGCCTTCTACTATGTGCTCGACAGAACCAACGGCGAATTTCTAACGGCCAAACCGTTCGCGCGTCAGAACTGGGCGAAAGGCATCGATCCTCGCGGAAGGCCGATTCCGAATCCGGCAACGGAGCCGAACGCCACAGGCGCGCTGGTCTATCCCGACGATGACGGCGCCGCCAACTGGTTTTCGCCCTCCTATAGCAAGCGCGCTGGGCTTTTCTACGTCAACGTACGCGAGAAGGGTGGAATCTACTTCAGTACGAAAACCCAATACCAGCCCGGACGCATGTATCTTGGGGCGTCGAAACGCGACATCCCGACGGAGGAACCATACGGCGCGCTGCGGGCGCTCAATGCCCTGACAGGTGACTTGGCGTGGGAGTTCAGAGTCAAAACGCCGCCGTGGTGCGGCGTCCTGGCCACGGCCGGCGATCTGGTGTTTTCAGGAACGATGGAGGGCGATCTTTTCGCGCTCGACGCCGTCACGGGGAAATTTCTCTGGCGCATTCAGACCGGCGGTGAGATCTGGTCGAATCCGATTAGCTACCGCAGTGAAGGGAAACAGCACATCGCCGTGGCCTCCGGCAGCAGCCTGATCGTATTCGGGTTGGATTAGCGATTTGGACGCCGCCCATGTGCTAACCTCCATTCAGTAAATGAAAAACTCGCGCGTCGCCCTTGTGCTCATCGTCCTTGGCTCTTCTCCAATCGCCGAAGCGGCCGCTCCCTACGGAATCTCCGAGCGCGTCAAATGGACCTCTTCCCGCGTTATCGGATCGCCCGATCCGCCCTCACCTTACCGCCTGACGCGCGCCTTCCGCCAAGTCATATTCAAGGAACCCGTTTTCATCGCCCAGGACCCCGCCTCCGCGCGTTTCATGATCGCGGAATACAAGGGGAAAATCTTCAGTTTCGAGCCCGGCGATCCTAGCGGCAAAAAATCCCTATTTCTCGACATGAAGCGCGGAATCTCCGCGTTCTCCTTCCATCCGAAATACAAAGAGAACGGCTACGTCTTCGTCTTCAGCCATCTCGACCCGAAGATCAAAGGCCCCCAGAACAGCCGCGTTTCGCGCTTCCAACTCGAGACGGGGAGCAACCCGCCGCGCCTTCGCCCAGACTCGGAGACCGTTATCGTCGAATGGCTGGCCGGAGGTCACAACGGGGGCGAGGCCATTATCGGACCCGACGGCTACCTCTACATCACAACCGGCGACAGCACCAGCGGGTCCGATCCCAAGGCGACCGGGCAGGGCCTCGACGACCTACTCGCGGTCATGATGCGCCTCGACATCGACCATCCGGACGCCGGCCGTAACTACTCCATTCCACCTGACAATCCCTTCATCAAGACGCCCGGCGCGCGCCCCGAGATCTGGGCCTACGGATTCCGCAACCCATGGCGATTCAGCTTCGATCCGCACACCGGTCAGCCGTGGGTCGGAGACGTCGGCCAGGATATCTGGGAGATGATCGAGCTTGTCAGCCCCGGCAGCAACCACGGCTGGAGCGTGCGTGAAGGCAACCATCCATTCCATCCGCACAAGGCGCAAGGCCCCACGCCTTTCACGCCGCCCGTGGTGGAGCATCATCACACCGAGTGCCGCTCCATCACCGGAGGCTACGTCTATCAGGGCTCAAAGTTTCCCGAGCTCAAGGACGCCTACGTTTACGGCGACTATGAATACGGAAAAATGTGGGGCCTGCGCTACGATCATTCCTCGAAGAAGGTCACTTGGCATCGGGAGCTCACCGATAGCGCCGTGAAAATCTCCAGCTTCGGCGTGGGCCGCGATGGGTCGTTCTATGCGCTCGACTACGGAACCGGGGAGATCTTTGAGCTTGAGACTCGCCCTCCCGCGACTCCCGGACCCGCATTCCCCCGCAAGCTCAGCGAAACGGGGCTGTTCTCTTCGGTAAAGGAACATAAGCCTGCGCCAGGCGTCATTCCGTACTCGATCAATGCGCCCTTCTGGTCCGACGGCGCGCACAAGGAGCGCTTCTTCGCTCTGCCTGGCGATGCGGGCATTACAATCCCCGAGAAGGCGAAAGAGGCGCACAGCGCGTGGGCTTTCGATGACGGGGCCGTCACGGTGAAGTCGTTCTCGCTGGACATGGAAGACGGCAACCCCGCATCGCGAAAGCGCATCGAGACCCGCATCGTCGTGAAGCAGGAGAACCACTGGGTCGGTTATACCTATCTTTGGAACGACGAGCAAACGGACGCCAACCTTGTTGAGGCGGCAGGAATCGACAAGACTTACACCATCAAGGACTCCTCCGCTCCGGGCGGAGTACGGAACCAAACTTGGCACTACCCCAGCCGCAGCGAGTGCATGTTCTGTCACTCTCGCGCGGCGGCCTTCGTGCTTGGACTTACGACGCCGCAGATGAACCGCGTCCATGACTACGGCGGTACCACGGACAATCAACTGCGCACGCTATCGCACATCGGCATTTTCAAGAAACCGCTGGCGAAATCGCCCGCATCCTACCCCGCCTATCCCGATCCGCTCGACTCGAAGGCCGACATCAACCTGCGTGCGCGGACGTACCTTCAGGTGAACTGCGCCATGTGCCATGTCGCCGACGGTGGCGGCAACTCACTTATGGAGCTCGGCTATAGAACGGCGCTGTCGAAGGCGCGCGTGGTGAATGAGCCGCCGGTTCACGAGGACCTCGGCGTCGCCGGCGGGTTCCTTGTGAAGCCTGGAGAACCGGACGACTCGGTCCTCTATCGCCGGATCAACCGCCGTGGCGAACATCAGATGCCGCCGGTCAGCACCAACGCCGTGGATAAGGACGGCGTGAAGCTGTTGAACGACTGGATTCGCCAGCTTCCGCGCCCCGCTTCTACCCCGTGATGATCTTCCCCGCGTACGCCGGGAAGTTCGGCGACCTTGGGATCGGTTCCTTTCGCGTCTGAAGTCTGCCGCCCTTCACCCACCGCTCGCCCCGGATAGACAGGTGTTCGACCATCCGCTGACGCCATTGCCGAAGCGGCGCTTCGAACTTCGGATCTCCGGCGAGGTCGTTCAATTCGCCAGGATCGTTCTTCAGATCGAACAACTGCTTTTCGCCGTGAAATGCGTGGTGGATATACTTCATGCGGCCATCGGTGAAAGCGGTCCAATTGTTCTCGGGGCTGTAGCAGACGCCGTGTTCGAGATCGATGTAGTCCCGCCACTTGGGCTTGCCGCCTCTCAAGACCGAAAGCAGGCTCTCTCCGTCGAGCTTCACCTTGGACGGAGCCCCGGCGGCATCGAGAAAGGTAGGCAGAATGTCGCGCAACTCGACGGGCTGCGAGAGAACCTGTCCGCGTTTCGCGGTAACGAGACCCTCGGGCCAGTGCAGTGACATCGGTATGCGTGCGGAAGCTTCATAGGGATACGATTTCCGCCACAAAAGATGATCGCCGGTCATATCGCCATGATCGGAAGTGAATACGATCAGGGTCTGCTCGAGCCATCCGCGCTTTTCGAGCGCCTCGAGGATTTTGCCGATCTGCTCGTCCACGAACTCGACGGACCCGTAATATCCCTGACGTGAAGAGCGCACCGCCGCCTCGCCCAAATCGCCATGCCAGATGTCGTCCTCCGGTCCGCTGCGCGGCGCGAATTTCGCCGCCCACTTTCCGACGCTGGCTTTGGGAAGATCGGCATCGGCATACCGCTTCAGGAGCTGCGCCGGCGGCTCATAAGGGCTGTGCGGCCTAGCGAAGGACACCTTCAGGAAGAACGGCTCCGGACGGTCGTAGCCTCCCAGAAAGTTGACGGCAGCCTGCCCCGTCCAATAGGTCGGATGCAGACTCTCCGGAAGCGCGTACGCTTTAGCCTGAATTCCGAAGTTGACGCATAGTGGGGCAATTTTCCCGGTGGACGTGGGCTCAGGTAGCGGTAACGGGTGCCAACTTCGGGGAAATTGTGAAAACCCAAGTCAAGATGCTGTTTAGAAGCGATATACGCCGCTTGAGGCCGCCCCATCCTGTGGACAGCGAGAGCACAATTTCTTCTGCCTCCTTCTTCAACTCCGCTCCACATAAGAACACCTGCGATCGCAGCGTGCCAGGCTCCTTGTGTTGCGGCATACCACTGGCCCGGCGAAACT
>CAMDED010000069.1 GCA_945893365.1 Candidatus Sulfopaludibacter sp. SbA3 | reverse complement strand
CTACCCATGACCTTGGTCGCGCGATTGACCGTGACGGTCTCTTCCAGCAACGACTGGAAGCCGAGTTTCTCCAGCATGGTCGCCACCGGCAACAGGCCGCCGTAGGGAGTTAGGCGCTTACCGCGGAAATCGTAAGGCGTGGAAGCGTTGATTTTATTGGGTTCCGGCATAACCTCGCGAACCCCTTGTTTGGCGGGCTTTTGACGGGTATGCTGTTTTCTGTGGTTCACCATTTGGGTGGCTCCTGAGAATCGGGTCCGCGAAGCTGGAACTTCGCACCCCTACTGTTTTAACGCAGGATTCTCAGGGTCTCCAAATGGATGCCCTTCCGACTACCTCATTCGCGCCTCAGCCCCGGCGCATAATCCGGGTGGCACGCTTTTCGGCGGCTCTCT
The DNA here is from genome assembly GCA_945893365.1 of Candidatus Sulfopaludibacter sp. SbA3. Lineage (GTDB taxonomy): Bacteria > Acidobacteriota > Terriglobia > Bryobacterales > Bryobacteraceae > SYKU01. The sequence continues at coordinate 37,727 of CAMDED010000069.1, read as the reverse complement.
TACTTGATGGCTGGCCGTGGTCATCTCCGGTTCCTTGGAGACCGCCAAAGAAGGCCAATCGTTCAGTGGCCCTGCTCCTGCAGGCGCTGGGCTTGCGGAAGCGCGCCCCAAAGAAAGCGGGCGTATTGAATGTCTTCTTTCAGTCGCGCCACAACATTGAAGTCGTGCTTCCGTGGCGGAAAGCCCTCGGCAAAGATTGGCGCGAAACGGAGCGACGTTGCCTGAGATTTCAACGATTGCTTATTGGAGACCCAACTGCCCGAATAACACTCCTGGATACGTTCAACGAACTTCTTCTCCAAAACCTGTCATCACGACACCCCGCCCTGAGAGCCGCGTACACGAAGGCCATTCGACAACCGGCCAAGATTCCAGATTTGGGGAACTGGCTACGAAATCCAGTCCTGACCACGCAACTGCCGAAAGCGTCGAAGTGGTTCCTGGAGATCCACGAGGCGAGAATCAGAGGCGAACTTGCTCACGCCAAATCGAAGGCCAGCGGAAAGCCGACACGCCCAATCTGTTTTCGACAGGCAGACAAGCTATTGAAAGGCGCACAAAGCGCTTGGGCGGAGATGATTATCGAATGGAAAAAGTTCCGCTAATAGCAGGGCGTCAGTTCTGAGTTTTGTGGCCGTCAGGCAAGCAACGCCAATACCGCGCCGCAATCCGCGCGCACATCACTTTTCGGCTCGCGTCGGCGCGACTTCCCGTGAGAGAATAGGACCATGCGCTTTAGGCTTGCATACGCTCTGCTGGTGGTCTGTTTGTGCGTCTCCGCGCAGACCACGCTGAGCGTCGAGCAGCTTCTTTCCTTCGTCAAGTCGTCGGTCGAACTGAAACATCCCGACAAGCAGGTGGCGGTTTATCTTTCAAAGCTGAAGCTCAGGGAGAAGCTCGACGACGTCGCCATCGAAGACATGCAGGGCATGGGCGCGGGGCCGAAGACGGTCGAGGCGTTGAAGGCGCTTCGGGACGCGACGAAAGACTTGCCCGCGCCGAAACCGCCCGCGCCGAAACCGGTGGCCGCGGCGATCCCTCCGCCTTCCTCCGCGGAACAGGCGCGCGTTCTGAAAGAAGTCCGCGAGTATGCGCTGAACTATTCGAAGTCGCTGCCGAACTTCATTTGCGTTCAAGTAACGCGGCGTTACGCGGACCGCACGGGCATGCAATTCTGGGCGCCGCAGGACGTGATCACGGCGCGGCTAAGCTACTTCGAGCAGAAGGAAGACTACAAGGTCATGATGGTGAACGACCGGCCATCGGAGGCGACCTACGATTCGCTCGGCGGGGCCACGTCAACCGGCGAGTTCGGCAGCATGCTGCGCGAGATTTTCGAGCCTGAGAGTCAAACGCGATTCGCGTGGGAACGCTGGGCCACTCTGCGCGGCAAGCGGGCGCACGTCTACAAGTATTACGTCTCGCAGCTCAATTCCAAGTACCGTATCGACTGGCAGCGGAAGCAACAGGTGGTGGTCGCCTACGCCGGTCTGATTTATGTGGACAAGGATACCGATACCATCCTGCGCGTGACGTTGAATTGCGAGATCCCGCCGTCGTTCCCCGTGCAGGAAGCCGCAACCGTGCTCGACTACGATCTTGTTAAGATAAGCGAGCGCGAGTTCATGCTGCCGCTGAAGGCCGTGGTCAACATGCGCGAGGCCAAGTATCTGACGAAAAACGACGTCGAATTCCGTGTGTACCGGAAGTTCGAAACCGACGCCGTGATCAAGTTCGAAACGCCCGACGCGCTTCCTGACGATCAAACCAAGGAGCAGCCGCCCAAGTGAGACGCCGCGCTCTAGTTGCGCTGCTCGTCTGGGCCTCGCTCGCGGTGATGTTCGCCGCCGTGTCCCCGGCTCATCGCGGCGAGGGCGGCTCCAGGCATCACTGCGAGTTGTGCCACTTCGGACAAGGCTCCGGCGTGGGGCCCAAGGTTCCACCCGCGGCCGCCGGTCTGGCCCGCTCGGGTTGGCGTTCGGAAGTTGAGCCATCCCGGCGGTATCTCGAACCGGTATTTCTCTCCGGTGGCACAAGAGGTCCTCCCGCCTTCCTTTTCGCATCGTAATCCGCAGGCCCGCGGCTGTTGGGCCGAATGATTCCAAGAAAAGGAAGATCATGCAATCTTATAAGCGCTTCATTCTGGTGGTGGGGCTAGCTGCGTGCGCGCCCCTGGCATTTGGACAAGAAAGCGGAACTCTGACGGGCACGGTTGTTTTGGAAGCGAAGGGCTCCTCTCTTCATCACGCTTCGATCCTGGTTACTCCGCTCAACCGGCGGGCGGAGACGGACGATTCGGGAATTTACGAAGTGAAAAACCTGCCGCCGGGCACGTATACCGTTACGGCGCATATGCATGCGCTAAGCGACAATAGCCAGACGGTCGAGATCGCCCCCGGAGGGACGGCGACGGCGAATTTCAAGCTGAAACTCGCGGCGTTGAAGCAGGACATCACGGTAACGGCGAGCGGGAAGGAAGAGTCGACGCTCGAATCGTTCCAGTCCGTGGTGTCGCTCGACACGCTCGATCTGGCGCAAAAGGTGGAGACGTCGCTCGGCGAAGTGCTCAACAACCAGCCGGGGATTGCGAAGCGGAGCTTTGGACCGGGTACGTCGCGTCCGGTGATCCGGGGCTTCGACGGCGACCGCGTGCTGGTGATGCAGGACGGCGTTTCGACGGGAACGTTGTCGTCGCAATCGGGCGACCACGGCGAGTCGATCGACGTGATGAATCTGGAGCGCCTGGAGGTTGTGAAGGGTCCGGCCACGCTGCTTTACGGCAGTAACGCCATCGGGGGCGTGGTGAACGCGGTGACGGGACATCACCAGGCGGAAGCGCATCCTCACGAGGGCGTGAGGGGGTACGCGACGGCGGTGGGAGGAACGAATAACGGGCACGGCGGGGGCAGCGCCGGCGTCGAGGTGGGCGTGAAGAACTGGCTGCTGTGGGCGAATGGCAGTTCGCAGCGCACCGGCGACTATCATGCGCCCACGGGCGTTGTGGAGAATTCGAAGACGAGAATTAGCGGTTCTTCAGGGGGGTTCGGATACTTCGGCGGGAAACGGTACTTCACGTTGGGGTACGGCTACGAAGAGGGGCGGTATGGCGTCCCATATTCGGGCGGGTTTGAAGGCTCCGGCGGCCCGGCGCCCTTGATCGATCTCGAAATGCGGCGCCACAATCTGCGCTTCACAAGCGGCATCCAGCACACCGGCAAATGGGTGGACGCTTTCCGCATGACGCTCAATTACAGCGACTACCAGCATAGGGAACTGGAGGACGGCGAAGCGGGGACGACATTCAAGAACAAACAGCTCAGTTACCGGGGAGTATTCGAGCAGCGCAAGACCGGACGCCTTACGGGCAGCTTCGGGTTTTCGGTGCTGCATCGCGACTACGCGGCGACCGGCGAGGAGGTGCTGGCGCCGCCCGTGCTTCAAAATGGCGGAGCGGCGTTTGCCCTCGAAGAGTTGCAGTTCGAGCGCTTCAAGCTACAGTTTGGCGGACGCGTGGAGACGAACCATTACGACCCCACGGGGCTCGATAGCAAGTCGTTTACAGGGGCTTCGGGAGCGGCGGGCATTCAGGTTCCGCTGTGGAAGGGCGGCTCGTTCGTCACCAACTTCAACCATTCCTATCGTGCGCCGGCTCTTGAGGAGTTGTACAACAATGGGCCGCACGTGGGGAATCTGACGTTCGAAATTGGAAACGCGAATCTGCGGAGCGAGCAGAGCGATGGAGTGGAAATGTCGCTGCGGCATCAGGCGTCGCGCGTCCGGGCGCAGGCCTCCGTGTTCCGCTACGATATCGGCCGCTTTGTATATCTCGCGCCGACGGGCGAGATTGAGGACGGCTTGCGCGAAGCCGATTATGGGCAGGCGGACGCCCGGTTCATGGGCGCGGAGTCGCAGCTGGACCTGGGTCTCCATCCGAATCTGTGGCTGAACCTCGGCATGGACGTTGTGGATGCGCAATTCAAGAAATCGAACACCGCGCTTCCACGTATCCCGCCGTTACGGGGACGGCTGGGCTTCGACGTCCGCTACAAAGGACTCAGCGTAAAACCCGGAGTGATGCTGGCCGCCGCGCAACATCAGTTCTTCGAGACGGAAACGCGCACGGCGGGGTACACGGTGCTGAATCTGGGGGCTTCCTACACGCTGGCGCGCCAGCACGAGATTCATATGTTTTCGGTGAATCTGTTTAACGCGGGCGACCGGCTCTACCGGAATCATCTCTCGTTCATCAAGGATCTGGCGCCGGAGATCGGGCGCGGCGTGCGGTTTACGTATACACTGCGGTTTTTCTAGCGCGTGCTCACTCAGCGCAAGGCGGATTCCGGCCCCTACGGCTGGCCTTCCTTGCGCCTCGGCCATGCGGCGAGACATCGAATCCGATTCTGTGAACCGCGCAGCTCTCGCTCTCGTATACTGTGCATGCACGCCGCCCTCGGCCTGGTTCTCGTCTGTTCAACCTATCTCCAGGGCGCCGACTTTGCCCTGACCGGCGCCACGGTCTATCCGTCGCCCGATGCACGCCCCATCTCCGACGCGGTCATCGTCATCGAGGGCGCGCGCATCGCCGCCGCCGGTCCGCGTGCGTCCGTCAGAATTCCGAAGGACATCCGGATCCTCGACTGTTCCGGCAAGTACATTGTCGCCGGATTCTGGAACAGCCACGTCCATATCTTCACACCCAGCCTCCTCCAGGCGCGCGACGGCAGCTCCGCTGCGTTGAACGCCCAACTGGACGCGATGTTCAACCGCTGGGGATTCAGCACGGTGTTCGACGTTGCTTCGGTGCTCGATAACACTCTCGCGCTGCGGCGGCGAATCGAGAGCGGCGGCCTTCGCGGACCGCGCATTCTCACCGCGGGAGAACCAGTTTGGACGGAATCGCCCATCTATGTCCGCGAATATCTCAAGGCAAACCATATCGACATTCCGATCGTGGCAACAGCCGAAGACGCCGCCGCGCGTGTGCGGGCGCATGCTCAGGGGGGCGCCGATGGCGTCAAGCTTTTCACGGGTTCCGTGCAAGGCCGAGGGAAGGTCGCCAACATGCCGCTCAGCCTCGTGCGCAGCGCGGCCGGGGAAGCCCATCGGCGTCACCTGCCCGTGTTTGCACACGCCCAGAATTCCGCCGGTCTCGAACTCGCGATCGCCGGCGGCGTGGACATTCTCGCGCATACCGTTCCCGATTCCGCGCCCTGGACAGCCAAGGATGCCGCCCGGCTGAAGAGAGCGCACATGGCGCTGATCCCGACTCTCACCTTGTTTGATTTCGAAGGTCGCAAGGGCGGCGGATCCGATCGGGCGCGCGAGCGGTGGATCGATAAAATGGCAGGCGATCTGCGCGCGTTTTCGGAGGCTGGCGGCGAGGTCCTATTCGGTACCGACATTGGCTACACCGATCACTTCGATACCGCGCTGGAATTCACTCTGATGTCGCGCGCGGGAATGAGTTTTCGGGAAATACTCGCGTCCCTGACCACCAGCCCGGCACGACGGTTCGGATACTCCGCTCGTAGCGGGCGCATTGCGAGGCACATGGATGCGGACCTGGTAGTGCTCGAAAGCGATCCGGCAAAGGATGTAACCGCCTTCTCAAGGGTAACGCTCACAATCCGCGGTGGCAGAATCGCCTACTCAAATTGACTCGCATCCATGGGCGGAAGCCGGCGTTAAGGTAGAATAAACGCCAACATGGGCATCGGGCCGCGCATCCCTCTGAGCCTCAACCGCAGAGAATTCCTGAACCTCGGCGCGGCGGCAACCGCCGGTCTCGCCGAGGCCATGCAGAAGCCGGGACGGAAGCCGAACTTTCTCATTGTCCTGGCCGACGACATGGGTTACTCGGACGCCGGCCGCTACGGCGGCGATATCGATACGCCCAACCTGGACCGGCTTGCCGCGCATGGACTGCGCTTCACGCAAGGCTATTCAACCGCGCGGTGCGGCCCGTCACGCAGTTGCATTCTCACGGGACAGTACGCGCAGCAGACCGCCTGCGACGTGATGACGCCGGGACTGGTCCCGGACTGGACTCGGTTCACGCCTCAGCATCTGAAGCCGCTCGGGTATCGCGCGTATCATTCGGGTAAGTGGCACATTCGCTTCAAACCGCTTGAGGCCACGGGCTTCGACCATTCCTACACGCTCCTCGACCAGGACCGGTTCTTCTCGCCTCGATCGAGTCTGCTGGACGATCGGCGTCTGCCTGCGGTGAAGCCGGCCGATAACTTTTACGCAACGACGGCGATTGCGGACCACGCCATCCGGTTTCTGAAGGAACATGCGAAGGAGCATAGGGACGACCCCTTCTACTTCTACCTGCCCTTTACGTCGCCGCACTTCCCGCTGCACGCGATGAGCGAGGATATCGAGAAGTACAAGGACCGCTTTAGCGAGGGTTGGGACGAGGCGCGGCGAAAGCGCTACGCGCGGATGCGCCGGATGGGCCTTGTGAATTGTTCGCTCGCGCCGATGGACACGGGCATCTGGCCCAACTGGAACCTGCCGAGCGAGGAGCTGACGGCGCGCATCGGCGCCGGAGAAGTGACGCGCGCCGTGCCCTGGGCGAGTCTCACGGTGGAACAGAAGAGGTTTCAGCGGACGAAGTTGGCGATCTATGCCGCGATGATCGATCGCATGGATCGCGAGATTGGACGTGTGTTGGACCAACTGAAGGCGATGAACGCTTTCGACGATACCGTGATCGTGTTTGTATCGGACAACGGCGCGAGCGCGGAACAGTTGATCCGCGCCGATGGCCACGACCCGTCGGCCGCGCCAGGCTCGGCCATGTCGCATCTTTGTCTCGGCCCGGGATGGTCCAGTTCATCGAACACGCCATTCCGCCTTCACAAATCCTGGGTCCACGAGGGCGGGATCTCGTCGCCCTGGATCATGCACTGGCCGAAAGGCGTCAAGGACCGCGGGAAGCTCCGCCACTCGCCGTGCCACCTGGTGGATTTGCTTCCGACGATGCTGGAACTGGCGGGAGGAGAGGCGTTGCGTGTGGCGGGCGCGCAGCCGCTTTCCGGCCGGAGCCTCGTCCCCGCGCTTCGGAGGAACGCCCCGATCGAGCGCGAGTATCTCTACTTCAACCACAACAGGAACCGGGCGCTGCGCGTGGGAAACCACAAGCTGGTGGCGATTGGCGAAAGCGGACCGTGGGAGCTCTACGATCTGGCTAAGGACCGCGGCGAACAGAAGAATCTGGCCGCAAGCGAGCCGGAACGCGTCAGGAAGATGGCCGAGCACTGGAAACGCGTGGACGAGGGTCTGGTAGGCACGCGCGAAGCCTCGAAGCCCACGACTCTGGCCCGGGTGAGTTAAGCGCTATCATGGTAACAATGGATATTCTCCGTGCCATTGCGATTTCCGCGGCGATTTTGCCGGTCGCGATGGCTGCAACCGACCCCGTGTTCGACTCCGCGGTGACGCCTTTCCTGAACGCGCATTGCGCGGCCTGCCATGGCGGCAAGGTCAAGATGGCCGGAGTCACGGTAGACGCCCTGCGCGAGCCCGCTTCAGTAGCCACGCAGACGGAGAAATGGGAACGGGTGCTGGCGAAGATGCGCAGCGGCGAAATGCCACCCGTGGGCCGCCCAAAGCCGGCTTCGAGCGACGTGGCGAAGGTGACGGCGTGGATTGAAAACGAGCTTGACCGCGTCGTTGTCGGGTCGCAGCCCGATCCTGGGCGCGTGACCGCTCACCGCTTGAACCGCGCGGAGTACAACAATTCGGTGAGGGATCTGCTCGGAGTGGAGTTGCGTCCGGCGGACGAGTTTCCGGCCGATGACGCCGGTTACGGTTTCGACAACATTGCCGACGTGCTTTCGATGCCGCCGCTGTTGACGGAGAAGTATCTTTCGGCGGCGAACAAGATCGCGAAGGCGGCGATCATGACGAGCGTCGACCGCATGGATCCGACCGTCGAGCGCTTCCCGTTCGATCGCAAGGCCAACCCGAATGTGCCCATCAGCGACGAGTTGCCGTTCGGGTCGCGCGGCGGCGTCTTCATTGCGCACAACTTTCCCGCGGAGGCCGACTACGTATTTCACATCCGTTTCCGCGGCCAGCAGAACCCCGACGCCATGGCTCCCCGGCTCGATGTGCGCTTCGACGGAAAGCGCGTGCAACTGACGGACGTCCGCATCGGTCAGGAGGAGACGGACGAAGAGAAGCGGCGGACCGACGTACGGGTTCACGTGCCGCGTGGCGAGCACACATTTGCCGCGACTTTTCTGCGCGAGAACGCGAAATCCGAGAATGCCGATCCGGCGCAGCGCGTGGGCGATCTGGGCGTGGATTTCGTCGAAGTGCGCGGTCCTTACAACCCGCTGCCGCCTCCGCCGCCCGAGAGTCAGAAGCGTATCTTCAGCTTGTGCGGCCATACGGACGGCCCTCACGTGGACGCCTGCGCGCGCAAGATTCTGTCGAGCCTCGCGAGGCGGGCCTACCGGCGCCCGGCCACCGAACCGGAAGTGGACCGTCTGCTGCGTTTCACGGCGATGTCGAAAGAAGACGGCGAGACCTTCGAGCAGGGCATTCAACTCGCGCTGAAAGCGATGCTGGTGTCCCCGAATTTCCTGTTCCGCATCGAGCGGGACCGGAATCCGGGCGACCCCGGCGCCGCGCACCGCATTGGCGATTTCGAGCTGGCTTCACGCCTCTCCTATTTCCTTTGGAGCAGCCTTCCGGACGATGAACTGCTTGCGCTCGCGGAGCGAAACCGGCTGCGCGAACCCGAGGTTCTGGGCGCGCAGGTCAAGCGCATGCTCGCCGATAAGAAATCGAAAGCCCTGGTGGAAAATTTCGCGGGGCAATGGCTGCAGCTTCGCAACCTGGCGCTGCTCAAGCCCGATCCCGATAAGTTCCCGGCATTCGACGTCGAACTGCGCGCGGCGATGACCAAGGAGACGGAGTTGTTTTTCGAAGCCATCGTGCGGGAGGATCGCAGCCTGCTGGAATTCCTGGACGCGAAGTTCACTTTTCTGAATGAGCGGCTGGCGAAGCACTACGGAATCGCGGGCGTCGAAGGTAAACAGTTCCGCAAGGTGACGCTCGATGGGGAGCAGCGCGGAGGCGTGTTGACGCATGGGAGCATTCTGACGATTTCGTCCTATCCGACGCGTACTTCCCCCGTGATTCGAGGGAAGTGGATCCTTGAGAATATTCTGGGAGTGCCTCCGCCGCCTCCCCCGCCAGGGGTGCCGGAGTTGAACGCCGCGGAAGTGGGCGTTGCGGGAACGATGAGGCAGCAACTCGAGAAGCATCGCACGAACCCGGCCTGCTCCGGGTGTCACGCGCGCATGGACGCGATCGGCTTCGGGTTGGAAAATTACGACGCGGTCGGCGCTTGGCGCAGTATGGACGGAAAGTTTCCGATCGACGCCTCCGGAACCATGCCGGGCGGCGAAACTTTCCAGAAGCCGATTGAATTAAAATCGATTCTGAAGGATCAGAAGACGGAGTTCGGGCTGTGCGTGACCGGGAAGCTCTTGACCTACGCCCTGGGGCGGGGTCTTGAGCGGTATGATAGGCCCGTAGTGCGGCAAATTACACGGCAACTGGAAAAAGACGGCTACAAGTTTTCGACCTTGGTGAATGAGATCGTTGGCAGCGCTCCGTTTCAGATGAGGCGGGCCGAGAGGGCAAAGAAATGATCATGAAGAAGCATCTCGAAAGACGAACGTTCCTGAGAGGGGCTGGCGCGGCGGTCGCGCTGCCTTTCCTCGACGCGATGACGCCTGCATTTGCGGCGCCGGCGCGCACCGACGCGAAAACTCCCTGCCGTATGGCTTTTTCCTACGTCCCGAACGGAATCATCATGCCGGGCTGGACGCCGAGGACCGAGGGTACGGGCTTTGAGCTTACGCCGATCATGAAGCCTCTCGGCGCGCTTAGGGAAGACGTGTTGGTGCTGACCGGGCTCAGCCACATTAACGGCCGGGCGCTTGGCGACGGGCCGGGCGACCATGCGCGCGCGGGTGCAACGTTCCTGACCGGGGTGCATCCGAAGAAGACGGACGGCGCCGATATCCGCGCGGGTGTGTCGGTCGACCAGATCGCCGCGAATGCAATCGGAAGCCGGACGAAGTTCGCTTCAATCGAACTCGGTTGCGAGACGGCGGGCATGGTGGGGAATTGCGACTCGGGATACAGTTGCGCGTACAGCAACAGCATTTCCTGGAAAACGCCGGTCATGCCGATGCCGCCGGAGACCAACCCCAGGGCGGTGTTCGAGCGGCTGTTTGGAGATGGCGAGATTCCGCTCGATCCGGCGGCGCGTGCGCGGCTCGCGAGGCAGAACAAGAGCATTCTCGACTTCGTGCGCGAGGACACGGAGCGGTTGAGCGCGACGCTCGGCAAATCGGACAAGCGCAAGATGGACGAGTATCTGTTCTCGATCCGCGAGATCGAACGCCGCATCGAAGCCGCCGAAGCGCGAAACCGCGAATCGGGACGCGAGGTTGCGCCTTCGATTGCACGGCCTTCGGGCATTCCAGTGGAGTTCGAAGACCACGCCAAGTTGATGTACGACCTGCAGGTGGTGGCGTTCCAGACGGATATGACGCGAGTGACGTCGTTCATGCTGGCGAGGGAAGGGAGCAACCGGACGTACCGCTCGATCGGCGTTCCGGAAGCGCATCACGGTCTCACGCATCATCTGAATAATCAGGAAAAGATAGACAAGATTGCGAAGATCAACACGCTGCACGTGGAGTTGTTCGCCTACTTCCTGTCCAAGCTGAAGGCAACGCCGGATGGCGATGGCACGCTGCTCGATCACTCGATGGTGGTTTACGGGAGCGGCATCGCGGACGGCAACGCGCACACCCACCACGACCTTCCGGTATTGCTCGCGGGCGGCGGCGTTGGCGGAGTCCGCACGGGTCGTCACGTTCGATACGCGAGCGAAACCCCGATGGCGAACCTTTACCTGTCGATGCTTGAGCTGATGGGCGTGCATACGGACCAGATGGGCGATAGCAACGGCAGGGCCGACCACCTTTCGGTGTAGAGCGGCTGCGGTGCATGCGGGAATCGGCACGGCGCTGCGAAGGCATTTCTTGCGGATTGCCTACCATCCGCCAGGAGCCCCCTCCCGAACGTCCTGGAACGCTGTGGTGATCACTGTCCGTGTGAGCTGCCATACCCCAAGCCTATTCACGGAAAGAACTGCGTCGAAGCCGGCCATCCAGTCTGTCCAGCTAAGCCGTTCCAAATTGCATCGGATCCCGACCTCGCTGCTGGACCTTCCGCGCAACGCTGCCAACCCGCGCCGCCGGGAGACGACCGGGACCTGCCGATTGGGAATCGACACCTTCTTCAGGAGCCGTAAGCAGTCACAGGCGCGCCTTGCCCCCAATGCACAGCGCAGCCGGACCGTTGATTCCATCCGTGAACCCGCGGTAGGGATGTGAAGCGTCGAAATCGAGCGAGACGGGCATTCTACCAGCATGGAACGACGGCAGCGAACCCTCCTGAAGGACACTCACGACAAAAGGGCTCTCGATGCCTTCAGCTTTTGCCGCCGTAAAGATCTCCCGTGGGTCCGTGCCGCCGGCAATCAATCGATCGCCTTCCACCGCCACCCATCGGTTCGCATGCGCGGAGCGATTCTCGTCGATCCGGTTCATTTCACGTGCGCGACTGCGGGCTGGTTGCCCGGTCGCCGCGGACTGATGCTGCAATCCATCCGCGAAGCGGAGCACCTGCGCCTGCCTCGCCGGTGGAAGGCGGTGGACCTGCTCAAGGATGGTTTCTTAATCCTACCGGAGTTGACGCGGACGATGCTGGAAGCTCCCGGAACAAACCGCGACGTTTCTGACTGGCGTCCGCTTCAGCGGTTCCCGCAATTGTCCGACATGTCGCCCCATTCATCCTTAACCTGAATCCGGAAGGGGAACCTCCAGGAACATTATGACGTAATCATGACGTAATCCACGGGGATATTGACTTTGCGCACGGTTAGCGGCCATACTGACTTCAACATTCGCTTTGTGGTGCCTACCCCCCGTTGGCAACTTCCGTGCGGTTGTTGGAGAAGTTCATGAAATACGGCGGCGTTAGGCTATTCATTTGGCTTTCCTTTACTTCGGCGGCGTTCGCCGCTCCGGTCGGCTCCATCAAAGGATATGTCAGGGACGCGACCGGTGCGGTGGTTCCGAGGGTCACGGTGACTTTGACGGATACCGCGACGAACGCGCGACAGCAAGCAGTCTCCGGCGAAACCGGCCTCTTCCAATTTCTCCAACTCCGGCCGGGCGTTTACGATCTTGTCTCCGAAGCGCCGGGATTCAAGAAGGTGCTGGTTCGTGGCGTGAATCTGCTTGTGGACCAGGTGCTCGCCGTCGATATCCGTCTCGAAGTCGGCCCCGTAACCGAAGTACTTGAGGTAAAGAGCGGCGCGGCCGCGCTCATCGAAACCGAAAAAGCTTCGACTGGAACGAACATTTCGCCGAAACTGGTTGCCAGCCTGCCTCTGGGAAACCGCCGTTTCGACGATCTCGCGCTGCTCTCGCCGGGTACAGCCATGGCTGCGCCTGGCTCGCAGGCTGGCGGCTTCGCTCCGGCCGGGGCTCGACCCGGTTCCACGAATTCCGTGATCGACGGAGTGAACAACGTGGACCGCCAGATCGGCGGCCCCATAAACAACTTCCGCATCGCCGATGCTGTCCGGGAATTCAGCGTCACCACCACCGCCGCCTCGGTCGAATACGGGCGTCAGTCCGGCGGCCAAGTCAACATTGTCACCAAGAGCGGATCTAATCAATTTCACGGCGGCGCGTTCTACTTCCTCCGCAACGACGCTCTTGAAGCTCGCGACTTCTTCACAAACAAGCTCTCCGGGACCAAGCGGGCTTTGCGCCAGAACCAGTACGGCGGCACCTTCGGAGGCCCCGTGTCGCGCGACCGTTCCTTCTTTTTCTACAGTTGGGAGGGCCTTCGCCTGAGAAACCCAAGGCCCACCACGGCTGTGGTCCCCACCCAGGCCGAGCGCGATTCCGTCCGCGACCCCATCGCCCGCCGCCTGCTCGCCTTTTACCCGCTTCCAACCGATCCCAACGTGCCCGGCGGCAGAATCAACTACATCGGCAATGCTCCGCAAAGCACTGACGATAACACGCACCTCGCCCGGTTCGATCACAACCCCACGGCAAAGGATAGCCTGACGGCCCGCTACATCTGGTTTGGCGGGGAAGTCGTCACCGGAGGCACCTTACCCGGCACCGGCGGAAGCGACAACCGGCCAGGCAGCCAAAACCTGGCCATGACACACACGCGCTGGTTCTCCGCCACGCTCGTTTCCGAGCTGCGGCTGGGTTTCTCGCGAAACGTGGTCGCGAACGAACCTCAAGATCGGGGTTTCAACGCGGCAAGCATTTTCACCGGCGTTCCCGGAGTTGTCGATACGGAGAAGGACGGCGACTCGAACAGCGGTCTGCCGGGCGTTGCCATCGCCGGAGGTTACGCAACGCTCGGGTCGGGGACCAACGTCCGGCAGGGCCGGGTGGTTGGAACCTATGACGTGGCCGCGAACGCGACGAGAATCGCTCCGTTCGGCTGGGGGCGTCATACCTGGAGGACCGGTTTCGACGGCCGGCGCGAAGAGACCAAACGCTTCGTCAACGGCGCCGCCCGCGGGGTCATGGCGTTCGCCAACTTCGTCAATTTCGCCGGCACGTGCGAGGCCTGCAAAGGCCGGTCGATTCTGAACAACTCCGCGATTCTTACCGGCGACACGCTAGGTTACTGGTACCGCCATCCGCTCGGGTTCTTTTTTCAGGACGATATCAAGCTCCTGCGAAACCTTACACTGAACCTCGGCATCCGCTACGAGCTGCCCTCGGCGCTCGTGGAGAAAAACGACCACGCAACCAACTTCTGGGAGGGCATTGGGGCCCAGATGGTGGGAACGAACAAGGTGCTCGACGTCGATCCCTCGAAGCGCGGCCCATCCGCGCTCATCTACCGCGATTCGCCGCTCACGCTCCCGCGAGCCGGCTCCACGACGGACTGGAACAACATCGCTCCCGTCTTCGGAATCGCCTACAGGCTATGCGAAAGGACCGTGATACGCGGCGGTTTCCGGATCGGTTACGACGAGACGTACAACAACGTCACCGTCAATCAGTCCGTCAATCCCCCCTGGAACTTTTCCACCCAGCAGATCGCCGGCGTCACGCAGCCTGTTGGCGGCTTCGCATGGGATCTGGCCTTCGATCAGAACATTCCGCTTGTCGTTCGCACCACGCAGGCGGCGGGCGCTCCGGCGGTCGGAGTGCTCGGATTAAACGGCTTCGACAATCGCGCGCCCACTTCCTACGCTTACAACTGGAATTTCACCGTACAACGCCAACTCGGTAACGAAGGCTCGGTCGAGGCCGCCTATCTCGGTTCGTCCGGCCACAAGCTGGGGGGCTTTGTGAATCCGAATCAGCCGCGCGTGGTCAATTACGACACTCGTTTCCGCGGCGTACAGGAGCCCAATGAGCAGATTTTCCCGTTCCCGCAATGGAGCGCCGGGCCGCGGTCGGCTGCGTTCCAGGGTAATTCGATCTACAATGCGCTGGCGGTTTCGGGAAAATGGGAGGCTGGCTCCTCGATCAATCTCGGCGGATCCTACACGTGGAGCCACGGAATCGACGACGTCTCCTCCTTCACGGGTACGACCGGCGACTTCTCGGTGCCAAACAACCGGTTTCGGACCGATCTTGAGCGCGGCAACAGCTCAAGCGACCAGAGGCACCGCCTGATAGCGTTTTACGTGATCCAGATGCCCTTCGGCAACGGGAAGCGTTTCCTGCACGGCGCACACGGTATTACCGAACATCTTACTGCCGGCTGGCAGATTTCCGGCATCACGAATATCTTCAGCGGCCAGCCGTTCACTGTGTACGCGAACCGCGGCCTGGACTTTAGCGGCTTTAGCACCTTTGTGGACCGCCCGGATATCGTGGGTACGGGCAAGCTCCGCATCGATCGCGGGAATCCCGACAACTTCTTCGACCCGGCCTATTTCGGCAGAGTCGCCGGCAATCCGCTCTGTCCCGGCTACGCGGCGGCGTCGAATGTACGCGTAAATACGGGTTGCGCGCCGTCCGGCCGCACCGGGAGTTCCCCGCGCAATGGCTACTACGGACCGGGGCTGGTCAATTTCGATGTTACTTTGTCGAAGCGGTTCCCGATTCGCGAGCGCTTCGGACTCACCTGGCGGGCCGACTTTTTCAATATTGCGAATCACACCAACTTCGGTCTAGTGTCGAACAATTTCATCATGAGCAGCGGCCAGTTCGGCCAGATGAGCGCGACGTCGCCCCATATTTATGGCGCCGCCCGGGTGGTACAGATGACGGCGCGCCTGGATTTTTAGCGCTAGCCTGTTTCTTAAGCAGTTTAAGCGCTTGCTTACCCGCGGCGCGGCTAGCAAACACGGCTGGCGGCTCAATCCGGGGCGAGTGTTGGATGAATTCCAGCGCCACGATTACTCGAACCGGGTTAACTCAATATGAGAAAAATTCTCACACTGCTCCTCTCGACCCTCGTAGCCGCCGGGCAGCAACCGCGGACCGGGGTCAAGTTCTCCGCAACCACCAACCTCGTGGTGTTGAATGTCTCCGTGCGGGATTCCTCCGGAAATCCGATTAGTGGACTGAAGAAGGAAGCCTTCACGGTGGTGGAAGACGACAAGCCGCAGTCGATTGCGGTGTTTGAATTTCAAAAACTGGAGCTTGACCCGCTGCCCCCGGCGCCGCCGCCTCAGCCGCTTGAGCAGCCGGCAGCGCCCGCCAAGCTCATCGCAGCCTCGGCGCCGGGTTCGGTTCGCTATCGGGACCGGCGGCTGCTGGTTCTGTTTTTCGACTTCTCGTCCATGCCGCCGGCGGACCAGGTTCGAGCCCAGGAAGCGGGCCTGAAGTTCGTCGAGAAGCAACTTACGGCCTCAGACATGGTCTCTATCATGACCTTCTCGACCCGGCTTCAGGTGCAGCAGGATTTCACCGACGACCGCGCCAAGCTCAAGGAGATCATCGGGAGTTTTCGTCTGGGCGAGGGCTCGGAGATGGCCGAGAACGTGGACCCGGCGGGAGAGGATGAGGGAGCGGACACGGGCGCGGCGTTCACGGCGGACGAAACGGAATTCAATATTTTCAATACGGACCGCAAGCTGAGCGCGCTCGAATCCGCGGCGAAGATGCTCGCGCCTCTGGCCGAAAAGAAGGCGCTGATCTACTTCTCGAGCGGAGTCGGCAAGACGGGAGTCGAGAACGATTCCCAGATTCGTTCGACGGTGAACGCGGCCGTGCGCGCGAACGTTTCGTTCTATCCCGTGGACGCACGCGGGCTAACCGCGCTTCCGCCGGGAGGCGACGCCTCTAAGAGCGCCCCCCGAGGATCCGGCATCTTCACCGGGCAGTCGCAGAGGAACCAGAGCGCCAAGTTCAACGACCAGCAGGAGACGCTTTCGACGCTCGCCGCCGGCACCGGCGGAAAAGCGCTTCTCGACAGCAACGATCTGGGCGAGGGAATCGTCCAGGCGCAGAGAAGTATGAGCAGCTACTATATCGTCGGATACTACAGCACGAACGCCGCGGAGGACGGCCGGCTGCGCAAGATCCGCGTACGCCTCGAGGGACAGCCTCGCGCGAAGCTTGAATACCGTCAGGGGTACTACGCGGCTAAGCAATTCGCCAAGTTCGATTCCGCGGACAAGGAGCGCCAACTGGAAGAGGCCCTGGCCCTTGCCGACCCGGTTACCGACCTGCCTATCGCGCTCGAAGTGAACTACTTCCGGATGACGAAAGAGAACTTCTTCGTGCCGGTCGCGGTCAAGATTCCGGGTTCGACGATCGGATTGAGACGGAAAGGAAAATCCGAGGTCGGCGAGCTCGATTTCATCGGCGAGGTTCGCGACGAGAAGGGGAAGGCGGCCGGCGCCGTACGGGACACCATCCCACTGAAGCTTTCCGAGGAAGCGGCCGCGCGATTCGAACGCAGGCAGCTCCAATACGATACAGGGTTTACCCTTCCATCCGGAAAGTATCGCCTTAAGTTTCTGGCCCGCGAGAACCGAAGCGGAAAGATCGGTACATTCGAGACGAAGTTCACGGTGCCGGTGATCGACCCGCGGCAGCCCGGATTGCAGATGAGCTCGGTCGTGTGGAGCGGCCAGCGCGAGCGCCTGTCGGCAGCCGTGGGAGCGGCGGAGAATGGCAAAGCGCGGAAGAAGAAGGCGGACTTGCACCCTCTCGTTCAGGACGGCCAAAAATTGATCCCGAGCATTACGAGGGTTTTCCGAAGGGACCAGAACCTGTACGTCTACTTCGAGGTTTACTACCCATCGCTCGATCCGCGGGACGAGAAGCCGAGTCTTGCGGCGGGGGTCGGCTTTTTCAGAGGGAATGGAAAGGTATTCGAGTCGGCGGCAGTCCGTCCGGCAACCCGGACGCGTCCCCAGACGGTGTCGTTTCAGATTCAGGCTCCGTTGGCGAAATTCGTTCCGGGGGAGTACATCTGCCAGGTGAGCGTGGTGGACGAGCTTGGCCGGAAGTTCGCTTTTCGAAGAGCTTCGATCCTGATAATACCGTAGAAGTGAGTTAGGGCGCGCCATTTCGGCCCTGGCGGGTGGACGATCCCGGTGAAGCCGCCTGCGTCTCTTCGGTTGCCGGCAGGAGCCTGGCGCCCCGAATGGCGGATGTGCCGTTCATTGCGCTCACGAAGGCGGGTACCGTCCCGCTCTCGGCCCGATCGGGGCGACTGCTGCCCGTTTGTGGCCGAAGCCATCGATGGATGCGACGCGCTCTCGAAGTTGTCCGGAGACATCCACCTCATCGCACCGACCTCAAAATGCCGAGGATGGACGGAATTGAATTTGATCAAACGGATTCGTACGAGTTCGAAGCACAAGTATGTTCGCATAATCGTGCTATCGACGGAATCGCAGCCGGAGAAAAAGCAGTCGAAGGCTGCCGGGGCGACGGGTTGGATCATAAAGCCCTTCCGTCCGGAGCAGTTGCTGGCCGTGGTTCAAAAGGTACTTGGGTAGGCGAACGGCGCTCGACGGTTTCCCGGCGATCGGCCGATCCGGGAATGCGCCGCGCCGCGTTTCACGCGCGCGCCGAATGTCGCGCCGACACGCGGATACCTCCCCGCCATGTCCCAAAAAAGATCGAGCGTGGCTTGGCGTGGCGAGCGCTTCGCCGCGCTTCGAAGGAAGCTGCCCGGCTCAAGGCTAAAGAATCTTTCGGGCCACGCCGATAACTATACAGTAAGGCTGCGAAAAATGAGTGTCGGTGGGCAGATCCAAGGTCCTTCCCCGGCAAAGAGTGATATGCCAAACAAGTCCTGGACGCTTATGAAACGCATTCATTTCCGGCGGCCGCCATTACGATGGATCGCGGCTGCGGCTGGAGCCGTGGCGCTGGTTGCCGCCGCGGCCGCCGTCTATTCGCGGCAGCCGCGGTTCGATACCGCGCGGGTGTGGACCATCGGCACGGACAACACCCGGCCCTACCACTATCTGGAGGCAGGATCCCTTGGCGAAGCCGTTCCGCGCGGAATGTCCGCTGAGTTGGTTCAGGAGGCCGCGCGCCGGTCCGGAATCCGCCTGGAGTGGCGATTGATCCACCAGCCGGGGCCGAAGCGCTCTCTGGCCGAAGGAAAGGTGGACCTCTGGCCGCTCGTGACGGTCAGGCCGCAGACCGGAAGTAAACTTCATTTCACCGCGCCTTACTTACGCAATTCTTACGTATATCTCGGCACCGACCCCCATTGGAGTGAACTGCTGTCGAGACCCCTCGTCCGGCGGGTCGCCCTTATGGGTGAATTGGCGCCGCGCTACGCGGATTCGATCTTTCCGGACGCGGCGATCGTCGTCAAGCCCTCGCGCGAGGAGGCATTCTCAGCCCTTTGCGCCGGCGAAGCCGATGTCGTCCTCGTCGAGACCCGCCCGGCTCAAAGAATATTACTGGAACGCCCTCCGGGTTGTGAGTCGAAGTCGTTCTACGCCGTGACCGTCGAAGCACCCACCACGGACTTGGGAATCGGGTCGACAATGGAAGCGGCGGCCGTCGCCGATCGCCTTCGGGAAGAAATCGACGTCATGATCGAAGATGGCGTCATGAGCCGGCTGATGAAGAACTGGAGGTTCTACTACAGTGGCGAGTCGGAGTTGATCTACCGGGGCCAGCGGCTGCAGGCCTCCAGTCGGCTTTCGGGCGGATTGATTGGATTCCTGATCGCGCTCTCCATCCTGTTGCTTTTTTCCTTCATCCGTATGCGGCGCGCCCGTCGGGAGGCCTTGGCCGCCAGCCTTGCGAAGTCGCAGTTCCTGGCGAATATGAGCCATGAGATCCGCACGCCGATGAACGGCATCATCGGCTTTGCCAGTCTTCTGGCTGAAACGCCCCTTGACAGGGATCAGCTCGAGTATGCCGAGACGATCCGGCTGTCCGGCGAGGCGCTTCTCACCATCATCAACGACATACTCGATTTCTCGAAAATCGAAGCCGGCAAGTTGAGCCTGGAAAGCGCTCCGTGCAATGTTCACCAGGTGGCGGTTCAAACCTGTGAGCTGATCGGTCCGAAACTCTCCGGAACCTTCGTCGAACTGGTTCTCGACTGGAGTCCCGACGTGCCGGCGGACCTGATCGGCGATTCCGCCCGTATCCGGCAAGTCCTCCTCAATCTCGTCAGCAACGCCGCCAAGTTCACCCCGAGCGGTCAAATCGTCATCCGAGCCCACAAGCCTACTCCCAGCCAATTGCGCATCGACGTGCGTGATACCGGCATTGGCATTCCGCTCGAAAAGCAGCCTCTTCTGTTCGGAGAGTTCGTCCAAGCCGACGCCTCGACCAGCCGGAAATATGGCGGCACCGGTCTGGGCTTGGCCATCTCTCGCAGATTGGTCGAGGCGATGGGCGGCACGGTTGGGTTTACGAGCCATCCGGGCGCCGGCTCCACGTTTTGGTTCACGCTTCCCGTCCCTTCCACGGCAATCGCCGTGATCGATCCGGAGCCGAAGGTAGACATCGCACCCATGCGCGTACTGGTTGTCGATGACCTGCCTCTCAATCGCGAATTGCTCGAAGCGCAGCTCGAACGGTGGAAAGCGGGCCACGAGAGCGCCGCTTCCGCCGCCGACGCGCTCACCCGCCTGCGGCGCGCCGTCCGGATCGGCAAGCCCTTCGATGTTGTCCTGATCGATTACTTCATGCCGGAGGTGAATGGCGAACAACTCGCCCGGACAATTCTGGCCGACGAGGAGCTACGATCCACGCCCCTCGTGATGCTGTCCTCGAAAGCGGGAGACCGCGAGGAGGTGAAGCGATTTCTGGAGCTTGGCTTCTTCGACGTGCTCTCGAAGCCGGTCATGCGCCCAGGGCACCAACTGCTCGATTCGCTGAGGAGGGCGGTAAACCGCAGCCCCAAGACCGCCAAAGTCGCCATCGCCCCGCCTTTCGTAAAAGCCCCTCCACTCCGGTGCGATCCGGTCTTTTGCCACGTTCTCTTGGCGGAGGATAATCCCATCAATCAGCGGCTGGAGACCGTACTCCTTCAAAAAGCCGGCTGCCGGGTAGACCTCGCCGCCGACGGCCGCGAGGCGCTAGAGAAGGCTCTCGCCTTCAACTACGACTTGATTTTCATGGACTGCCAGATGCCGGAAATGGATGGCTTCGAGTCCGCAGCCGGCATTCGCGCCTCACGACCGAACCCGCCGATTGTCGCCCTGACTGCCAACGCCATGGCTGGGGACCGCGAACGCTGCCTGGCTGCCGGAATGGACGACTATATCTCCAAGCCCATTAAAGCGTCTGAACTGAAGCGCGTTCTGGATCGCTGGGTTTCCGCGGCGAGTGCGCCGCTTCCGCGCTCGAACCGGGCGTGACTCTCTTCCACGCCGCTTGATCGACGCTACGGACCGGCGAATCGCCGGCAAGAACGGCGGGCAACCTCGTAGGGATTCGGTATTTTGGGATTCGCAGCGTGCCCCGCACCGGGGCGGCACGCCGGATCCACGTCACCCGGCTTCCGGGCGCTACGGATAAACGGAGCTAAATCGCGATCGCGTCGATCTCCACCTGGACGTCGCGCGGCAGACGCGCCGCCTGCACCGTGGATCTGGCCGGCGGGTTCGCGCCGAAGTACTTCGAGTACACCGCGTTCATAGCGGCGAAATCCTCGAGATTCCGCATGAAAACCGTCGTCTTCACGACGTCCGCAAGCGTCATGCCGCAAGCCTCGAGCACCGCCGCGAGATTCTGGAGCACCCGCTCCGTCTGGGCTTCGATTCCGCCTTCAACCAACCCCCCTGTCGCCGGATCGAGCGGGATCTGCCCGCTCAGGAACGCCATACCGTTCTTCATTACAGCTTGCGAGTACGGACCGATAGCCTTCGGCGCGTTGCCCGTTGCGATAATCTGGGTCATCCCCGTAGCCTAACACGGCGAGTACAATGTCTTTATGAACCGACGAGAGTTTGCCATTTCCCCCTTGGCCGCCGCGCTTGCAGCCTCTAGCGACGCGCCCGCCGCGGCCCTCAAGATCCGCAAGGCCGTGCTGCTCAGCATGCTGCCAAAGACCCTGAGCTTCACGGACCGCTTCCGCCTCGCCGTCGACTGCGGGTTCGCCGCCATCGAGTGTCCCACCACTCCGGACCCGCGCGAGGCCGAGGAGATCAAGGCGGCCTCGGACAAGACCGGCCTCAAGATCCATTCCGTCATGAATCAGGCGCACTGGAAATCGCCGCTCTCCTCGGGCGATCCCGCGGTGGTCGCGGAAAGCGTGCACGGTATGGAAACCAGTCTGCGCAACGCGCACCTGTGGGGCGCGGATACCGTTCTCCTGGTCCCTGCCGTGGTCAACGCGCAGACCGGATATAAGGATGCATGGGTGCGATCGCAAGCGCAGATCCGCAAACTCATTCCCCTCGCGCAGAAGCTCAAGGTCATCATCGCCGTGGAGGAGGTATGGAACAAGTTCCTGCAAAGCCCGCTCGAATTCGCAGCCTATGTCGACGATTTCAAGAGCCCCTGGGTTCGGGCCTACTTCGACGTGGGCAACGTGGTGATTAACGGCTACCCGCAGGATTGGATTCGTACGCTTGGAAAGCGCATCGTGAAGCTCCACATCAAGGACTTCAAGTTCAAGGACCGGCAAGCCCAGTTCGTCCCACTCCGCGAGGGAGAAATCGACTGGCCGGCGGTGCATGCCGCCCTAACCGAGATCGGCTACAGCGGCGCCGCCACGGTCGAGCTGCCGGGCGGCGACGAGGCCTATCTCCGCGAAGTCAGCAAGCGCTTCGACCTCATTCTGCAGGGCGCGTAAGCCACGGGCGCCGCTTAGAAGCCGGATGCTAAGACGCTGGATGCTAAGATAGTTGCGATGAGTCCTAATCAAGCCGGGCAAGCCCCCAAGTTGCCCATTCCCGGAGTGCGCAATCTGATCGCCGTCGGATCGGGAAAGGGTGGCGTGGGAAAGACCACGGTTTCCGTAAATCTCGCCGTCGGTCTGGCGGCGCTTGGCCACCGCGTCGGATTGCTCGACGCCGACGTCTACGGCCCGAACGTGCCCCTCATGATGGGCGTCAACCGCACTCCCATGGCCTCGGGCGACCGTATCCAGCCGATTGAAAATTTCGGCGTCAAGCTCATGTCGATGGGCTTCCTGAATCCAGGCGACAAGCCGCTTGTTTGGCGCGGGCCGATGCTGCACAGCGTGATTCAACAATTTCTTCGCGGCGTCGATTGGGGTGAGCTCGACTACCTTGTGATCGACCTGCCTCCCGGCACGGGCGACGTGCAACTTACCCTGATTCAGACCGCCCCCATCACGGGCGCCGTGGTCGTCACCACCCCGTCCGACGTGTCGCTTGAGGACGCAAGAAAAGCGGTGCACATGTTTGCTCAGGTGAAGGTCGAGCTTCTCGGCATCGTCGAGAACATGAGCTATCTGATGTGCCCGCACTGCAATGAGCGCATCGACGTGTTCAGCACCGGTGGCGGGCGGCGTACGGCCGAAGAAATGAAGGTGCACTTTCTCGGAGCGCTGACGCTCGATCCATCGGTGAGGATGGGCGGAGATACCGGTAAGCCTTCCGCGCTCCGCAAGGATGCGACGGGCGAGTCGTTTCTCCAACTGGCGCGGAATTTGATCGCGCGAGTCGTGCAGGTAGGGCCCCCGGTCGGGCCCTCGATGGTAATTTCTGACTAGCGATTTGCGTCATGAATTGATGCCGGAATGAAGATCTCTTTAGGCAGTTGGGCTTTTTCGTTCGGTCCATACGCGGACGATCCCATTCCCTTTGAGAAGACCGTCAAGCGGTTGTCGGAGGTAGGTTACGACGGCATCGAAATCTCCGGCTTTCCGCCGCACGTCACCCTCGACAGCCACCCAACCTCGGCGTCCCGCCGCGATCTTGCCGGCTTTCTCGCCGGCCATAATCTCGCCGTCTCCGGCTACGCCGCCGATTTCACATCCGTCAATCCCGTAACGGAAGGAAACAAACGGAGATATCTGGACTTGTTTGAGCGCAATCTCCGGATGTGCGTGGACATCGGCAGCCCGAGCATCCGCGTCGATACCATCGGCGCGCCCGGTTCCATCGACGACCGCGACTATCAGGCGTCCTTCGAACGTCTGGCCGCCGTCTGGCGCGAGGCCGCCGCGATTGCCCGCCAGGCCCGCGTCAAAATGGTCTGGGAGTTCGAGCCCGGCTTCGTTTTCAACAAGCCTTCGGAAATCGTCAACCTGCACCAGCTCGTGAACCACGTGAATTTCCGCGTCATGTTCGACACCGCGCATGCCTACATGTGCGGCGTGGCTGGAGCGAGACAGCATGGGGAACCGGAGACCCTCGCGAGCGTGAAGAAATTTCTGGCCCTGCTCGAAGGCCGCGTCGGCGCATTTCATCTCATGGATTCCGACGGCACTCTATGCGGCGATGAAACCAGCACGCATTGCCCGTTCGGGGAGGGGTTGGTCGATTTCAACGCCATCGCGCCGCGCCTCCTTGCCCAGCCCGATATCGAGTGGTGGTGCATCGATATGTGTTTCTGGCCGGGCTCGTGGGAACTGATCGAATCGAGCCTGCAATTCGTCAGGAATCTGGCGGGAAATGCGGAAAATGTGGGAAAGGCAACAGGATGACGTCCAGACGCAGTTTCCTTCAGGCCGCCGCGGGTGGGCCTATCGCCCTGCCGGAGTTTCAGCCGCGCAGTATGTTGCGCGTGGCGGAACATCCCATTAGGCGGGCGAAGTTCCCCGTCATCGACGTGCATACGCACATCTTCGGTCTGGGCCGGAAAATCGAGCCCGCCGGACTGGCGCGGATTTCGGCTTGGCTCGATGAATGCAACGTCGAGACCGCGCTTAACCTGACCGGCGGAAGTTCGGCGACGCTCCCCGAGATCAAAAAGTGGACTGCGCCGTTCGGAAAGAAGTTTCTCACGGCCGCCGAACCCGCCTGGGCAAGAGCCAACGAGCCTGGGTTTCCCCAGTGGCAGGCGGATGAACTCGCTAAATGCAAAAGGGCCGGAGCGCAGGGCCTCAAAGTTCTGAAGACGCTCGGTCTCTACCTGCGCGACAAAGGAGCGCTCGTCAAGGTTGACGACCGGCGTTTCGACCCGATGTGGGAAGCCGCCGGCGCGCTTGGGTTGCCCGTATTCATACACACCGCCGACCCCGCCGCGTTCTTCACGCCCACCGACCGGTTCAACGAGCGTTACGAAGAACTTCAGAATCACCCCGATTGGTCGTTCTATGGAAAGGACTTCCCCTCCAAGATCGCCCTGCTCGAAGCGCGCAACCGCGTCATCGCCAGGCATCCGAAAACGAAGTTCGTGGGGCTCCACGTGGCGAATTATCCGGAGGATTTGGAAATGGTGAGCCAGTGGCTCGCGCGGCATCGAAATCTGAACGTCGAGATCGGCGCTCGCCTGGGAGAGCTGGGCCGTCAGCCGCGGGCGGCGCGCCGCTTCTTCGAAACTTTTCAGGACCGGATTCTATTCGGCACCGACGCCACGCCCGACGGCAAGGCCTTTCCGCAACAGGATCTGAAGCCCGAGATGTTCCGCTGCTACTTTCGCTTCCTCGAAACCGAGGACGAGAATTTCGACTATTCGCCCGCCGCGGTGCCTCCGCAGGGGCGCTGGAGGATATACGGCATCGCGCTCCCCGACGGCATCCTGAAGAAGGTCTACCGCGAGAACGCCACGCGCGTGCTGTACCATGTCTGAATGCTACGTCTGATTGCCTGTGTCCTCCTCACGGCGCCGATCCTTGCCTCGCAGACGCTTGAGGGCGTCGTCGATATTCACGTTCACTCCGATCCTGACAGCGTTCCGCGCTCGATCGACGCCATCGACATCGCAAAGCTCGCGAAAAAGGAGCGCATCCGCGCGCTGCTGTTGAAGAACCACTACGAGCCGACGGCGTCGCTCGCGTATCTGGCTCGCAAGGAAGTGCCGGGGATCGAGCTCTTCGGCGGCATCGCGCTCAATCTCACCGTCGGCGGCGTGAATCCAGCGGCTGTCGATCGCATGACGCGCGTCAAGGGCGGATGGGGGCGAGTCGTGTGGATGCCGACCTTCGACGCGGAAAACCAGGTGAAATATTCGAAGGAGAACCGGTCGTTCGCGTCCGTCTCGAAGGGTGGAAAGCTGCTTCCCGAGGTTGACGAGGTGCTGGCGATCGTCGCGCGGAACAAGCTTACTCTCGCGACCGGCCATTCGACGCCCGAGGAAGACCTGATGCTGATCCGCGCGGCCAAAAAGGCGGGTGTCGAGAGAATTGTCGTGACGCATGCGATGCTCCCGCCGGTCCGGATGTCTGTCGCCCAGATGAAGGAAGCGGCGAAACTCGGCGCATATCTGGAGTTTGTGTACAACGCCCTCATCGGCCCGGGCAAGGCGTTTGAGATTCGCGAATATGCCGCGGCGATTCGCGCCGTAGGTCCGGAACACTGCATCCTGTCGAGCGATTTGGGGCAGGCGGGAAATCCACTTCACCCCGAAGGCCTGATAGCCTTCTTCAAGGGCTTGCGCGGCGACGGCTTCACGGTTTCGGAGATCGAGCGAATGGCGAAAATCAATCCGGCGAAGCTGCTGGGGCTGGATTGAAGCCGCGGTGCGCGGGCTGTAGCGCGTCGAGCGTCTTTCTGTAATCGGCGTTCGCTTGCCTGCGCCCGCAAGCGCCGTTCGGAGCGCGCGCCACGACAACCGGCGCTTGAAGGATTCCTCGGCTGCATCCGACTGTTCGACAGGTCCTTCAGCCAGTCCTTCAATTCCGGGAGCGCCTCGGCCCGCTTCACCGGATTTGCCTTATTGACGAAATTGACGAAGCTCAGAATGTAAATTTCAGGTACGGTCGGATTGCCCAACCCGTCGTTCTTCACGTCGCCCACCGTGGCGACCACCTGAAAGCGATGGCCCGCCGGAGTCATGAATCTCCCATAAGCGCGCCCCCGAACAGCACCATAAAGCGGTCGCCGTCGCGGTAAGGCAGCGACTTGAGCATCACCGCGTCGGCGACGGTGTAGATCGCCGTGGCCGATCCGATTCCCGCGCAAGCGCGGCAGCCGCAAGCAACCCAACCGCCCTGGCGCTTTTCCATGAACGCCATGCCTGCAGGGTGACCAACTTGTCGTTATGCACCGGATTTCGTGGCTGGCACCGGCTGCGCTCCGTGATACGCTGTAGCGAAACCCACGGGACGACGTCGAATGACGGAGTGGATATTGGCGCAATGAAACCCTTCTCTCCGATGACTCGGTTACTGGCGCTGCTTTTTCTCGCGGCATCGGCTTTCGCGCAGCCGGAGCCGGACGTCAATCTGGTCACAAGCGACATCGAAAACTTCTGGCGCGCCTATGACGCCGGAGAGCCGGGCAATCGGCAGGAGGCCTTTCAACGCCTCTACTTCGACCAGGCGTCGCCCGGCTTGCGCGACTTCATCCGGCTGCGCATCCAGTCCGCCGCGGCGCTCGCTGCAACCGTCGACGCGGTCCCCAAGTATTATGCCAGCATTCGCGCCAACACCCTCCGGATTGAAACCAAGCGCGAGCTTATCCGCCTTTACCTTAGCCGGTTTCAGGGCCTCTATCGCGCCGCGAAATTTCCGCCGGTGTACTTCCTGATCGGGAGACTGAGTACCGGAGGCACGGTCGGTCCTTCTGGTCTGCTCATCGGCACGGAGATCTACTCCCTCGGCGGGGATGTGGATTCAAGCGAGGTCAGGGAACGCAATCCGGCCTTCTTCAAGGCGATGGGAACGATCGAAAAACTGCCGCTGATCGTGACTCACGAATTGGTGCATACGCAGCAGCAATACAGAGGTCCGTACGATCTGCTTGGTACCGCGATGATAGAAGGAGCGGCGGACTACTTTACGAATCTGGTGTCGGGAAAAACCATCAACGATCAATCGAGCGATTGGGCGGAAGCGCATCGCGACGAGTTGTTCAAGCAGTTCGCCGACGATGCCGCGAGGACGCCAACCGTCAGGAGCGGGTGGCTGTACAACTACTCGTCCGTGAATGAAGCGCCCGCGGACCTCGGCTACTGGATTGGAGCGGAAATCTGCCGCGACTATTTTACGCGCGCCTATGACAAACAGGCGGCGATCGACGCGTTGATGACGATGAAAGATCCGTCTGCGATCATTCGCGGGAGCAGCTATGCGTGGATACTGGGGCCGGTTACGCCCGAGACGATGGCTCCGTCCGATCCCTCAGCCTCATCCACGCCGTGAATTGGGGATGCGGACTCCGGGGATAACCCTTGTCTCGCTCGTCCACGAGGGGACGGAGAAATACGAGGCATTGGAGTATAAGTCACCTTCGTGGGGCCAAGCGGTGCATGTGTTAGTCCGTTTATCGGTGTCGGCGTAGAACACCACGGCCGGGATCGCGCGGCATCACGTAATTCCCGCACGGTGATCCGTATCCGGCGTAAGCGCGCGAGGGTTTGGCGTGTCATGTGCTTACTGGTGTACAGACCGAGGCAGGAGACGACTAATAGCGCCCCTTTTCGAAAGGCTTCAGCCCCCTCCGCGGTGGGACATCCTGTTGTTTCCCGGTTTCAGCGATCTCGGCGGGGTCTCCGGAAATCGGATTAGCTTCGTTCCTCACTTTTTGTTGCCGCTGGACCGAGCGGCTGGCCGGAACAGGCTGAAGGATCTTAGCGACCTCATTTAAGTCTTTATTGCCCATAGTCGCGGCGCTATCCGCCGATGGCGGCGGGGGTGGTAGGGGCGACGCGGGAGGCTTTCCGGAAACCGGGTCTGGCGGTAGGCGGACCTCCTGTAGCGGCGCGTTTTCTTCCGTCCAAGCTTCTTCGCGGCGGTCGTCCTCGCGCAGACGCATCAGGTTGTCCATGGCTCGCTGGAAATTCCGCTGGAGGGGACTCGTAGCGATGGAGGAGGTTGATTTTCTCCTACCTCTCAGTCTCGCGGCCCAGCTACCTGCTGCCGCAGGCGTACCCGGAAGGCTCGCCGCTCCACCCCGCATACCCCGGCGGACATGGAACCGTCGCCGGTGCGTGCTCCGTGGTACTGAAGGTAATGTTCGACGAGAATGCCCTGATCTCCGACTGTGTTCATTCGTCGGCTGACGGCCTGTCGCTTGAACCCTGCCCGCCCAGTTTCGTCCCGACGATCGGCACTGAGGTGAACAAGCTCGCTTTCAACATCGCAATGGGCAGGAATTGGGCGGGGATACACTACCGATCCGAAGCGACTTCCGGCATGCGGCTAGGGGAAGACGTAGCAATTTCGATCCTCCAGGATCTGGTCCGTACCTGCACAGAGGACTTTGATGGCTTCTCATTCACCCGATTCGACGGAACGCCGGTGAGAATCAGTCGAAGCGGGGATGTGAGCTGACCAGTCTGGCCATGCCTTTGGTTCGCAATTGTTGAAACGATCGACGATCAAGCGAGGGATTGGGCGGAAGCGCACGGAACGAGACGTTTCAAGCAGCCTCATCCACGCCGTGAACGATCAATGCTCGCGAAGGGCCTCCCCCGTGAATCGAATTCGCCGCGTCTCAGGTCGCGAACTCAAGGCGTCAGCCTGTTCGATCGGTCCCCGGCTTCGAATCCGCTTTCACTACCCCGGAACCTTCCCGAATGGTGAGCAGCCGGTCGGCCGCCACCTTGCCGATCTTCTCCACCACCCCGTTCGGCCAACGCACGTCGATCTCCGCCGCGGCCGCGTCGCCCAACCCGAAGTGAAGTCTGGGGTCGTTCGCCGAGTAGAAGCTGCTTTGGCTGAGCCGCTCCTGCGCCTGAATCTTTCCGCCGTAGCGCACCGTCACGCGCGCTCCGATGGCGCTTCGGTTCGATTTCACGCCTTCGAGCTTCACTTTGAGCCAGTGCCCGCCGCCCGTAACGTCGTTGCGAAGCAAGCTTGGCGGCTCGTTCATGTTCACGATGAGCACGTCGACGTCGCCATCGTTATCGAAATCGCCGAAGGCGCATCCGCGACTCGAGTGCGGCGCGGCAACGCCGGGGCCAGCCTGGTCGATTAATTCCTCAAATTTTCCGCTGCCGAGGTTGCGGAAAACCACGCGAGGAGTGCGGAAAGGGTAGCCCGGCGCCCTTGCCTCGACCTCCGGATAAACGTTTCCCGTGACGAGAAAGATGTCGGGCAGACCGTTGTTATCCAAATCCGCCATGCCCGTTCCCCAGCCCACAAACCGGGTCTCGACGCCCATGCCGGCGCGAATCGTCAGATCCTCGAACGTGCCCTTGCCATCGTTTCGATACAGGACGCTGGTATCGTCCGCGAAGTGAGTCTTGAAGATATCCAGGCTCCCGTCGAGGTTGAAGTCGCCGACTGCCACGCCCATCCCAGCCTGCTCCATGCCGTCCTCATTCAACGCAACGCCGGATTCGAGCCCGACATCCGTAAATGTGCCGTCGCGGTTGTTGCGAAACAGGAAGCTCGGGGTCGAGTCGCAGGCGACGTAGATGTCCGGCCAGCCGTCGTTGTCGAAATCGGCCGCCACGGCAGTCATCCCGTAGCTGCCTCGCGCTTTCGCGATGCCCGATGGCACGCTCACGTCGGTAAATGTACCGTCGCCGTTGTTGCGATAGAGCGAGTGCCTGCCCGGCTCGAGGCCGCGCGGGCCGCAATTCACGGGGACTCCCTTCCACACGCAGTTCGACGACTCGCCGGGCTTGGGAATTTTCTTGAAATCGAATTCCAGGTAGTTCGACACGAATAAATCCAGGTGGCCGTCGCGGTTATAGTCTACAAACGTACAGCCGGCGCCCCACCGCGTACGCTTGTCGATCAGGCCGGCCTTCTCTGTCACGTCCGTAAACGTGCCGTCTCCATTGTTACGGTAAAGGACGTTCTGTCCCCAGTAGGTCAGAAAAAGATCTTCAAAACCATCGTTGTTGTAGTCGGCAACCGCGACTGCCCCGGCCCATCCGGCGCGAATGAGACCGGCCTTCGCGGTGACGTCGGTAAACGTGCCGTCCCGATTGTTCTTGTAGAGCCGATTCGTTGCGCCCTCGGGAGCTCCCTCAAGACGGGTCCCACTAAGGAGGAAAATGTCCAGCCAGCCGTCGTTGTCGTAGTCGAGGAAAGCGCACCCGCAACCGACGGTTTCGAGGATATAAGACTTCCGGTCGACGCCACCGTAAACGACCGGCGCGACGAGGCCGGCTTCGGAGGCGACGTCGGTGAACCGCGCGTTGAATGGCAGGCCGGACGGCTTCCCGCGTGGCATGGGCTTCACCGCGCGGGAGGAGATTCCCTGTCCCCTTGCGCCGAGCGCCGGTCCCAGCAGCGCCGCCATCCAAGATCTTCGACTGAACATGCTCTTCCAGTATAGTGGTCAGATGCCGTTGGACTTTGCGGGCAAGACCGCCGTGGTGACAGGCGGCGCGCATGGGATTGGACGCGCGGCTGCCGAAGCGTTGCGCGCGGGCGGAGCGCGGGTCCGGGTGTTCGACATCGATGCGGACGCCGATTTTATGGTAGATGTGACGGACCGCGCGTCGATCGACCGTGCGTTTGCTCAATGCGGCCCACCAGATATCGTTGTAGCCAACGCGGGAACCGGCACCGAAGCCGGGTTAACGGACACCTCCCGAGCGCAGTGGGATCGAACCATCGCTCTAAACTTGACGGGCGTTTTCGAAACGGTGCAAGCCGCGGCCTTGTTGATGAAGCCCCGCCGGGCCGGTGCTATCGTCATCACGGCGTCGACTAATTCCTACGATGGGGAGGCGCGTCTTGCCGCTTACAACGCGAGCAAGGCCGGCGTTCTCGGAATTCTGCACACAGCGGCGAACGAATTGGGACCGTACGGCATTCGCGTCAACGCGGTTTGCCCCGGATTGATCCGAACGCGCCTGACGGAGCGGCATTTTTCAAGTCCCGAGGTACTCAAGGATTATTTCCGCGACATTCCACTCGGGCGGGGCGGGGAAGCGCATGAGGTGGGCGCGGCGATCGCATTCCTGGCCTCGGATCTGGCCTCGTTCATCACGGGAGCCGCGTTGCTGGTGGATGGCGGGCAGATGGCCTCGAAGTTCGGGACCTGGAGCGAGGAGACGGCCGAGTTTTCCTCCGGAGCGTGGAAGCTGAAGTGAAGGAAGTGATCGCGGGCACGGCGGGACACATCGATCACGGAAAGACGGCGCTCGTGAAGGCGCTCACGGGAATCGACGCGGACCGGCTTGAAGAAGAGAAGCGCAGGGGCATCACCATCGACATCGGTTTTGCGCATCTGCAGCTGACGCCTTCTCTCAGAGTCGGGTTCATCGACGTTCCGGGCCATGAGCGTTTTGTGAAGAACATGCTCGCTGGCGTGGGGGGCATTGACCTGGTGCTCTTCGTCGTCGCCGCGGATGAATCGATCAAGCCGCAGACGCGCGAGCATTTCGAGATCTGCCGTTTGCTGGCAATTCCCCGCGGCATCGTCGTGCTGACCAAGGCGGATCTGGTGGACAGCGATATTCTCGAGCTGGTTCGCCTGGAAGTCGACGAGTTTGTCAAAGGATCGTTCCTTGACGGAGCGCCAGTGGTAGCGGTCAGTTCGACGACGGGCGCGGGGCTCGATGAACTCCGTTCCGCGCTTGAACGGGTGGCGGGCGAAGTGCCGAAGAAGGGCGGTCAGCAGCCGTTCCGGCTGCCGATCGACCGGGCGTTTTCTATGAAAGGCTTCGGTACGGTGGTCACGGGCACGTTGATTTCCGGATCGGTGACGAAGGAACAGGAGGTGCAGGTTCACCCGGCGGGCCGAAAGCTCCGTGTGCGCGGGATTCAGGTCTACGGAGCGCCGGCTGAACGCGCGCTCGCCGGACAGCGTACAGCGCTCAATCTGGCGGATGTTGAAACTTCGGAGCTTACCCGGGGAATGGTGCTTGCGGAGCCTGGCCGCTTCCGCGACACCGTTCGCATCGACGTTTCGCTTGAGCTGCTCGCTTCCGCGAGGCCGCTCAAGCACCGGGCACCCGTCCATTTTCACGCCGGAGCGGCGGAGATCGAAGCCGAAATCCGCCTGCCTGCCGGCTCCGGCGCGCTGAAGCCGGGATCGGAAAACTTTGCGCGTCTCGTGCTGCGCGAGCCCACGCTGCTGCTTCCAGGCGACCGCTTCATTATCAGGATGTTCTCGCCTGTCGTCACGATCGGCGGTGGCGCGGTGATCGATGGCGCTCCTCCCCGGCGGCTTGACGCCGCGCGTCTGGACATCCTCTCCAAGGGCAGCTTAGACGACCGCGTTGCCCTGCTTATCCGCGAGTCGAAGTTCGGCGCAAGCGCAACGGAGCTGGCTGCGAGACTGGGCCGCGCTGAAAGTGAGATCGAAGCCGCGGCCAAGAGCGCGCGGCGGGCCGGGCGGTGGCTGGTCGACGCGGAGTGGTTCCAGGCAGCGCGGCAGCGCATCGTTGGGCGCGTGCGCGACTTCCACAAAAGCAATCCATTGCTTCCGGGAATTGCGAGGCAGGACTTGCGAGGGAAGGACCTTGCCGACTGTCCCGCGATGGTGTTCGACGCGCTTCTGGCTGACCGGAAGGAACTCACAGCCGAAGGCGATACGGTTCGTTTCACCACCCATCGCACGGCGCTCAAGCAGGACGAGGAGGCGGCGCGCGGCGCAATTGAGAAGGCCTTCGAGGAGGCCGGACTCGCGGCGCCCGGGGTCGAGGAGGTCCTGGCGAAATCGGGGGTGGAGACGGCGAGAGCCCGGAGTTTGCTGCAGATGCTGATTCGCGAGAAGCGGCTCGTGCGCGTCAGCGTCGATCTGGTATTTCACGGTTCGGCGATCTCGAAACTGCGCGGCCTGTTCGAGAGCCATCGCGGCGAGCGCTTGAACGTTACGACCTTCAAGGACTGGACCGGGATATCGAGAAAGTACGCCATTCCGCTGCTTGAGTATCTTGACCGCGAGAAGGTCACGCGGCGGGACGGAGACGATAGGCTGGTGCTGTAGAGAGCATGCATGCAGTGACGAGTGCCGCCTTCGAGCGGTAAACTGACCAGCCTCCCGAGCGCGACTGTAAGAAATCCCGGCCTGCGGGTTCAAGTCTTATGGAGTCGCAAGGAAAGTGATCCGCAAACGGCAGAACGACGCATTTCTCGAATGGATCCGGACCTACGATGCGATTCTCCGGAAGATAGCACGCGCCTATGCGCCCTTCGGCGAACACGAGGACCTTCACCAGGACCTGCTCATCGCTCTATGGCATGCCGTGCCTCTGTATCGCGCCCAGGCCAAGCCATCGACGTTCATCTACCGTGTCGCTCTCAACTGCGCCATGAATTGGACCCGCAACAGGGCGCGCTACCTGCAGCGTCATGTTGAGTTGGGCGAACAAGCAACTCGATTACCCGCCGCTCCGAACGCACAGCGGGAAGGTTCCGGCGACCGCGAACGCCTCGTCGAGAAGCTTTATGCGGCGCTCGCCACATTGCCCGACGCCGACCGGTCACTGGCGTTGCTGCATCTGGACGCCCTGAGCTATCGCGAAATCGCCGAGGTCCTCGGGATCACGGAAAACAATGTCGGCGTCAAGCTGAATCGCGTGAGGAAGCGCTTGGCGGAACAGTTGCGGCAAATGGAACACGAAGGAAAGGGGAACGTAAAATGAGCCTGGAAGAATATCAGGATGCGTGGCGGGCAACCAGCCCGGCAGCCGCGCTCAAGAGCGAGCTGGACAGCTTCATCGGCGCCCTAACGCGTTCCGAGCGCAGGGGAAACATCGTCATTTCCATATGCGCCGTCAATGCGGTTGTGGCGTTAGCGATCACCTTGGGCATGCTCCTTTTCCGGCGTCCGCTGGCTTGGAACGAGGCGCTGCCAGCCATTGGACTTCAAGCATTCGTCACGTTCGCCTTAGCGCTGCTGATGCGGCGGCGAAGAGCGCGCAGGCAGGCGCTCAAGTCGGCCGGCATGACGGTTCGAGAGGCGGCCCGGACGGGTCTGGACAACGTGAACGGCGAAATCCGGGACGCCCGCCTCATGCTCACCTTTGCCTGGATTATCGTGCCGCTGCTCGCCTTCCCGGTGAGTCAACTCATCGCCTCAGGGAAGATGAACGCCCGGGCGGCGTTGAGCTTCGCGCTTCTTTGCGCTCTGGCGATAGGTGTGAATGCGGCAGTCCAATGGTGGAGGTATCGGCGAACTCTCGCTCCCCGGAGAATGCGGCTGGAGCAGATCCTGGCATCGCTTCAGGATGAGGTGTAGTCTGTTTCCAACGTTGGTTCACGTGTTCCCCTGACTGTGAGGCGCTGAGTGGCCTCAATCGAATCGCGAGTGCGTCTGCGTCAGGTGTTACGGGCGAGGTCAGCGCCGAGTCCCTTAATCGCCCGGCGAGAGTGGTGTCGCCCCGCCCCGCTTCCCGCTCGATTCCCGTTGCCTTGCCCGAAGAGGAATCCAGACGGCGGTATCAAGCCTTCGCTTCCGCAACTCTTCCATCTCAAACCATGCTTGGTCCATAGTCGCGTCTTCTCCAAAAACGCAGGCAAGCTAATCCAGACATTCATGCTATAGCGCAGCAGTCCGCACGGGGCGTCGACCGCAAAAGTGCGACTGCCTGGTATTTCCGGAAACCTAGCGGTAGGTCTTCTCGGAACGAAGCAGGATGCGAAACACCGTCACCGTTTTGCGTTTCTGGTCCACCGTGAAAATGATTCGGTACGATCCAAGCCGGCGGCGGAGGAACCCCTTCCAATCCTTGCCCTTGAGCGCTTTCACGTCACCCTGAAACGGATCGGCTTCCATACTGGAAAGCGTGCGTGCCACTCGCTCCTGCGCGTCCCGCGACAATTCTTTCAGGTCGCCTTCGGCATCGGGTGCGACATTACAGGTCCAGCTCACGTTTCACGGTACTCCACGGGCGGGCCTTGCCTTCCCTCACTTGCTTCATCGCACTACGCACTTTCTTGGCTTCCGCGGGCGTCAACGTGTCATCCGTGTCTACCAGGCGCTTGGGCTTCACGAGCATTAGGCCGCCTTTGGCGCTGACCTCGACAAAATCTCCTTCAGCAAGTCCGATCTCATCGCACAACGCTTTTGGGAGCACCACTTGGCGGCGCTGCCCTACTCTTCCTACATACGAGCTGGCGGTTGTCTCATTTGCCATAGCACCTTCAGAGTATCTGATCGTCAGAAAATGTCAAAGGGGCCGATGACGCATTGCTGGTGCGAGGCCCGCCCTGATGGCGTAGTAGACTGCCTATATGCCAAAAACCCTGCTAGCGATGGGCGCGCACTGCGACGATTGTGTGTTCGGCGTGCCTGGAATCATGCTTTCAGCGATCCGGAAGCACTACCGCGTCGTGATCCTATCGATGATCGGCGACTATTCGAACTGGGCGCCCATCGGCAACCGCCAGAAAGACCTTCTGGAAGGCAGCGTGGCCATCGCGAAAAGCTACGGGGCGGAGATGCGGTTCCTTGATTTCAAGTCGCATCATTTCGACGCCACGACCGAGACGAAACGGAAGGTAGCCGAGGTTGTCGCGGACGTGCAGCCGGACGTTGCCCTGATGCTCTGGGGGCGCGATCATCACGACGATCACGTAGTGGCCTCCCAGTTAAGCGATATCGCACTGCGGTCCGCGAGCCAGTTTTTCGAGAACCGGAAGGTAGCGCCGCCGAGCCGGGTATACACGTACGACAACGGGCCCCGGCATACCATCGGGTTCGAGCCCGATACTTTCGTCGACGTGACCGCCGAGTGGCCGGCGGCGATCGACTGGCTGGGCAAGGTGATGGCGATTGTGCGAAACGAGCAATACAAGCCCGGCACGCTCGACGCCTCGCAGCAATTGAAGGAAAAGATTGCGGCTTACCGCGGCGCGACCTGCGGCGTCCGGTATTGCGAGGCGTTGCAGTCGGTCAACAAGCATCCTCGCGAGATTCTGTGATTGCGAGTCAACGCTATGGGACTTCGAGTATGTCGATTTCCAGGTCGAGGGCTGGCCATGGACGCGCGGTGCATCGGACGCCCGTCGGCGAGGCGAACGTCGTGGAGACGATGCAGGCGGTAAATGCGCCGATCGGCGGGGAGGGCGCGAACGGAGGCATCATTTTTCCGGCTGTACACCTCTGCCGCGACGGCGACACGGGCATGGCGTTTCCGCTCGAGGATGGCAGGGGGAGCCGGC
The DNA here is from genome assembly GCA_945893365.1 of Candidatus Sulfopaludibacter sp. SbA3. Taxonomy (GTDB): domain Bacteria; phylum Acidobacteriota; class Terriglobia; order Bryobacterales; family Bryobacteraceae; genus SYKU01. The sequence continues at coordinate 1,094 of CAMDED010000069.1, read as the reverse complement.
GGCCGTGAGTTCAGTTTCGTGGCGTCGGGCCGGCCGCCGGCCTGTCTCAGGATGGCGTTGGTTACTTGGCCTTCGCGTTCCCGACGAATCACGCGGCGGCCTTGCCGGAACCAGCGTAAGCATGGCGGAATCTCTTTCGAGATGGCGGCGCCGGCCCTTGACGAACTTTGTCTTGTAGGTCCTGACCGCATAGACGAATCGGGAGAGCAACGCCGGCATGCGATCCGCGCCGCTTACATTGCGTCCGAAGCCGTCGCCGTGCTGATGGTTGTACGCGCGTATAGAGAGGACCGCCATGGCGAAGAGATGATCCGCATCGTCTCGATCCGTAGGGCTGAAACAAATGAAATCCGAAAAGATCAGCAGCAGGCATTGGACTGAAAGCGAGCGGAAGGCGTTGTAGCGCCGCAAGAAAACAGATGACGGGAGACGATTCGACCATCGACTTCGGAGACATCCCACGACTGACCGAAGACCAGTTGGGCGAGCATGGTGCGGCTGCGTGGCGTCCGCCGGAAGGTGGCGGTGAGCGTGCGTCTGGATCCGGGCGTCCCTGATTGGCTGAAATCCAAAGGCGCCGGTCACTTGACGCGGACAAACGATATCCTCGTAAACCTGATGGAAGCGGAACATCGGACGAAGCCCAAGCGGTAACGGTCCGGAGCAGAGGCCGGATCGGGACTTCAGGACAGCCCCGTCGATTCCGGCCCGACGTGGCGCTCCGGATTTACCCAGAGCCAGGTAACCACACCCAAGAGAATGAGAAAACTTGCGAAGTAGAGGCCGCCGGCCCAGCCGAACCTGATCGCGATGAGCGGCGTGATCACGGGCGCGAGCATCCCGCCGATGTTTCCGCCGGTATTCATGATTCCGGACGACGCGCCCGCCTGATTGCCGCCCAGATCGATCGCCGTCGACCAATACGGGCCCTCCGCCATCGTGCAACAACCGAGCGCCAGCGCCAGCAGGATCACGGTTGCGGTTACGCCTACCCCGCTCGCACCCCAGAACAACAGCACCGCACTCAACGTCATGCCCACCATGCTTACCGACCGGCGGCCCATCCTTCTTCCAAACCGGACTCCAACGCGATC
>CAMDED010000068.1 GCA_945893365.1 Candidatus Sulfopaludibacter sp. SbA3 | reverse complement strand
CGCTGTGCCAAAGGGAAAGCGCAGAAATGCATCTTTGTCCTCGCGGGTCGCACAAAGCGATTCTGTTCAACCAAGCACGCCGCCAGATCGACGCCTTATGAAAACAAGAAACTTATGTCAGGAATTTTGCGCCGGAAAGTAGCTAAGCTACCGGTCGGCCCCACCTGGGTTGTCTCGGCCACGTCACGGCTTCTTGCGTTCGCGGGTCGCAGAGCAAGGCGCTACGCCAGGAGGGGTCTCACAACTTCCCCGTGCACGTCGGTCAGCCGAAAATGCCGGCCTTGATACTTGAAAGTGAGGCGGGTGTGGTCGATGCCCAGGCAATGCAGGATGGTCGCCTGCAAATCGTGCACGTGGACCGGATCGCGCGCGATGTTGTACCCGTAGTCGTCCGTTTCGCCCCATGTGACGCCGGGTTTGATGCCGCCGCCGGCCATCCAGACCGTGAAACAGCGAGGGTGATGATCGCGGCCGTATTCCTCGGGCGTCAGGCGGCCCTGGCAATACACGGTACGCCCGAACTCGCCGCCCCAAACCACCAGCGTCTCGTCGAGCATCCCCCGCTCCGCCAAGTCCTCAACCAACGCCGCCGACGCCTGGTCGGTGTCCTTGCATCGTTTCGGCAGGTCTTGCTGCATCTTGCCGTGCTGATCCCAATCGCGGTGGAAAAGTTGAATGAATCGCACGCCGCGCTCCGCCAGGCGCCGGGCGAGGAGGCAATTCGCCGCGAACGTTCCGGGTTTTCGGGCGTCTTCACCGTAAAGCTTGAACGTGCGACCGGGCTCTCTTGAGAGGTCCGTCAATTCCGGAACGGAGCTTTGCATCCGGAACGCCATTTCGTATTGCGAAATCCGCGTCGCGATTTCGGGATCGGCGAACTCTTCGAGCTTCATCCGGTTGAGCTCGCCGAGCGCGTCGAGAAAAATGCGGCGGTTACTCTCCGGGAAACCCGCGGGGTTCGACAAATAGAGTACCGGATCTCCGACGGAGCGAAACTTCACGCCCTGAAAACGGGTGGGCAGGAAGCCGCTGCCCCACAGACGGTCGTAGAGCGGCTGGCCACCCCCGCCGCCGCCCGGCGAAATCATCACGACGAAGCCCGGCAGATCGCGCGTTACCGAACCGAGTCCGTAAACGAGCCACGACCCGATGCTCGGGCGGCCGGCGATCTGCGCGCCCGTTTGCAAAAAAGTTACCGCCGGATCGTGATTGATCGCCTCGGTGTGCATCGATTTCACGAAGGTCAGCCGGTCCGCGATACGCGCCGTGTGCGGCAGCAGCTCGCTCAGCCACGCACCGGACTGCCCATATTGCGCAAAGCCGAAGCGGGAAGCGACGACCGGAAACGTCGTTTGCGTGGATGACATTCCGGTGAGCCGCTGGCCGCGGCGGATGGAATCCGGCAATTCGGAGCCTTGGAGCTCGTTCAATTTCGGCTTGAAATCGAACAATTCCATTTGGGACGGGCCGCCCGATTGAAAAAGATAGATGACGCGCTTGGCCTTCGGCGCGAAATGGGGGAGCCCCGGCAGGCCGCTCTCCGCGCCGGTCCCGGATTCCGCGTGAGCGAGCGCGGCTGTTCCAATTCCCGTCGCGGCGCGCCCAAAAAAATGGCGGCGCGTCATCATCGTCATGTACTCTTTGCGCGGGTCCATGGTCATTTTCTTGAGCGGCTATTCCCTTGTGATGGTTTCATCGAGATTGAGCAGAAGACTGGCGACGCCGGTATAAGCGGCGAGCTCATGGGCTTCAAGGCTCGCGCCGCGGGGCGATTCGCCTTGAGTCAGGAACTGGGCGGCCGCCTTCGGGTCGCGCTTGTAGAAATCCTCGAACTTCGCCAATGCTTCGGACAGCACTCGGACTTCGCCCGGACTCGGAGGTCTTGCCACGGCGAGCCGGAAGGCATACGCGATCCGCCCCTCGCGGGTGCGGCGTCTTCCCGGCGTGCTTGCGGTCAACATACGCTCCGCCAATTTGCGGGCGGCTTCGACGTAAGCCACGTCGTTCATGAGATTCAGAGCCTGAAGCGGCGTGTTGGTGCGTGTTCCGCGAACCGCGCAAGTCTCGCGCGCCGGCGCGTCGAACGTCACCATCGAAGGCGGCGCAACGGTCCGCTTCCAATATGTGTACAGGCTGCGGCGGTACAATCCTTCGCCGTGGTCGGCGGTGTAACCCTTGCCGCCCGCGAGCTCTTGCCACAAGCCGGGCGGCTGATAGGGCTTAACCGACGGCCCGCCCGTCTTTTCCACGAGAAGCCCCGCCAGCGCGAGCGCCTGATCGCGAATCATCTCCGCGGGCAGACGGAATCGAGCGCCGCGAGCGAGCAGCCGATTCTCGGGATCCCTCTGCAACAATTCCGGAGTCGCCTTTGACGATTGGCGGTACGTCGCGCTCGTGACGATCGTCTTCTGCATCCGCTTCACGTCCCAACCGCTTTCCATGAATTCGACCGCCAGCCAGTCGAGCAATTCCTGATAGACGGGCCATTCGCCTTGTGAGCCGAAATCTTCCGAAGTCTTCACCAGGCCCGTTCCAAAGTACATCTGCCAATAGCGATTGACCGCCACTCTCGCGGTCAGCGGATTCACCGGATCGACAAGCCACCGCGCGAGACTCAGACGATCCTGCGGAGCGTTCTGGGGTTGAGGCTGCGGCAGGAACGCGGGAACACCCGGAGTTACCTTCTCCGCGCGAGCGTCATATGCGCCTCGCCGCAGTACGAAGGCGTCTCGCTCGGGGCCTTCGGTCATCACCATCACGGTTTGGATCGAATCGTAGAAGCGGGTGCGCTCCTTCCGGGCTTCCGTCAACTTTCTCCGCGCTTCGCGGATATTCTTTGGAGCCGCCGCTTCCAGAAAATAGAGGGCGAGCTTGTCCGCCTGGGCTGCCGTTCGCGCGGCAGGATCGATCGCCGCAATCTCATCCACACGTTCCTGTAACGCCACGGCATGCGCCTGCTGCGCGGTAAGCGCCGTCTTGAAGACGCGCACATCGTCGATCGCCCCTCGAAAGCGGAGTTTCGGGCCGCCACCCGCGCCGATGCGGAAGGGCTCCTTCGGACCATAAGGATAAGTCAGCTCGTCGAACAGCACGTTCAGTTTTCGAGGTTCTCCATCGAGATAGATCCGCACCCCCGCGCCCTTGCGCCGCCCGTCATAGGTCACGAGCACGTGTTGCCAGCGATTCATCGCGACCGCCTGTTCCGTCTCGAGGCGCAGCCCGATGTCGGTAAATCTCCGAATGATGTGCAGGCGAATCCTGCCGTCAAGCAGGAACAATCCGTAGCCCTCGCCCTCGTAGTAATCCTCCATGCGCGAGACGATTGCGCCGTTCGGCGAGTCCGGACGAATCCACGCGGCTAAACTGAATGCGTCCTGGTAGTTGAAATTCGCCACGTCGCCGCGGCTCTCGGCGCGTTGTCCATCGAACGCGGTGTCATCGAGTTTGAAGCGCAGCGACTGACCCTCGGGTTCGAGCCACTCGATCTTCGCGCCGCGGCGCGCGGACTTCTCCCACTTGCGCTGCGCTTTCGCGATTACCGGCCGCAGTGAGGCGTATCCGTGTTCCGCTTCGGCTACGTTCGCATCCAACTGCGCGAGTTTTCGTTCCTGGTCCGGCAGCGGCGCTTTCATGAAAGGCTCGTCGTTGCCGAAGTTGTACACGAGGCCACGCTCGGGAACGTTATTGAAGTACGCGAATACGCGGTAGAAATCGCGCTGCTTGATGGGATCGTACTTGTGATCGTGGCATCGGGCGCAGCCCATTGTGAGTCCGAGCCAGACGGTGGAGGTGGTCTCGACGCGATCCGCCACGTATTCCACGCGAAACTCTTCTTCGACGATTCCGCCTTCCGCGTTCGTGCGGTGATTTCGGTGGAAGCCGGAGGCGATACGCTGTTGCGGAGTGGCGTGCGGAAGCAGGTCGCCCGCAATCTGCTCAATCGTAAACCGGTCGAAAGGCAGGTTGCGGGAGAAGGCGTCGATCACCCAATCCCTCCAGCGCCACATCGAGCGCTCCCCATCGCTTTGGTATCCATTGGTGTCCGCGTAGCGGGCGGCGTCGAGCCACGGTACCGCCATGCGCTCCCCGTAGCGAGGCGAAGCGAGCAGTCTGTCCACGACTTTCTCGTAGGCGAGGGCTGAAGCGTCTTCGAGGAACGCATCCACTTCCGCCGGCGTGGGAGGAAGCCCAGTCAGGTCGAGCGTGACGCGGCGGATCAATGTGGTCCGGTCCGTTTCAGGCTGAGGCTTGAGTCCTTCGCGCGCCAGGCGGGCGAGCACGAAACCGTCGATGGGGCCGCGGGCCCAATTGCTTTTTTCCGATTCCGGGACCGTGGGGCGTTTCGGCGTAATGAACGACCAATGATCCTGCCAGACGGCGCCCTGTTCGATCCAACGGCGGATCAGTTCTATGTCGCGATCGGGCAGGCGGTCGTGACCCGCATACGCCGGAGGCATGCGCATCGCCTTGTTGTCCGAACGGATTCGTTTGTAGATCTCGCTTTTTGAAGGGTCGCGGGGAACGATCGCGGTTTGCGCGCCGGCTTCGATATCGAAGCGCAGTTTCGTCTTTCGCTGAGAGGCATCGGGGCCGTGGCAGGCGAAGCAGCGGTCGGACAGGATCGGTCGAATGTCGCGGTTGAATTCGACGGCCGCCGGTTCCGCCCCCGCTGATCCAAGCGCCAACGCGAATCCGAAAAACGCCGTGCGTGTGAGAGGAAGCGCCATTTGATGCCGGGATCTTCAGTTTACATCAGACGATAGAACCTGACGCCATTATCGAGACGTAACATCTCCAGCTTGCGCACAAAATCGCCCGCCGCTCATCCTTCCGCGGCTCTACGAAGGCCTCACTCATAGAACATCGATACCTGATAACTTCAACATCCAAATAATCAACCATATCGCTATTAGCGCCGTCACGATGTAGCTGATCCATTGCTTTACCGTTCTTGGTTCGGTCCGTCTTTCCATATCTACTCATCCCTCCACCTACCGGAGAACGCGCCAGCGCGCCCTTTGCCCGTCCGAACTGTTGTCCTTGGCAATTCAGCGAGGCCTGCGCGGAACAAGTCCGGGCGCAGGCGGCGCCACGTAGTGAACCGCCACGGGGTGTGCTTCCTTGAGGCGGACACCCACCTTCACTTTGGGCGGTGCGGTGAGCGCGAGAATGCCGCCCGCATCCGTATAGACCTCGCGCATTTCTTCGTCGTCCATTTCGATCTCATAGGCGTAGTTCGGTTTCAAGTGCACGACGAACACGTCTTCGGAGTCCTGATGCAATACCTCGAACTTCTTCGCATGGTCTCCGGTATACACAACGGCCTCAGTGAGCAACAAGGGGGAAGACTGCAAGGCCGGGTTGAGGATCGTGACTCTGCCGTCTTCGAAGAGCTGCATCTCACCTTCAAAATAGCCGAGCCAGCGCGCGTTCTCATCCCAACTGGAGCGGATGAACAGACGTCCGAAAAGATCGTCATGGAACAGCAGCGGAACGTGGTAATAACTCAGCCCCGGTTGATAAGGATTGGCCCAAAGGAACTCGTACGGCACGCCGAAGGTGCTACGAAGAATAAAGTTGTCGTGCATGAGCCATCCCTGGAGCACCTGAGTTTCAGGGGCGTTCGTGTCGTAAGCGACCATGATCAATTCGGCCGTGCGCGACACGGCGGCGCGCATTACGTCCGGCTCGCCTCCACCCTTCGATAGGGGTATGCGGTACTCCCCCTCGGGCGCGGGAAACGTGGCCGGATAGTAGCTGAGCAGATGGAATATGGGCAATCCTTTGAAAAACCCAGGGACGGGATCGCGCAGGTCGATTTGGAGATTGTCGCGCACCACATGGAGAATTTCGTGGAGCGCGTAGACGTCGTCGCGCGGGACGGGATTCTTGCCCGCCAGGCTTCCGCCAGCCAGGAGCGCGGGCGCCATCTCGGCGCGCCACCATTGACGCACAAGCGATTCCAGTTGCTTTGTGGCAAGCTCAGGCAGCGAGCCAGCGACGGCCACGGCGGCGAGCGTCCGGTCGCGGATGGCCGGTATGCTTTCGTTGCGGCGCGGCTTCTCGATGGCTCGCTGAAGCTTGGCTGCGACCGCTTTCGACTCGGCCGCCGTGAATAGATCCTGGCACCAGTCGTAGACAAGGGCGAGTTGGCGGATATCCGTCCCCGGACCCGCGGCCCAGCGCACGGCAAGTTGTCCGATCGCCTTGTCGCCCGAGATTTGGTAGTAGAGAGCCTGCGCGAATGCAGGTTCCGGCATGGGAACCTTGCCCAGGATGAAAGTTTCAAACTGTTGCCAGCGCGTCGAGCGGCGCTCGCGCTCTTTCCTGAGCAGACGTAAACGCTGCGGCCGCAGAAAAATGCGCGGCGCTTCGGTATACATCTGAAAGAACTCTTCCTCCTCCGGCTTCTCTTGAGCGGCGGCCGGCAAAACCGAACCGGCAAGGGCGAACGTGGCAAGTGCGAGCGTGGCATGAACGCGAAAGGAACCCGTCATTCTTCTTGATTGTGCCACGGCAGCGGCATTCGCAGGCAGAGATGCCGTGTTGACTTTCAGGAAGGATGCTTTTTATACTTATCGGTATTCGTTAACGAATACCGATGACGAAGTTAGACTACACGGCGCAGGCACGCGACCTCTACTCCGGTTTGATTCGCCTTCATGTTCTGCATCATGCCGCGCAGGAGCCCATCTTCGGGCTCGGCATGATCGAAGAGCTGGGCCGCCACGGTTACCGAATTAGTCCCGGAAGCCTCTACCCGCTCCTTCACAATCTCGAGAAGAAGGGTTATTTGCGTTCGCGAGAAGAGCGCAACGGCAAGTCTCTGCGAAAGGTCTATCGGGCCACTCCGCTTGGCCGAAAGGCATTGGCCATCGCCCGACAGAAAGTCAACGAGTTGTTTCGAGAACTCATGGAAGGGGACGATCAACAGTGAAGACCGGACGGCAGCCAGTCTTGGCTGCGGCTTTGTCCGCCGTTTGGGTCGCGGGCCTCGGCGCCCAATTTCCTCTTACGCTCGAACAAGCGGTGCGGCAGGCGGTGGAACGATATCCGGCGGTTCGAGCGTCGGCGGAACGCGCCAATGCCGCGGCAGCCGCTATCAACCTCGCCCGCACGGCATACCTTCCTCAGGTCACGACCGTCGCACAAATCAATCGCGCCACGACGAACAATGTCTACGGGATGCTGCTCCAGCAGTCCGTGATTTCCCCGATCTCAGGACCTCCGGTACGCGATAACCGCGCGTCGAACGTATTTGGCAGCGCAGCCGGTTTCCTGGTGAGTTGGGAGCCTTTCGATTTCGGATTCCGAAAGGCCGGCGTGGACGCGGCCGCCGCGACGCGTCGGCGGGCCGACGCGGCCACCCAGAACACGAAGTTCGAGGCAGGCGCCTCTGCCGCCGACGCCTACTTGACCGTGCTTGCCGCCGAACAGCAACTCCTGGCGGCGGAGGCGGGGGTGGCCCGGGCTAAAGTTCTCTACGACGAGATAAGAGCCTTATCCGAGGCGGGCCTGCGCCCCGGCGCCGATGAAGCGCGCGGCCGCGCGGAAGTGGCGGTAGCCGAAAATCAACGGATACAGTCCGCGCAAGCGGCGCGCATTGCGAACATTTCCCTCGCCGAGAGAGTAGGTGCGGGTGGCGAGCTGACTCTGAGTTCCGGACGGCTCCTCAGCGCCGCGCCCGGCGAAGTGGAAGGCGCACAATCGGCGCATCCCGCCGCCAAGGAAGAAGCCGCGGCCATCGAAGAAATCCAGGCGCGTGAACGTGCTCTCGATCGCTCATTCTTTCCCAAATTTTCGGTCGAAGGCACGACCTTCGCTCGCGGCACCGGAGCGCATCCCGACTTCTCGATATTGGGCGGCGCACACGGTCTCGCTCCCACGTTCTACAACTGGGGGCTCGGTTTCACGGCGACGTTCAATCTCACGGACACCAAGATCCTGGCGGAACGAAAAAAGCTCGAGGCGGCGAATGAGCGCGCGGAGCGGGCCAAGCTGGACTTAGTGAATCAAAGCCTCGATGCCGCACGCAAACGGGCGCAAGCGATGCTCGATGGCGCTCGCCTGATCGAGCGGAACGTACCGGTGCAGCTGGAAGCGGCGCGCGCGGCCGAGCGGCAGGCCTCCGCGCGTTATCGCGCCGGTCTCGGCGCGCTGGCCGATGTAGCTGAAGCGCAGCGACTGCTGACGAACGCGGAAATCGACAACGCCTTGGCGAGGCTCGGCGTCTGGCGGGGAATGCTGGCAATGGCAATCGCGCAAGGCGATCTCGAAGGGTTCCTGAAGGCGGCTCGGTAATCGATCATGTGGCTCGTCCTCACTGCGCTCCGCCGCCCGATTACCGTGATCGTCGCCGCGCTCACTCTGACGTTGACGGCGTGGGTTGCCGTCATGCGAATGCACGTCGACATCTTTCCACTGGTCGGCTCACCGTCGATCTACGTCGCGCAGCCCTACGGCGGCATGGACCCCGTACAGATGGAGGGATTCCTAACCTATTACTACGAGTATCACTTCCTTTACATCACGGGAATTGAACATGTGGAGTCGAAATCGATTCAGGGCGCGGCGCTGATGAAGCTGGTGTTCCACGAGGGCGCCGACATGAACCAGGCCATGGCGGAAACGGTTGGCTACGTGAATCGTGCGCGCGCGTTCATGCCAACCTGGACGGTGCCGCCATTCATTACAAGGTTCGACGCCGGTAGCGTCGCCGTAGCTCAACTGGTCCTTTCAAGCGACATTCGCACGCCGGCCGAGATGCAGGATTTCGCCATCAATCGCGTGCGGCCTCTGTTTGCGGCGCAACCTGGCGTCTCGGCCCCGCCTCCGTTCGGCGGCAATCAACGGGCGATCGTCGTCCGGCTCGATCCGGACCGCCTGCGCGAATACCGCCTTTCTCCGGAGGACGCGATTTCGGCGGTAAGCCGGGCATCCGCGATCTACCCGTCCGGCGTGGTGCGCGTTGGGGATCTGGCTCGCATCGCCAGCACGAACGCGGTCATCGGGGGCAACCTGCGGGAACTGATGGACGCCCCGGTTCGCACCGGCAGCGGCCCCACGGTTTACGTTCGCGACATCGGCGTGGTCGAGAACGGCACGGACATCGTCACCGCCTACGCCCACGTGAACGGAAAGCGCACCGTCTATATTCCGGTCACGAAACGCGCCGATGCCTCCACTCTCGACGTGATGCGGAGCATCCGCGCCGCGATGCCCGCCATGCGGAACGTGCTGCCGGAGGACGTCAAACTGACCATCGAATTCGACCAGACCGGTATCGTCGAACGCTCCTTGCGCGCGCTCGTGAGCGAGGGACTGCTGGGCGCGCTGCTTACGGGGCTGACGGTGCTTGTCTTTCTGCGCGATTGGCGCGGCGCTCTTATCGTCGTGACCACCATCCCTTTCGCGTTGCTCGGCGCCGTGGTGGGGCTCTGGATCTCCGGTCAGACCATCAACATCATGACGCTTTCCGGGCTTGCTCTCGCGGTAGGCGTGCTGGTGGACGAGGCGACGGTTGAGATCGAGAACATTCATTCACAACTGGGAGGCGGCGCCGCGCGCCCTCGCAGCGTGCTCGACGCCTGCCGTAGAACCGCTACGCCCCGCTTCCTGGCGATGATGTCGATGCTCGCCGTGTTCGTGCCGGCCTACTTCATGACGGGCGTGGCGCGCCAGTTGTTTGTGCCGTTGTCGCTCGCCGTCGGCTTCGCCATGATTTCGTCGTACATCCTGTCGAGCACGCTTGTCCCGGTCCTCGCCGTGTGGGTCATGCGCGGAGGGCCTGCCTCGCATAAAGGGGAAGCCGCGCGCGAAGGCAGCCGGCTGCAAGCGGCCTATCGCCTTTTGGTGGAACGCATCGTGCAATTCCGCTGGGTGGTCATTCCTTGCTACGCCCTGGGGGCGGGCGCTGTCTTGTGGTTCGTCGCGCCTCGCATCGGGGCCGAGCTGCTTCCGAGCGTCGACTCCGGACAATTTCAACTGCGCATGCGCGCGCCGGTTGGAACGCGCGTGGAGCGAACGGAACTCGAGGCGCTTCGAATGCTCGATGTAATCAAGCGCGTCGCGGGACCCGCCAACGTAGCCGTCAGCACCGCCTTCATCGGCGTCCAGCCCGCGAGCTACCCGATCAACCTGATCCATCTGTGGACCAGCGGTCCCCACGAGACTGTGATGAAAGTGGCGTTGAAGCCCACGGCCCCGATTCGCGGGGAGGAGCTCTTCGAAGAACTTAGAGTGGAGTTGCAGAAAGCGCTTCCAACCTGCCAATTTACTTTCGAAGCCGGCGACATTGTGAGCCAGGTGATGAGTTTCGGATCTCCCACGCCGGTCGAGGTCGCGGTCCAAGGCACAAACATGGCGGCGAATCGCGTCTATGCGGAAAAAATCCGCCGGGAACTGGCGAAGATACCGGAGCTGCGAGACCTGCAGCTCGCGCAGCCGCTCGACTATCCGACACTCGACATTACGATCGATCGCGACCGCGCGGGCCAATACGGTCTTACAGCCGCGGGCGTCGCGCGCTCCATGGTCGCGGCCACCTCCTCCAGCCGTTTCACGGAACCGAACTTCTGGCGCGATCCGGTGAGTGGAAACGGTTTTCAGATCCAGGTGGAGATTCCGCAAGACCGCATCCAGTCGGCTGACGACGTGCGCAACATTCCCGTGATGAAAGACGGCAGGAGCCGGCCCCTGCTCGGCGATGTCGCCTCCGTCGCGAACGGTACGGCGCCGGGGATGGTCGAGCGGTACAACATGCAGCGCGTGGTGAGTTACACCGCGAACGTGCATGGAGAGCCTCTCGGTCGACTTGCGGAAAAGGTACGGGAAGCCCTGAAGCGCGCTGGCCAGGCGCCGCGGGGAATGACGGTCGGCCTGCGGGGGCAGATCCCGGTTTTCGAAGAGACTTTCCGGGGACTGCGAACGGGACTCCTGCTTTCGATGGCCGCGATATTTCTTCTTCTGGCGGCGAACTTTCAGTCCTTCCGGCTGTCGGCGTCGATTCTCGCAACCATGCCCGCGGTCCTCTCGGGCGTCGCGTTGGCTCTCTGGCTGACGGGCAGGACGCTCAATATCCAGTCGTTTATCGGCGCGATCATGGCCCTTGGGATTTCGGTCGCGAACTCGATTCTGCTGGTCACTTTTGCGGAGCGGGCGCGCAGGGAGGGCAACGCGCTTCGAACGGCCGCGGCGGTGGGCGCGAGCGGAAGATTCCGCGCGGTCCTCATGACCGCGATGGCCATGATGGCGGGCATGCTGCCTCTCGCCCTCGGCGGAAGCGACGGCGGCGGCCAGACCGCGCCGCTCGGAATTGCCGTGATCGGCGGCCTGTTCGTCGCCACGATTTCGACGCTGACGGTGCTGCCGGCGCTCTACGCGGTGACGCAGCCGGAGACGGGCGGGCGGTCCCCTTCGCTCGATCCGGACGATCCCGCGAGTTCGCATTACGAAGGTACCCAGGCATGAGACTAGAGGCATCGGCGGTTCTGCTGGCCGCGACGATTTCGATAACCGCCCAAAGCATTCCGGCGCAAAGCATCGAGGCCGCGACGGTCATCGAAGGAGCGGTGGAAGCGCGGCGCCGATTCCCCGGCGAGCTCCTGCCGTTTTTCCAGGTGACGCTTGAAGCCCGTGTGAACGGCTTCGTCGAAACGGTGAGCGTGGATCGCGGCAGCGCCGTGGCCGCCGGACAAACGTTGGTGCGCCTCGCCGCTCCAGAGCTCGCCGCGAAAGTCGCCGAGGCTGAGGCGAAGGTGGTGGACGCGGCTTCGAGAAAAGCGGAGGCCGAAGCCAAACTGGCTGCCGTCCGAAGCACGAACACGAGACTCAAGGAAGCTTCACGGACCGCCGGCGCGATCGCGGCCAACGAACTGGTTCTGGCCGAACAGCAACTGCAGGCGGCCGAGGCGGTGGTGAAATCGATCGAAAGCGCCGCCTTGGCGGCCGCGGCAGCGGTGCGCCCCCTCCGCGATCTCGAGAGCTACGTGAACGTGAAGGCCCCATTTGACGGTGTGGTCACGGAACGCCTGGTGCATCCGGGCGCGCTCGTAGGTCCCGGATCCGCTCAATCGGGCTTGCTCCGGATCGAACAGGTGTCCCGGCTTCGATTGGTCGTATCCGTGCCCGAGACCGATGTCGCGGGTCTCACGGTGGGCGGCCGGCTGACCTTCCGCGTTCCCGCTCATCCGGCGCGCGAGTTCACAGCGGCGATCGCCCGCATTCCGCGGTCGCTCGACTCAAAAACGCGTAGCATGCCGGTCGAAGCGGACTACAACAACACCGGGGGAGAACTCGCCCCCGGGATGTACGCCGAAGTTGATTGGCCGTTGCGCCGGGCTGCGAGGTCGCTGCTCGTCCCGACCACGGCGGTCGCGACGACTACCGAGCGCACGTTTGTGATTCGAGTCTCGAGCGGTAAGGCGAAATGGGTGAATGTAAAGAAGGGCGCCGTATCGGGCGAGCTCGTGGAGATTGTGGGACGCGTCGCGGCGGGCGACAAGATCGTCAAACGGGCGACCGACGAGATCCGTAACGGCAGCCGGATCGAGACGAAGTAAGGGCGTCGAAGCGTTCTGACGAAGCGGCGCCCCTTGTTGTTTGCCGAAATTCCGAAGTAGCATCGTTGTTGTAGTCCGCGGAAGCAATCTCATCCGTCGCGCCCGTATCGGCGCCGAGCTTCTTCCGAGCGCATGCGCGCGCCGGTTGGAACGCGAGTGGAGCGCACGGAACTCGAGGCGCTTCGGATGCTCGATGCGATCAAGCGCGTCGCGGGACCCGGCAACGTGGCTGTCAGCACCGCCTACATCGGCGTTCAACCCCCAACCTAACCGATCAACCTGAATCCCGAAGTTGAAACCGAGCATTGTTGCCTATCCATTGTGTTTCTAGTCACTTGCATTGTCGAAAGCCAGCTTAGCCGAAGTTGCTTTTCGGGTTGAAAACGCAGGTACCCGTGGCGCAACTTCGGGATTCAGGATCAACCTGATCCATCTGTGGACCAGCGGACCTCACGAGACTGTGATGAAAGTCGCGTTGAAGCCCACGGCCCCGATTCGCGGTGAGGAGCTCTTCGAACAGCTTCGAACGGAGCTCCTCAAAGCCCTTCCAAGCTGCCAGTTCACCTTCGAAGCCGGCGACATTGTGAGCCGGTTGTGAGTTTCGGATCTCCCACGCCGGTCGAGGTCGCGGTCCAAGGCACCAACATGGCGGCGAATCGCGTCTATGCGCAAACAATCCGCGGGGAACTGGCGAAGATTCCGGAGCTGCGAGACCTGCGGCTCGCGCGGCCGCTCGACTATCCGACTCTCGACATTACGATTCGATCGCGACCGCGCGGGCCAATACGGTCTCACAGCGGCGGGCGTCGCGCGCTCCATAGTCGCGGCCACCTCCTCCAGCCGTTTCACGGAACCGAACTTCTGGCGCGATCCGGTGAACGGAACGGTTTTCAGATCCAGGTGGAGATTCCGCAAGACCGCATCCAGCCGGCTGACGACGTGCGCAATATTCCCGTCATGAAAGACGGCCGGAGCCGGCCCCTGCTCGGCGATGTCGCCTCCGTCGCGAACGGTACGGCGCCGGGGATGGTCGAGCGGTACAACATGCAGCGCGTGGTGAGTTACACCGCGAACGTGCATGGAGAGCCTCTCGGCCGACTTGCGGAAAAGGTGCGGGAAGCCCTGAAGCGCGCTGGCGAGTCGCCGCGGGGAATGACGGTCGGCCTGCGGCAGATCCCGGTTTTCGAAGAGACTTTCCGGGGACTGCGAACGGGACTCCTGCTTTCGATGGCCGCGATATTTCCTCTTCTGGCGGCGAACTTTCAGTCCTTCCGGCTATCGGCGCTTTCTTGCTCCCGTCGTCAACTCCTCTCTGAAAGACAGAGCGCTAACGCTGGAAGTCCCCGCCGTAGGTCTCGCGGTAGACGCGAATCGCCTCGTCTTCGGAAGGCAGGCGCAAACCGTCGGTGAAGCGGTTCATGAACGCGAAGTTGCAGGTCTGCATCAGCACTTCGAGCGCTCCCTTCTCCCCGAATTCTTTGCGCACGCGGTCATAATCCGCATCCATGATTCCACCCGGCTGCGCGGTTACCTTGCGAGCGAAGATCACCGCCGTGAGTTCGCGAGGCGTCAACTCCGAGTCGTCCTTCTTCATCGCGATCAGCTTCGAGGGAGTCACGCCAAGGCGGCGCAGCCCTTGAACCTGGTGCAGCGTGCAGTATCGGCAACCGTTCGCCATCGAAACGGCGAACGAAATCTGCAGCTTGATCCCGCGGTCCACAGCCGGGTTCTCGGGATTTCTGAAGCCGCTGCGCCAAGCCTGCGAGAAGGCCGGCACGAGCATCATGGCGCGCAGGGAATTGGCGATGCCCAGATTGAGCATGGCCGCCTGCCTCGCCGGATCCTTCGCCCCGGCAATCAGTTCGCCCGCGATGGTCATTTGCTCGTCGGACACAAGTGCGACACGCGCCGGCGGCGGCGCCTTGGCAGGAACGGCGGCGGGCACAGAGTCGAGTACCCACGGCTCTACCGGCAGATGGAGGGCTTCGGCATAGCGCGTGAAATAGTTGAAGAAGCAGGCCGTGAATACGAGCTCGACAATCTGGGAATCGTTAAACGACCCGCGAATCTTCCGAAACTCCGCGTCAGGCGGTCCATGAACGTCCCGGCTCAGCGTCTCCGCGTAACGCAGGGCATCCCCGTCGGCAACCGGCAAAGTGCTAAACCGGCTCGCCTTGATCGCGGCCAGCACGGACTTTCCGCGCTCGCTTGCGCGCAGCATGCGTTGAACGTGCGCCGCCGTGTAGGGACTGTTGTTGATCTGCGCCACGCGAAGCGCCATGCCGAGCTTGGTTTCCGGAGCCAGGGTTCCGTCGTAGACGAACGTCTTTATCAGGTGAGCGAGAAACTTAATGGACTCCGGCAGCGGCGTCAACGCGCGCAAATAGTTAGGAACGCGGCCGCTGCCCTCCGGTTCCAGGCTCTCGACGCCCCGGAACAATTCCGAGGATTCGGGAAGCAAATGCACGCGCGCCTCCGTCCTGACGCGCTGGCGCGCCTGTTCGTCGAGCGCGGACAGTGCGGTCATGGCCGGCTCCGTTTTCAACTCCGCGGCCGTCAGCGCGACCCCCAGGAAAGCGCCGGCGGTGAGAAGGCTGCAAGTAATTCCTCTAGTTCTTTTCATCTATAGTCTCCTAAAATATAAACCGGACGCTGCCCTGTAGCGAGCGCGCCTCGAATGCCTGTGTCGATTTCCCGAAAAGCGAGGTGTTCGAGTAACTGCCGTCCGGCCTCAACGCCAAGGACAAGTCGGCATTCGGCAGATAGAGGTTCACGTTGTTAAGCAGGTTGAAAGCCTCCAGGCGAAACTGCAGACGCCGGCGCTCGCCGCCCACCGGAAAGCTGCGCGCCAACGCGGCATCCACGGATTTGTACCGCGGGCCTCGAAACGTGTTCCTCCCCAGATTCCCGCCTTGTCCAAGCGCAGGCAAGGGAAAGGCGCCCGGATTGAACACGCCGTTGATGTAATCCTGCCTGGCGTACGATGCCGCGAGAGGCGTGGCCGGGGCGTCCGGACGATCGTAATAGCCGGCATTGGGCGCGGCGCCTCCACCATCCAGATTATAGTCGCCTCCCAGGTTGACGCCGTTCACGATCCTCGCGGGCGCGCCGTTCCAAACCGAAAACGGCCGGCCGGATTGCGCGGTCAGGATGGTCGAGACTTCCCACCCGCTACGCAGCGCTGCCAGCAGGCCTCCGCTGCGCCCGGACAACGGCGCCGTCCAGAGCAAGAAAGCCGAAAACCGGTGCGGAATGTCGAAGAGGGACGGCCCGCGGTCGCACCGCAGACAGTCGACGCTCTGTGAGGATTTGCCTGGCTCGGAATTATCCCCGAACTGGCCCGTGGACGTGTCCGAAGCCGTGTCCAGCCATTTCGACCAGCGGTAGTTCGTCTGGAGCGAGAAGCCGCGGGAGAACTTATGCCGCAGTTCAGCCGTCATCGCGTTGTAACTGGAATTCACGCCATTGGTCACATAGACGAGTTGGCCGAAGTTCGGGTTGATGCGGTCCTCCCTGCCATCCGCCAGATCGCCGGCGAAGCGGTTGACGTCGTCGATCCGCTCCAGATTGACGCCGCGCGTCCCCACGTATCCCACCTCGGCGATCCAGCCGGCGGTCAACTCCCGCTGCAGGTTGAAAAACCAGCTTGCGCTGTATTGCGTCTTGATTGTGGGATTGATCACGAATCCCGTGATTCGGAGTGGCGGCTCGCCCGGGCGGCTCTGCACTCCGCCTTGCGCATTCAAACCTCGCGCGAATTCCGGATTGGACGGGACTGGAATTCCGTAGAGGATCCTCGTGCCGATTCCGTTGGCGGGCTGAATCACGCCCTGAAGCGCATCCGGCGGCAAGGCGCGGGCGCCGGCAATGGACTGCCCGTGGTGCGGCTGGCTAGCCTTGCTGAAACCGGCGCGAATCGAGGTCTTGCCGTTGCCGAACGGATCGTAAGCGAGCCCGATACGCGGTGAGAAGTTCGATTTCTGCGGGCTGTACAACCGCTCCACCCGTCCTACGGTTGCGTTCGCAAGTCGCTCCCGGAACGTGCTTCCCTCGCCCCAAACGATGGACGAGAGCCTGCCGTCGCGCTCCGTCGCCGCGCCCAGGTAGTCGTGCCGGACGCCCAGCGTCACGTTCAGCCGCGAATTGATTTTCCAGTCGTCCTGGAAAAACAGCCCGCTCTCCCCGAGATGGAAGTAACGGGGGTAGCCCGTCGGCTGTCCCGTACTTGGATCCACGGTAAGCGTCTGGCGGAAAGGACGGTCGGCCGCGAAATCCGCCAAGCTCGCAAAATTGAAACTGCCCGCCGTAGCCGGTCCGAGCGAGATGCCCTTGAATATGCGGCGCACTTCCGTGCCGAACCGCACGGAGTGCCGGCCGCGGTCTAGCGTCATTGTATCCCGCCATTCGTAGGTGCGAAGCCGCGTCTTGTTCTCGAAGACATCGCCAAAGGGCGCCGTGATCCCGGTGATGGCCAAGTCCGGCACGGAGGCGTTCGGATCGCCGCGTCCGGTGTAGTTTTGCTGCGCGGAGAAGCGCGCGTCATTTACCGCGCGGGAGAAGACATGCACGTAACCCACGTTGAGATCCCCAAAGTGGCCGTCGTAAGGGCCGCGGCTGCCGCGCACCGCCTTGCCTACCGTGGCGGCCTGGCTGCTCGCATTTCCCTGGTCCTGCTCGCGCTCCGCAATCCAGCGAGCGCTTAGCTTGCCGCGCCCGTTAAGGAGTGAGTGGTCGACCCGGATCAGGTATTGGTCGGCCAAACTGTAATTGCGCAGCGTGACCGCGGCCCGGCCGATCGCGGGAATCGGTCCGCCCGGCGTAGGGAGATCGATCTGGCCCGCGTAGCGCGCTCCGCCGGTTCCCGCCAACGGCGCCGGCGCCGGGAACTGCTTGAACAGGCGGTTGGCGACGCCCGACGGCGCCGTTCGCGCCACGTAGTCCCGAAACTCCGGTGTCTCCACCTGAAACGTATAGGCTTGGCCAACCACGTTGCGCGTCGCC
Source organism: Candidatus Sulfopaludibacter sp. SbA3 (assembly GCA_945893365.1). Classification (GTDB taxonomy): domain Bacteria; phylum Acidobacteriota; class Terriglobia; order Bryobacterales; family Bryobacteraceae; genus SYKU01. The sequence continues at coordinate 21,529 of CAMDED010000068.1, read as the reverse complement.
TCATATGCCACGAAGAAGAAAGTCTTGTTCTTCACGATGGGCCCGCCCGCGTTTCCCCCAAACTGATTGAAAACTTGCGGCGTCGTCCCAGGGGCGAAGAAGTTGCGCGCGTTCGAACTGCCGTTGCGGTGAAACTCCCACAGTTTTCCGTGCACCCCGTTGGTGCCCGATTTCGTGCGCAGGTTGATCACCGAACCGTTGCCGCGCCCGTACTCCGACGAAAAATTGTCCGTCTGGATCTGCGCCTCTTCCACCGATTCGAGCATCGGCACGATGCCCGGCTCTCCGGTGTTATTAGGGTTGACGTTGATCGACCCGTCGAGCACGTAGTTGTTGCCGCGATACCGGTTCCCGTTTACGGTGACAACCGGTGAGTTAAACAGTTTTGTGGACGAGGCCGGGCCGGCGATAAAGGTGGCGCCGGCGCTGAGCTTCGTGATCAGGAAGATGTCGCGTCCAGGCAGGGGCAACGTGGAGATTTCGGTCTGCCCGAAGCTGTCGGACAAGCGGGCTTCGGTCGCGACCGGTATGATCGCGTCGCCTCCGTTCACCTCGATGCCCGTCACCATGTCGCCGACATCCAACCGGATGGCAATCTCGGTAGCTTGCCCGACGTTAAGCGTCAGGCCGCGCCGCTCGAAACTCTTAAAACCAGCCGCGGTTACGGAGATCGTGTAGGAACCTGGGGAGATGCCCGCCGCGAGGAAAGTCCCCGATTGGTTCGTCAAAGTAGAACGCGAATAACCGGTATTATCGTTCCGAATTGTGACAGCGGAGCCGGCGATCACACCTCCAGCGGAGTCCGCGACGGAACCCTTGAGAGTCGCGTCGGTCAATTGTCCGTGGAGCGCGGATAGCGCACAAAACAGCACCAATACGGCGCTAAAAGCACCCAAATTGTCTCTTTTATTCATGATATTTTTCAGGGAATTACATTAATACTCTTTAATACTATAGGGAGTTATCAATCCGGCACAATAATGTTTTAGTATTACTATAGGTACTAGTAGTACTAATAATGGCCGAAAACCACCGCGCTGGTGGCGATCCACCACCCAGGAATCAGAATAGTGCTTCTTTTTCAGCTACTTAGCGGTGGCAGCGGACGTGCATTCTCCGTATTGCAAGGAGTGAAACAGATGACCTACCGAAAATCAATCGCAGCGGGGGCGGTCGCGTGCTGCCTGACTGCGGCGCTACCCCTCATCGCTCAGGAACCTGCGCGGGATGAACCGCAGCAACAGCAACAACAACAGCAGCAGCCCTCGGGCGGTTGGCGCAAGGTTGGCGAACCGCGGCAAGAGGCGCGCCCGGCGCCGCAAATTGTTCTACCCGCCGGCGCCTGGATCACGATCAGAGTTAACGAGACCCTGTCGAGCGATCACAACCAGCCGGGCCAGGTATTCAGGGCCACGCTGACGGAACCCCTGGTCGCGAACGGTTTTGTAGTCGCGCGGCGCGGACAGACCGTTGAGGGGCGCATTTCTGAAGTCCAGAAAGCGGGCCGCGTGAAGGGAACTTCCCGGCTGGGCATTGAGCTCACCGAGATCGGCCTTGTCGATGGCCAGCAGATGCCGGTGCGGACGCAGTTGATGGAATATGCGGGCGGCACGTCGAACGGTAGAGACGCGACGGCCATCGGCACGGGCGCAGGCCTCGGCGCAGCCGTTGGAGCGGTCGCGGACGGGGGATTCGGCGCAGGCGTCGGAGCGTTGGCGGGAGCCGCTGCCTCGACGATCGGAGTCCTGGTCACGCGCGGACGGGCGACCGAAGTCTATCCGGAGACTCCGGTGACTTTCCGGACGCTCGAGCCGATTACGATTTCCACGGAGCGCTCCGAACAGGCCTTCCAACCCGTGGAACGGGAGGACTATCGGCAAACGGAGTTGAAGAGCCGCGTTAGCGCGCCTTCTCTCAGATCGCGCGACCCTTACTACTATGGGGGCTTTGGCTATCCCTATTATTCGCCGTATTACTACTCGCCGTATGCATACGGTCCCAGCTTTTTCTTCTACGGTGGACGAGGCTATTTCGGTGGACGCGGCTATTACGGCGGGCGCTCCTTCGGTGGACGTGGTTACTACGGCGGGGGCTCCTTCGGTGGACGCGGCTCCTACGGCCGTCGCCGATAGCTACGAGCTCAGACCGCCCTTGATCGCCGCAACGAAGTGGACCTCGCTCTCCGGACCCACCGGTTCCAGCCGGCCGAGCGTGGTCACTTCGCCATCCACCGCAACCGCCGCGCCGGAGAGCCTCTCCCCGATTCCCGGATAGAGGCTCTCCAGCTTGTCCAGGACCTGCCCCACCGTTTCGCCCGCAATCCCGGTTTCAGCGCAATTCGTCAGTTGCCGCAGGAGCGTCGGAATGAAGACTCGCGCCATCTACGTCAGTTGCCGGCGCTCCACAACGCCTCCATCACAGTTGGCGGACTCATTGGCAGCCGCGTCATACGAACGCCGGTCGCGCGCTCGATCGCATTCGCGATGGCGGGCGTCGGCGGCACAATATTCGCCTCCCCAACGCCCCGCACGCCGAAGGGATGGCCGGGATTGGCCACCTCGACGATGCAGGTATCGATCATTGGAAGATCGAGCGCCGTCGGCATGCGGTAGTCGAGGAAACTCGAGTTCATCATCGTGCCGTCCGCGCCCATGAAATACTCTTCGTTGAGCGCCCAGCCGATACCCTGCACGCTGCCGCCTTGCATCTGACCTTCCACGTAGCTCGGGTGAATCGCCTTCCCCACGTCCTGCACGGCGGTGAAACGGAGAATCGTCGTCTTGCCCGTCTCCGGGTCCACTTCAACATCCACGATATTCCCGGCGAACGATCCGCCTACACCGCGCGGATTCACCGTAGCGCTTCCAACCACGGGCCCTCCGGTTGCGGGAAGCTGATCGGCCAGTTCCTTGAAGGTCAGCTTGCGCCCGCCTGAAGTGAACACCCCGGAGTCGAACGAAACCGCGGCGGCCTCAACCTCCCACAGCTTCGCCGCGCGTTGCTTCATCTGGCGGACCACGTCCTGCGCTGCTTCGTATGCCGCCCATCCCGTGGCGAATGTGGTGCGGCTTCCGCCCGTCACTGCCGTGAAGCCCACCGAATCGGTATCGGCGACCGAGGGGTTCACGTCCGCGACGGGAATGCCGAGCACTTCGGCCGCCTGCATGGCGATCGAGGTACGCGTTCCGCCGATATCGGTGGACCCTTCGACCAAGTTCACGGTGCCATCGGCGTTGACGTTGAGCGTCGCGCTCGACTGCAACCCGACGTTAAACCAGAAGCCCACCGCCACGCCCCGGCCGCGATTCGGTCCGCCCAAAGGCGCGGAGTAGTGCGGGTGATTCTTCATCGCTTCGAGCACTTCCACGCATCCGATACGGCGGAATTTCGGACCATCCACACGGCGCGTGCCCTCTTTCGCCGCATTCTTCAGGCGAAACTCGATCGGATCGATACCCAGCTTCTGGGCCAGCTCGTCGATCACGCTTTCGGTAGCGAACGCCGCGTTCGGAGCTCCCGGCGCGCGGTAGGCGGCCGTGCTCGGCTTGTTCACCACAACGTCGAAGCCGTCCACAACGGCGTTCGGAATGTCGTAGGGGGCGAAGACGGTCATGCCCGCGGGGCCGACCATGGCGCCGGGATAAGCGCCCGCTTCAAAGGCGAGGTAGGCCTGCGCCGCAGTGATACGGCCGTCCTTCGTCGCGCCGATCTTCACGCGCATGAACGAGCCAGGCGTGGGTCCGGTGGCTTCGAAGCAATCCTTGCGCGTCATCACGATCTTCACCGGACGGCCGGACTTCTTCGACAGCAACGCGGCCACCGGCTCCAGATAGACCGGAATCTTGCCGCCGAAACCGCCGCCGATTTCCATCGGCGTGACCTTTACGCGCGAGACGGGGATGTCGAGAATCAGGGCCGTGCAATCACGCACAACGAACGAGCCCTGCGTGCTGCACCAGACGTGGACACGGCCATCGTTGTTCCAGAGCGCGGTGGCGTTGTGCGGTTCGATGTAGCCCTGGTGGACGGTGGCGGTGTTGAATTCCCTCTCCACCACGACATCGGCTTCGGCGAATCCCTTGGCGGCATCGCCCAACACGTGCTGGAACTGCGAAGCGAGATTGCTCTTGCCGTCGTGCAACTGGGGCGCGCTCTCGAGCATGGCCTCGGGCGCGGTGAGCACGCAGGGAAGCCGCTCATAGACCACGTCGATCAACGCCGCGGCTTCTTCGGCCACATGTGGACTCGCCGCGGCGACGGCGGCAACCGCGTGTCCGCGGTAAAGCACCTTGTCGATAGCGAGGACATTGCCTCTCGCATAGGAGAGCGGTGTGTCGCCTTCGCCCAGATCGACCATGCGCTCCGCGGTCTCGGGAAAGTCGGCGGACGTGACGACCGCCTTGACACCTGGAAAGGCGAGCGCCCGCGTGGTGTCGATGCTCTTGATGCGGGCGTGCGCGTGCGGACTGCGCACGATCGCGCCGTGGAGCAATCCGGCGGCGGTGAAATCCGCGCCATAGAGAGCGCGGCCTGTTACTTTATCCGCCCCGTCGTGGCGGATGGGACGCGTGCCGATTACCGAATAAGCTTTCGCACTCATCGGGCTGCCTCCTGTTTGCAGACTGCGGCCGCTTGCTCCACGGCGCGGACGATCTTGTCGTAGCCCGTGCAGCGGCAGAGATTGTTGGCGAGCCAGAAACGGATGCGCTCCTCGTCCGGCTCCGGCTCCTGGTCGAGCAGCGCTTTCGCGGCGACGATGAATCCCGGAGTGCAGATGCCGCACTGCAACGCGGCGTTTTCGAGAAAGGCCTGCTGCAGCGGATGCAAGCGGTTCCCGCGGGCGATGCCCTCGATGGTCGAAATTTCCTTGCCCCGCGCCTCGACGCCGAGCACGAGACAGCTTGTGACGATGCGTCCGTCGAAGACGATCGTGCAGGAGCCGCAGTTGCCGTCGTTGCATCCTTCCTTCGTGCCGGTCATGCCGAGGATGTCGCGCAGGCATTCGAGCAGGCTCTGGCGCGGCTCGCAGAGGAATTGGACGGGCTCGCCGTTGATGGTGGCGGTGACGTGTGTTTGTGCGGGCATTTAGTTCGTTTCCTTTCCGCGGGCGATCGCGCGGGCGATCGCGCGGCGGGTCATCACTCCGCACAAATGCCGCCTGTATTCAGCGGTTCCGCGCATGTCGGTGATTGGTTTGGCGGCGGCTCTGGCGATCTCCGCGGCGGCGTTGATACTGGCCTCATCGACAGGTTTTCCGATCAGCGAATCACCGGCGTCGGCGACGAAAAGCGGTACTGGAGCGACCGAGGCTAGGGCGATTCGCGCGGCAGCGAAAACATTCCCCTTCAAGACGACACTCGCGCCAGCGCCGACAACCGCGATGTCCATTTCATTTCGGGGGATGAAGCGAAGGTACGCGGCGCCCGAGCCCGGCAGGGGAGGCGCGAGATGGATGGAGACGAGCAATTCGCCTGGCGCGAGGGCGTTGCGTCCAGGCGCGACGCAGAAGTCCTCGACCGGAAGGCTTCGGGGGCCGCCGGGACCGGCGATCAGGCACTGTGCGCCAAGCGCGATTAGGATTGGCACGGCGTCGGCGCTGGGCGCGGCATTGGCGAGGTTACCGCCGAGTGAAGCGCGCCCCTGGATCTGCGTTCCGCCGATGAGCGAGACGGCGTCGATCAGACCCGGATAGGCCCGGCAGATCGCCGGATCGTTGTAGATGCGGTAGCAGGGGACGGCCGCGCCGATGGTGAGCCCGCTCGAATCGAGGCGGAGTTCATTGAGTTCACCGATTTCCTTGATGTCCACGACGAGGTCCGCCTCGCGGCGTCCGGCGCGGAGTTGGACCAGCAGATCGGTTCCGCCGGCGAGAGCGCGGACCTTGCGGCCGGGCGCGGAGAGCAGGCCGACCGCCGCCTCGACAGTCCGGGGGCATTCGTAGTCAAACCACTTCAATGGGTTGCTCCTTTTCGGGTGGTAAGGGCCATGATAGCAGGCGGGTGCGGCTCTATCCGGAACGCCTGCGCAATCGAAGCGCGCGCTTGGAAAGAACCGCGAATCCCAGGCGCAACTCTTCGCCGTAGATGTCGAATATTGCCGCGACCAACTCGGCCTTCTCGCCGGGCGTCAGACCGGCAAACCTGATCAGCAGGATCCCCGAGTGAAGCAGACGTTGACGGAATACGAGTTCGCCGAAATCCTTGTCGGCGGTTAGCAGGATCGCGTTGGCTTGGCGACTCTGGAGGAGGACGGTTTCATCGTCGATGCCGGGATCGAGTTCCGTGACAAACAGAACGTCGTGACCCTGAGCGCGGAACCGGTCGACAATCTGCTTGTCGACGCTCTCGTCCGCAACGATTTTCACCCCTCGACTCTATCAATCGGGTAGACGACATCAGAGCGAAGCACCTCCGCGGCAAAGCCGATCGCCGCCCGAATGCCTTCAGGCGTCAGTCGTGGATGCTCGGACAAGATCTGGTCAGCGGTCTCCCCGCAGGCAAGCTTCTCCAAAATCAACTCCACCGTTATCCGGGTGCCGAAAACCGTGGGCTTGCCCATCATTATCTTCGGATCGGACGTGATAGAAGCTTGTGGCATTGGAACCTCGGTTCATACCCAGTCTACAACAGCGGCCGAAGATGCCGCTAAGGACACTGTGTGCTTACCCGGCTTGTCCGCAACCCTTCTCGGAGCTTGCTGGCAAGAAAGGCACGCGCGTGAGAAACTGAGGCTCACGGGCGTGCCCTTTGAGGGGTCCGGATCGAGCGCTATGCGTACCTTCGCAAGGAGACTGAAGACAATGAAGCTTGATCCGAAAGAGAAGGAAATTGCCGATTCCGTAGATCGGGGAGAGTGGCGCTCCATACAAGGACTTAAGCAGGAGCAGAAGGGCTATAGCGGCTACGCGGCCGCCACTTTTCGGAAGGATCGGCGGGTCAACATCCGCATCTCAGGCAAAGATCTCGAGGCAATCCAGAAGCGCGCGTTGGAGGAGGGCCTGCCTTACCAGACGCTCATCTCGAGCCTGCTTCATAAGTTTGTGTCGGGGCGTCTGAAGGGGGTCTGACTTCCATTGAAATTCTACTGTACCGGCGTCCCGTATGGCACCAGCGTTTTCACTCGCTCGACGCCCTCGACACGCGCAATCTTCCAGCGCGCACCGGCTTTCTCCAGATACACCGTCTGCGCCTCGTTGCGGTCCTGATAAACATACTCGACGCGGAGCTTCACCTCGCGCTCCGACAGCAGCTGAGGCTCCGCAATTGCGACGCCCTTAATGGCGGCGTTCGAATCCTTGAGATACTTCGCGAAGCCCGCCTCTGTGGTCTCGCCGATCGACCGCCGCAGCGAGGTTTCCATCTGCCCGGAGTAGCAAGCGACATAAGCGTTCACGTCGCCCGCGCGCGCCGCGTCAAGCATCCTGTAGACGGCGTCCTGCGGTGTCGGGACGTCCGGCTGCGCTCCGGTCGATAGCGACGGCAGCGTCCATTCCGATATCCGCAATCCGGTTTTTTGGGCGATAACCACGGCGAGAGCTACTGCAAGAACGGCAAGTGTAACGGCTCGCGCTCTGCGTTCCTTCGTCATCTCAGCGACTTCGTCATTTCTTTGCGGGAGCCCCCGGCGGCGCCGCCTCGGACTTGCGGATGATTGTGAGATCGAGGTTGCCGTTCTTATCGACAATCAGTTTCCTGATGCGGGGCAGAATCTGCTCCATCGCCTCGACGTAAAGACGATCGCCTGTGACTGCCGCGGCCTTCGCGTACTCGGCTTCAATCTGCGTAAAGCGCGAGGCGTCGCCGCCGGCTTCGTTCACTTTGCGCTGCTTGTAGGCCGAGGCGGCTTCGAGCATCTGTTGCGCCTCGCCCCGCGCGCGCGGAAGCAAGTCGTTCGCGTAGCCCTGCGCTTCGTTTACGATGCGCACGGAATCGGCGCGCGCGCTGGCCACGTCGCGGAACGCGTCGGAAGCCTCCGGCGGCGGCGTGACGCTTTCGATATTCACCGTGGAGAGGAGCACTCCGGCGCGGTAGTCGTTGATACGCTTCTGCGCGGCGGCGCGCACTTCATCCTGAATGGCGGCTTTTTCGGTCGTGAGGATGGCGTCCACATTGCGAGTGGCGATGCGGCGCGCGAGTTCCGCTTCGACGGCGGCTCCGGCGGCCTTCTCCGCGTCTTGCGCGCGGTACAAATAGTCGGCCGGAACGCCCACCGAATACTGCACCGCCACGCGCAGGTTGATGATGTTCTGATCGCCGGTGAGGAATTGCGAGGCGAGGGGCTGCGCGCGTCCAAGCACGGAATCGGGCAGATCGCCGCCGACAACGAGCCTTCTTAGCTGCTGAACTTTGAGCTTCGTGACGCGATCGATGGGCCACGGCAGCGCGAGATGAATACCGGGCAACACGCGAGGTTCCACGACCCTGCCGAAGCGCGCGACCACGGCCTGTTGATCGGCGGCCACCAGGAAGACGGACGTGAGCAGCCAGATTCCGGCCGCAACATAGACGCCCTGCGTAAGGCGGCGCCTTTTGGTCTCGTTCGTCATGACTCCCTCATTGCGCGCCGGCCTGCCCCCGCATTAGAATTTTCAGTAGCTCGGAATCGGAACTCAGAATCGCCGTAGTCTTGTCGTCGAGAACCTTCTTATAAGACTCGAGCGTACGCAGAAATTTGTAAAGACGCGGATTGCGCGAGTACGCTTGGCCATAGATACGCGTCGACTCGGCGTCGCCTTCGCCCTTCGTCTTCTCAGCCTGCTTGTAGGCTGTGGAAAGGATCTCTTCCTTCTGCCGGTCGGCGTCGGCGCGAATGCTGAGGGCTTGCTCTTCCCCCTCGGCGCGGTACTGACGAGCGATCCGTTCGCGCTCGGCCCGCATGCGCGCGTAGACGCTTTGCTTGTTCTGCTCAGGCAAGTTGAGCCTCTTGACCCGCACATCGACCACGTTGATGCCGTACTGCTCGAGCGCCGCACGGTCGCTTTGGGCGGTCAGGTTGTCGAGCACTTGCGAGGCCTGAATCTTATCGGGGTTCGTCGAAACGATCAAGTCGAGATCGTGCGTTCCAAGGGCCGCGGAGAGGCCGCTCCAGATGATGTCGTGCAGGCGCATCTCGCCGGCCGTGGCATCGCCCACGGTCTGGACGAAGCGATTCGGATCCTGAATCTTCCACACGACGTAGTTCTCGATGACGATATTCTTCTTGTCGCGCGTGAGGAACTCGGAAGGCCGCGGGTTGTAGACGCGCAGGCGCTTATCGAAATAAAGCGAAGTCTGGAAGGGCCACTTCGCGCTGAGGCCCGCTTCGGTGACCGTATAGAGAGGGCGGCCAAATTGCGTGACCAGCACAAACTCGGTTTCACTCACGGTGAAGAACGAAAGATAAATGAGCAGAAGACCGCCGAGTACGGCTGCGGCCGGATAATATTTTCGGTAGCGTTGCATTACTCGCGCTCCTCGCGGGGGCGGGGCGGAACCGGGGTTTGAATGATTGCGGGCAGGCCCGGCTGTGGGACTTCGACGCCATCTTCCATCAACAGCAGATGCCGCCTGCCTTTGCCGCTATCGATGATCATTTTGCGCTTGCCGGGCAGCGTTTGCTCGATCGCCTCAAGGTAAAGCCGGGTCTCGGTGGGACCAGGCGAGCCGCGGTAGGCTTGCTCGGCATCTACGAAGCGGCCGGCATCGCCCTCCGCGCGGTTCTTGCGGCCAAGCGTGTAAGCGGCCGCGTTCTGTAAGCGCGCCTGCCCGTTGCCGCGCGCGAGCGCCACTTGTTCGTTGCGATACCCTTCCGCCTCATTTATCAGGCGGTTTTTCTCTTCGAATGCGCCGGAGACGTCCCGGAATGCGTCGACTACTTCGAGCGAGGGGTGGACGTCTTCGAGTTTCACTCGGAGCACGCCGATGCCGGCCTGATACTTGTCGAGGCGCTTCTGCAGTTCCGTGTGCGCGCGATTTTCGACTGCCTGGCGGCCTACGGTGAGGATGGCGTCAAGCGGCGTGGACGTCGAGATCGATTGAACGACGGACTCCGCCGCGGCGCGGACCGTGCTTTCACCGTCGAGCTGGCGAAAGAGAAAATCTTCGGGTCGAACCAGACGGTAATGAATGACGGCGTTCAACTCGATGAGATTCTGGTCGCCGGTGAGCATGAGCGCTTCGTCGGGCCGGCGCTGAAAACGGCCGGAGCGGTGTTGCACGTTCCATTCATAGGACGCCGGCTCCGCGTCCGCCCGCGCGGAGACGGAGCGGAATCCGATCTCGACGACGCGAACGCGGTGGGGTTGCACCCTTACGAGCCGCTCGATGGGCCAAGGCAGTTTGTAGTGCAGACCGGGTTCGCTGTTCGGCGGCACTTTCCGGCCGAAGCGAACGATGATGCCGGCTTCGTCCGGGCCGATGGTGTAAATGCCGTTGAGCGCGATGACCGCGGCCGCGGCGTAGGCAATTTGACGGCGGTGCGCGGCGGCGCTTTCGAGAATACCGGATAACTCGATCGAGCCGAAGGATTCGCGGAGACGATCCCACAGCCCCGGCAAGCGCGACTTCGCGAGTAGTGTATCCCACCGTGAGGGGCCGGAACGTTCAATTCGCAGCAGGCGCAGCGAGTTCAGCATCACGCAGAACGACGACACCTGATGCGTGAAAGCCGCTCCGATGGGGCCGAGCTTTCCGGTGGCGCAGAGCACGACGGCGACGGCATTCACGAGTCCCGCGAACAGGAAAATGTTCTGCCACGCCGTGTTAACCGCGGCTTTGCTGACCTTGAAGAAGATCGGAAGTTTCTCGAGCGACCGTGGGAGATACACGACGTCGGCGGCTTCGGCCGTGATGTCGCTCGCGCCCGAGACCGCGATGCCGACGCTAGCGGCGGCGAGCGCTGGGGCGTCGTTAATGCCGTCGCCGACCATTGCGACGACGCGAGCCTGAGCCGACAGTTGACGCACGCGGTCGAGCTTTTGCTCCGGCAGCATCTCGGCTTCGACGTTCGGCATTCCGATTTCGCGGGCGATCGCTTCAGCGGCGCGGCGGCGGTCGCCGGTCAGCATGACGACGTGGGAGATCTCAAGTCCGTCAAAGGCGTCGATCGCTTCCTTGACGCCTTCGCGCACGCGGTCGCGGAGAAGAATCGCGCCGCAAAGCCGTTCGTCTTCGGCTACAAGGACGGCAGTGGCGCCGATGCGATCGGCCTCGTCGAGCAGGTGTTCGGCGTGGCGAACGCCGTTCTCCCCTAGGAACGCCGCGTTCCCGGCGCGAATGGTGCGGCCGTCCACAAGGCATTGCGCGCCGCGGCCCGGCAGCACGCTGGCCTCTTCGGTATCGGGCACGGTGAGCCTGCGCGAAGCGGCTTCGGCGGTGATGACACGGGCGAGCACGTGATCCGAGCCGCGCTCCGCGGCTGCGGCGAGCGCGATCAACTCGTTGTCCGAGCGGTCGTGCGCGATGATTTTCACGATTTCGAATTGGCCTTCAGTGACGGTGCCGGTCTTGTCGAAGACGATGGTGTCGACCTTCGCGGCTTGCTCGAGGACGTTGCCGCCGCGCACGAGAATTCCGCGCCGCGCGAGTCCTCCGATTGCCGCGACCATTGCGACGGGCGTGGCGAGGATGAGCGCGCATGGGCAGGCGACGATCAGCACGGCCACGGTGCGCAGCCAGTCGCGTGTGAAATAAAAGGTGAGCGCGCCGGAGAGCAGCAGCGCGGGCAGGAAATACTTGGCGTAACGATCGGCGCGGCGCTCGACGGGGGCCTGGCGTTGCTTCGCTTCCTGGACGAGCGCGATGACGCGTGCGAGCGTGGTGTCCGATCCGGCGCGGCTGACACGGATGCGAAGCAGTCCGTTGCCGTTGAGCGTTCCGGAGAAGACTTCGTCGCCCGGCTGTTTGTCGCGTGGAAGGGACTCGCCCGTAATGGAGCTTTCGTCGATGCTTGACGCGCCCGTATCGATGACGCCATCGGCGGCGATGCGCTCCCCGGCGCGCACGAGGATGATATCTTCGGGAGCGAGCGACGCGGCTTCGACCTCGGTCTCTTCGCCCTCGCGGAGCAGGCGGGCAACGCGGGGTAGCTGCTGGACGAAGCGCTGGATGGCGGCCTCGGTGCGGCCAGCGGCGTAGGATTCAAGACCCTCGCCGACGAGGATGATGAACATGGCCTCGGCGGCCGCGAGGTATTCGCCCACCGCGAGCGCGGCGATGACGGCGATGCAGAGGGCGAGATCCGCGGAGATTTTCTTTTCGAGGAGTGCCTGGATGGCGTTGTTGAAAGTCTTGTAGCCGGCGAGCAGCGTGATGATCGCGGCGGTGTCGATGCCGAATATAGTTTTGAAGATGCCGGTGAAATTGAGGAGTAGCAGGACGCCTACGAATGCGGCGAAGGCGTAGTAGCGGATTCGTTCTCGGCGTTCTTCGTCCATGGCGTTGTTACGGCGATTTAAGATTATGGCATTTTAGGAAGGGATGCGTGGTTGAACGAGCCACCGCGCGTTAGCGGGAGTCCACGGCGGTGTTGGGCGACACGAAGCTGTCAGGGCCTCGCGCCATGAACCAAGGAGAGAGAAGAGTCTATGTCCAGGAAATCGAGGTACGCAAGCCCGGAAGGACGCCGGCAAACGCAGGGCGAATTTGAACGGGCGCTGAAGGATGGCACGCTGGTTCACTCTTCCGGATCACGCGTACCGCGGACCGATCCCGGCGTTCTCAAAACGCTGCTGGAACAAGCTAAAGTAAACGCAACCCGCCCAGTGTCGATTCGCCTGTCCGTCGCCGATATTGAGCTTGCGAGAAACATTTCATCGAAGCGCGGGACCGGTTACCAGACCGTGCTCAAAGAAGCCATACGCTATGGTCTGAAGCGGGTGTTTTAGCCCGGATGCGGGTCATGGCACGCATCGCAGTTATTGTTCGCCTTGCGTTTGTCATGACACGCCTGGCAGGCTGACATGGCGATGGATTTTTCCTTTGACAATACACTCTGCCGGGCAACCTCTCCGTGACAAGCCTCACAGGCGATCTGCCCCTTTACGTGGTGACGCCGGTGAGAGAAGTATACAAATGCCGGAAGCCGGTAAAGAGGAATCCACTCGACAGCCTTCTTATCCTTCCGGTGCTGAGCCAGAGTGACGATTGCGGCGCTGTCCTTCTTGATCGCGACATGACAGCGCATGCAGAAATCGACGGCGGGCATTCCCGCCGCGCTCGCAGTCGCCGCCGTCATGTGGCATTCCGTACACTTGAGCCCGGTACCCGCGTGCACGAGGTGGCTGAACGGAAGCGGTTGCGCCGGCCGGGCGCCGACCGGAGGCCGCGGCTCCTTCTGCGCCACAGCGGCCGCGGTGAGCACAAGAATTAAAAGTCCGCGAACCGTCATGGAAGCGCGAAGGCCACGAACGAATCCCCCGCCGGACTCTTCCACCGCCCTCCGCCCACGGCGACAGCGACGTATTGCTTGCCCTTGACCTCGTAGGTGCAAGGCGTCGCATAGGCTCCGGTCTCCAGTTGTGTTTCCCACGCTACTTTGCCGGTGGCGGAATGAAAGGCGCGAAACTTGTAGTCCTGAGTGGCGCCGATAAAGATCAGGCCGCCGGCGGTGGCGATGGATCCTCCGAAGTTCGTCGTCCCCGTCGGCGGGATGCCGCGCGCGGTCAATTCCGGGTGCTCGCCGAACGAGATCCGCCAGCGGAAATCGCCGGAATTCAAGTCGATCGCCGTGAGCCAGCCCCATGGCGGTTTCATCGACGGGTAGTCCTCGTCGTCGAGCAATTGCGTGTAGCCCTGAAAATCGAATGTGTATCCGGCCCCGGCCTCAGCCTTCTTCAGCGTCATCCAATTCACACTCTCATTCGAGTTGATGAAGAGCAGTCCATTCTCGGGGTCGACGGACGCCCCACCCCAGTTCGCGCCGCCGTTGAATCCGGGATAGATGAGGGTACCTTGAATGCTGGGCGGCGTGTAAATGTTCCCCGCCCGCAGCTTGCGGTAACGCTCCAGGATATAGGCGCGCTTTTCCGGCGTGATGTCCGTGAGGTCTTCTTCGGTCAGGCGCTGACGGCTGATGGGAGGCGGTTTCACGGGAAACGGCTGCGTGCGGGAGAGCACTTCGCCGGGCACGTCGGACGCCGGGATCGGTCTCTCCTCAATCGGAAAAAGAGGCTTGCCCGAGGCGCGGTCAAAAACGAAGACAAGCCCCATTTTCGACACCTGAACAAGCGCATCCACCGGCCGCCCATCGCGCTTGAGCGTGACCAGCGAAGGCGCGTTCGCCAGGTCGTAATCCCAAACGTCGTGATGAACCACCTGGAAATGCCAAACTCGCCGGCCGGTCGTGGCATCCAGGGCCACCACCGAGTTGCCGAAGAGGTTGTCGCCGATGCGATCGCCGCCCCAGAAATCGAACGTCGGGGAGCCCGTGGCGAGAAACACCAGACCGCGCTTCACGTCAACCGTGAGGCCTCCCCACACATTTGTCCCGCCGGAGTGCTTCCAGGAATCGGGCGACCACGTTTCGTAGCCGAACTCTCCCGGATGCGGAATCGTGTGGAAGATCCACTTCTGCTTCCCGGTGCGCACATCGAAGGCGCGAACGTGGCCGGGAGCGGACAGGCGCGGTCCTTCACCTGTCGTCGATCCGAGGATGAGGGTATCCCGAAACACCACGCCGGGCGTCGTAACGTAGTAGGCAAGGCCGGTGATGTCGCGGTCAAGACCACGCGTCAGGTCCACTTGCCCGTTGTCGCCGAACGACGCGGCGGGTTTTCCCGTGGTTGCATCGAGCGACACGAGCCGGGCGCGATACGTGAAGAGAATCCGCTTGTCCTTTCCGTTGGTCCAATAGGAGACCCCGCGGCTCACGCCCCGCGGCCGCTCGTCGTCGATCCCGGCAAAAGGATCGTAGGTCCAGAGTTTCTCGCCCGTGGCGGCGCGCAACGCAATCACTTTCAATTGGGCGCTCGTGACGTACATAATTCCGTCCACCACAATCGGAGTGCACTGAATTTGCGTCACGGGCCGGTCGGTCTTGTCACCCGTGTGGAATGTCCAGGCCTTCTTGAGAGTAGCGGCGTTTGCGGTGTTGATCTGCTTCAGGGGCGAATAGCGGCTGGTGCCTGGATCTCCGCCGTACACCGGCCAGTCGGCCGCACTGGCGGCCGCGGTGATCGATATAGCCAGGAACATGCTGCGCAGCATCATGAACATACTGGTCATTGTTGTACACACGAGAACGCGATCTCAACTTGCGCTCAGAACTTCACCGACCAGAGGACGCCGCTGTACTCCGTCACGCCGAGAGCGAGCTTGTCTTTGGCCACCGACAAGCCGATGTCGCGCGGGCGCATTTCGGCAATGGTCCGCCGCGCGCTGGGGAAATCCAGAATGAGCGTCGGCACGCCCTCGCTCGTCTTTTCGCGGGACAGAGGCAGCGCCCAGACCGCCAGCGATCCGCTTTGATCGGACAGGAAGTACAGCCAGCGCCCACTCGGGGACCATTCGGGCTGCGACGCGTTGAAGCTCTCCGGCGTCAGATACTGCCAGTCCCGCTCGTCCTCGATTATTTTGCCCGAAAGCCGCGCCACTGCCAGACGTGAGCGGTGTGGCGCAAACGGAACAGGGAAAGCGATCCAGCGGCCATCGGGCGACAGACGCGCATCGGCTAGCGAAAGATTAAATTTCGGATGCCGCAGCAGCACCGTCCGTTTCCCGCTTGAGAGATTGATGAGCCCCACAGTACCGGGCGGCGCTCGATGGAAATAAAGTACCGAGTCGCCCTTTGCGGTCCACTGAAATGAGCCTTGGCCGATGTTCTCTTCCGATACCTTAACGTGGTCTCCGCCTTGAAATCGCGATTCGAAAACCGTCACCTTCTCGCCGTCGTGCGCGTCGTAGACAACCCGTGAGCCATCGCGAGACAGGGCAGGCATGTGCTCCCGCAGCGGGCCGTGGGTAATCGCTTTTTCCTGCCCCGACACCAGATCCTTCACCCATACTTCGAAGTTGCCGCCACGGCTGGTTTCCCAGGCGATCTTTCGCCCGTCGAGCGACAGGCTGGGCCGCTGGTCGATCCCGGGATCGCTCGTCAATCGCCTGAGCTCCCTGTTCGGCCTGGCACGATCGGAGTCGACGGGCAGGCTCCAGATGTCAATGTTCTCCGAACGGCCGGCGAAAACAACTTGCCCGCCGGGACCGAGTGCCGGACTGCGCTCGTCGGTCTCGCCCGAAGTCAGGCGCCGCGCCGAACCGCCGGTACGCCACGGATCAGGCGTGAGATTCAAGACCCAGAGTCGTGTCATCTCGCCGGCTTTGGCCGCGAAGACGATCGCATTTCCGGAGGCCAGCCAAAGGCCGGGCGATGGTTGGGCGTTAAGGTGCTGCTGGCGGAAGAGCCTCGCCGCGCCTGTCGCAACCGCCTCGCCGCTCTCGCTCGGGCTCACCCACCAGTCGCAGCTTTCGGCGGAACCATCCCTGCATCCCGCGAACAGCAGATACTTGCCATCCGGGGACCAGACAGCGTCCCGCGCGGAATGAAAACCGGGCTGAATCGCGCGTGGCTGGCCTCCGGTTGCGTCGATGACGAACAAACCGGGCCTTTGGCTGGGCCGTGGTGTGTTCCAAGAAGCTGCGACCGAGTAAGCGATGCGTTTGCCGTCAGGTGAAAATCGGGGCCTCCGTCCGTCTTGCGCAAGCAGCCGGGGCCGCCCCCCCTCGACGGGGATCATGTACACACCGCCGCCGCTTGCCTCGGAGCGATAGGCCAGCGTCCTGCCGTCCGGCGAGAACGCGGGCTCGGAATTGTCGTGCGATCCCTCGGTCAGCTTTCGGGTTTCGCCGCCGCTAAACGGCCGCATCCAGAGTTGCAGGAAAGCCGACCCATCGCGGTCGGATGCGTAGGCGAGCCGGCGGCCGTCCGCGGAGATCGCCGGATCCCGCGTCAACCCCGGCTCGTTCAACAACGGCGTCGGCGCCGGAGGTTGGGCGGCCGGCATCGAGGCCGCGATAATAAAAGATAAAGCGCTCCTATTCATGTGATGGACGCCGTCATCACTACCAGTGCATGACTTGGCCGCCATCGACATTGATGGTCTGGCCGGTGACTTGAGCGGCTCGCGCGGACGAGAGGAACGCGACCATGTCCGCCAGGTCCTCCGGCTGCTGCCACCTGCCAAGAGGCGCTACGGTGCGGATCTTGTCACCCGTCCAGTCTTCATAGGAACGCCGCTTGTCCGGCGGCTGTCGATCATGCCACGCCTGCCAGACTTGCCTGTTGAGCGCCGTCTGGACCATCCCCGGATTCACGGTGTTGACTCGCACGCCGTAAGGCGCCATGTCTTTCGCCAGACACTGCGCGAAATTGATGTTGGCCGCCTTACTCGCGCTGTAAGGCGGATCCGTCTGCGATCCGATCTGCCCCGCAACCGACGCCAGAAACACCATGGTCCCATTCCGCCGGGAGACCATACCGGGACCAATGGCGTGCGCGACATGAACCATGCCCATCACATTGACTTCCAGCACGCGGGACCAGTCGCGAGGTTCGAGGTTCGTGAATGGAAAACCAAACTTCCCCGATGGCACTGCCGCCGCATGAACCAGGTGCGCGATCGGGCCCAACCGTATTTCCGTTTCCCGTACAGCGGACTCAACCGCCGCAAACTGGCTGACGTCAACGGAAAGACCGAGCGCAGCGCGCCCAAAGTCCTCGGAAATCCTGGCCGCGGCCGCCATCACGCCGGCCGACAGGTCCCAAATCGCAAGATGACAGCCCTCCTCAGCCAAGCCGCGCGCACACGCCAAGCCGATGCCGCTCGCACCGCCCGTCACGACGGCGACATGGCCGCGAAGTTCCAGATCCATATTTGCCAGCCGGTCCCCTCAGAATTGGAAGCGTAGCGCGAACTGCATCTGCCTGCCCAGTCCCGCCGATGTGACGCGGCCGAAATTACCCGAGCTGATTTCAAGAGTCGGCGGATCGAATGCGGGTGTGTTGGTGAAGTTATAGCTCTCCCAACGCAGCTCGATTTCCTTCCGTTCGGTGATTGGAAAATTCTTGAATACCGCAAAATCGACATTCACCAAACCGGGCGCGCTCAGAATATTCCTTCCGCTGTTGCCATAGCGGCCTCGAGCCGTCACGAATGCGGACGTGTCGAACCACCGCTGCAGCGTGCGCGCGTCGCCGTCCAGCCGTCCGTCGGCGAGGCGGTCCGGACGATGGTTGCACCGTGGGCACCCGTCATCCACCGGTTTTAGCGCCTGCGAAGGATGCATCGGCATGCCCGTCTCCATCACGAGCGTGCCGTTGAACTGCCAACCCCCCAGCACCTGCCCGCGCAGGTCGCGTTTGCCCTTGAAGAACGGCAATTCATAAAGGAACACAGTCGTCGACCGGTGCCGCTGGTCGCTCTCTCCGAGGCCACGCTCAAGCGCCCATGCGTAGGGATTGTTGTGCCGCTGCGCGCCGCAGCAGGCAAAGGAGTCGAACATTGTCTTTGAAAATGTGTAGGTCTGCAGGAACGTAACGCCGCGGGAAAGCCGCTTCTCGCCTTTCATGAGCAGGCCGTGGTAATTCCCCGACGCGTCGAGCGAGATATTCTCGATCGGCCCCCAGGCCGGATAGATCCGCTGCGTGGTCCCCTGCGCGAACGGATTCACGGTCCGCGGCGAATCGAAGTGCGCCGACTTCGATCCTACATAGCCGATCTCGAACACAATCGACTTCGGCAGCATCCTCTGGATGTTGAGGTTCCACTGCTGCACATCGCCCACGCCGCGCTTCGTATCCGCGGAGTTGATTTCGCTGTTGATATTGAGCGCGGCGGCCTGATCGGCCGTCCGCATCCGGATGCGCACCAGCCCAGCCGCGTTGAGCTCGTTGATGTTGAGGTTATTCGGAGGATTCGCCGCGAGCGCCGGCACGAACATGTTCATCATGTTCACGTTGTAAAAGATGCCATAGCCCGCCCTGACCACCGTGCTGTTGCCGCCAAAGGGGCGGAAGGCGAACCCGACGCGCGGCGCGAACAGCTTCTTGCTCGGATTGTTCAACGATCCCGCCTGTCCCACGGCCGGGTAGAGCTCCAGCCGCGTGAAGTCGAAATTCCGCGATTGGCCGCCCTTGTCCGTAATTCCAGAATTGAATTCGTAGCGGAGCCCGATGTTCAGCGTGAGCCGCGACGTCACCCTCCAATCGTCGGTCACGTAGTTGTGCCACCGCCAGAAACGTGTCTTCGGATACGTCCCCGGATCAACGCCGGCCGGCAGGTTGCTAGTAAAGCCCAGCCTTACCTGCTGCGGCTGATCGAGCAGGAAGTCCGCCCACGCCAGACGGCCTCGTTCCGCACCGGTCACGCCGGCCGCCGTGCCGGAGTGGATCCCGGAGAAATCGAACGCGCCCCGAACAAACGAAACCGTGCGCCGGTCCAGCCGCAAGAGCGAGTACTCCGACCCAATCTTGACCGAGTGTTTGCCCCGGGTCAGAGTAATCTGTTCGGAGGCTTGGCGCGACTCGTCCCAGATCGTATTGATGTCGGAGTTGCCCAAACCGCTCACGGTTCCACCCAATCCGATGCTGGGCAGCCCCGTGTCGAGCGGGTTGTTCGTCTGTCCCGGAATTCCCAGATCCTTCAGGATGTTGAAGCTCGTTCCGCTGACATCGTCCACCGTCTTGAAAATGTCGCGGTTGTAGGACACCTTGAGCGTATTCAGCATCGTGGGCGTTAGGACTCGCGTGTAGTTCATCGTCGCGTTCTGCTGACGCCTCGGCCTCCGCGTGACAAAGATTGGATCCGGGTTGATCGGGAACACCGGCAGGTTCACGTCCTGGATTCCATACCTTCCAAATAGCCGGTTCTTGTCGTTGAAATTGTGATCGATGCGGACGAAGACCTGATCGTCGTTGTCCTTATTGCTCGATGCGCCGCCGAAATTGTTGCGCCCGGAGAACTCGCCCGCCAGATTCGGCGCCGGCCAGAATCCGAACAGCTTCTGCGCAATGGGTGAGATGCGGCTGGCTGGAATTTGATTGCCGGGAAACGGCAGGCGCGACTCCAGATCCTGGACCGGAATAAGCGAACCGTCGGCGCGCCGGAAAAATTCCTCGGTTAGATCGCCGCGCCTCATTCGATCGCTCGGGTAGATGCCGAAGCCTTGCGTGCTTCTCCGTTCGCGGAAGAATTCGCCGTTAGCCGTGAAAAACGTGCGATTTTTCAGGATCGGACCGCTCAACACGCCGCCGAACGTGTTCCGCCGCAGCGGCTGCTTTTTGATCGCGGGATTCTCGAAAAAATTCCGCGCATCCAGAACGTCGTTGCGCAGGAAATGGAACAGCACTCCGTGGAATTCGTTTGTGCCTGGACGTATGGTCGCCACGATCTGTGCCCCGGACTGCGTGCCATACTCAGCCGGATACCAGCCCGCTTCCACGCGGAATTCCTGAATGGCTTCGACCGACGGCCGCATGCGAACCGCGCCGTGAATGGAGGTGCGGAGCGAGGCCCCATCGAGCAGGATCGCATTGTTATGGACCTTCTGCCCCATCGCCGCGATCCCAAATCCCGAACCAAAGCCGCTCGTAGTTACGCTCGATGCCGGTCCGCGGCTCATGCCCGGCACGAGCAGCGCCAGGCGGAACAGATTCCGGTTCCCAGGTAGAGGCAGTTCGCGTATCTTGGCTGAATCGATCACGGTGCTGAGGGTCGCATCATCCGTCTGAAGCGACAGCGCCTGAGCGTCCACGCTGATCTGCTGCGTCACTTCACCAATTAGCAGCTTGATATCCACGCGCGCGCGCTGGTCGACTTCAAGAGTCACCGCCCGCACCGTGGTCTTTCGGAATCCCCTTGCTTCGGCCGAGACTTCATAGCCGCCAACTTCGAGCGCCGGGACCTCGAAGTTGCCGCCGTCGCCCGATGTCACGGTCCAGGTACGCTGCGTTCCGGTATTCACGACAGTCACGGCAGCGCCGGGAATCGCCGAGCCGGACTCATCGGTGATAGCGCCGAGAATAGAGGAACGCCCTTGCGCATAGAGACTCGCGGGAACGATCGCGCAAAACAGAATCAATGATCGCATTTGCTTAACTCCCTTTCCTGGAACTGTAACACAAGGCGCGCAGATGATGCAGTGTGGCGTCTCGTGTGAAAAATGGCCGCAGCGTCTAACAGGCGCCGCTCGGGCGCAACCGGGCGCGCTTGAAAATGGGCGGCCCGGAATCGACGAGCGCCATCGACCAGGGGGTTGCTCCGGCCTGATGATTCGGAAGAGGGCGCCCTTCCGGCCGCCCTGAGGGCTAGCGTCGATGCGACCAAGCCGCTCGCCGCCATCAAAGCACGCCGCTCCCGGCACGAACGGTGGACACCGCCACAGCAACGCCTAGGACCGTATCGGAAGCACCGCGGCAGGAAAGCATACTGAGCGGCTGGGTGGTCGGGCCGCGGTGCTTTCGATACGGCGCGTTGAAGGAAGCCTCTGCGGAACGGCACGAAAGAGCTATGCGTTTTGAATACGATGCTGCTGCGGTTCAGGATGTAGAAGGGCTGTTC
>CAMDED010000067.1 GCA_945893365.1 Candidatus Sulfopaludibacter sp. SbA3 | reverse complement strand
TGCAAGCAGTCGGGCATGTTCTGGACGGTGCGCGGAGCCAACGCCCTCCTGACACTCCGCTGCTCTCATATCAATGGCCGCTTTGAGGACTACTGGGAGGCTCGGCGCGCTTGATTAACGATCCTTCATCATTTCCATCTCGCGCACCCATGGAATACCGCCTCCATGGAACTCGGATAGAATCGACTCCATGCAATATTTCTCATGGCTCGAGAAGACCATCGGAGCCGCGCTCGCCGGGAATCCGATTGGCCGGCCCGTGTTCGTGCGCGCGCACCTCGAACTGACGGCCGACCACGGGCTGCTGATTCCTATTTCCGAGGCCGGAGTGGCAATCGTCAGCCGGCTGGCCGGCGCGCCGGTGCGAAGCATCTATGCGCTCGGCGGCGTGAAGCAAGGAACCGTATCCCTTCAAGTGGAGTTCGCACAGGGTCAAACTTCGCTCGTCACTGCGGAGCTGACGCATGGCGGCGAACCCGCCGTGCAATTGCTGCTCGCCGGACAAAACGGCACGCTGCGCTTTGACGATTTTCCGGACCCGAGGCTGCTCGTTCAGACGATTGAAAGCCCCACGCCAGGTTACCGGCGCTCGATCGAGCGGTCTCTTGCCTTAGGCAAGCCGGCGCGCGCGGAGGAGGAGTAGCATGCCGTACGGAGTGTTGATCGCGACCGGCGCAATGTCTCATCAGGAGAACTACGCGCTGGGATTCCAGCAGGACAAACGCTCGAACGTGGTGGCGGTTTCGGACGAGAAAGACGTCGACGAGCGCCGGGCGCGGCTGAATCAAAAACTGGCCGATCAGTTGCGCGTTCCCTACATCCGCGATCTTGACGAGGCCCTTGCACGGCGCGGAGTGGACGTCGTCTCCGTCTGCACGGAGCATCATCGGCAAGGCCGAGTGGCGATCCGCTGCGCCGAGGCGGGCAAGCATATTTACATCGACAAACCCGTGGCCGGCTCGCTCGCGGAAGCACGGCAACTGGAAGCTCTGGTGCGAAAGAAGAACTTGCGGAGCCAGATGTTCACACAGGTGCTGTTCCCGCCCGCGCAACGCGCCAGACGATTGATCGCTTCGGGGTCTCTGGGCGAATTGCGGGCCATTCATCACGACCTGCATTTCGCGAAGGGCTACACGAAGGAATTGCCGCTCAAACCGCGAACGGAGACGTCCGAGCCAAAGACGTTCCTCGTGCCGGACGCGAAACGCGAGATGTTCAACATCGCCGTTTATTCGCTTGCGATGTTCCGCTGGCTCACGCGGCGCGACTTCAGGACGGTGAGCGCCATCACGGCGAACTATTTTTTCGAAAACAACGCACGCCGCGATTACGAAGACTTCGGCGTACTCTCGCTGACGCTCGACGGCGGCATCGTGGCGACGATTTCGTCGGGGCGGACCGGCTGGAAGAGCCACCCCGGCGGCGGGACCAATCGCACCAAGCTCATAGGCACGAGAGGGTCGGCATTCATCGACGGCTTCGCAACGCGGGCGGAAATCACTGGCGGCCGGCAAGCCTTCTGGCGAACGCCACCCGAGAATCCCGACGATCCGGCGGCGTTCTGGTCGTCGAGCGATCAGCGTAAGTCGGGCGCCGTCGAGTGGGCGATCCCGGGTGTAACCGTATCCGATCAAACCGCGTTCCTGGATGCGCTCGACAAGGGCCGCGACGGGGAGGTCTCCATCGCCGACGGGGTACACGTGTTAGAAGCGCTGTTCGGCGCCTACCGAGCGGCGGCTTCGCGGGACGTGGTGAGCCTCCCGCGACACGCTTGAATTCTTGGCGGCCGGGGCAGCCTCAACAAGAATATTCGAACGAGGATGCTTTAGCGAACTGGGCGAAATCGTGTTCTTGCAGAAACGGCGTCCGCGGTTTTGACCCGGTGCGGGAGACTCTGCCGCTCAAATCAGCCGGCGAGCATTTCCGCAAAGAATCGAAGGCTCGCTTCAGCGTCTTTTTCCATGCTGCCGTTGGGGGCCTCAATGGTGAGGCCACGGCGATAGTCCATCTCGCGCACGACGCGGAAGAAGTGACGATACTCAGGATCTTCGTCCGGACGCTTGGGCCAGACGCGACCGGAGGGGTTGGCGAAGTGCATGTGCACGATATCGCGGCGAGCCTCCCACATTACGTCCGGGTTTTCATTGGCCTTACGAAGGTGGTAGAAGTCGACGATGATCCGCACGTTCGAATGGTCCACGTCGCGTGCGAGCGCGAGCGCCTCGCCCACTGTGTTGATCACATTGCTTTCCTCCTTTCTTAGTTGTTCGATTCCGATCACCATGTCGTGGCGGCGCGCGGCATCGCCGGCATCGCGCAAGAAGCTGCGAAGTTGATCCATCGCGCGCTCCCGTGGGAAGCCCGGAGGCACGTTGCGCGCGCCCCCGCTTCCGAACACCATCACTTCACAGCCGACTTCGCGGCAGCGCGCCATGGTCCGGTCCACGTAGGCGCGCAGGTCGTCCGGGCGAACGTCGCCGCCCACGACCTTGAGGCCGCGGATGAAACTCCGGAACGCCTTGCAGCGGATGGGCGAGGCGAGCACGCGCGCCTTGAATTGCGTGAAGGCCCCGTCATCCATCGCGGCGATCTCGGAGGCTTCGGGCTCATAGTAGTCGAAGCCGAATGCGACCGCCCGCTCAAAGTGCGCCGCCGGCTCACACACGCCCAACTCGACGGAGCCGAAGCGGCCGTAAGCTTTAACAGCCGCGCCGGCGGCCGTGCCGGCGATCAAGGCGCGGCGCGTCATCATGTCTCGGAAGGACCGGCTATCGACGGAAGACAGCCAGCCGGATGAACGGCTGGACGAGCGCGTCGCCCCGCGACTTGCGCAGAACGGACGTCGGTTCGCGGCTACCAGGCTCATTGGTGTTTCCCGCGAGGGTTCAACATAGCGAGAATCCGGAAATTGATGGACATTTTTCGCGAATACCGGGGAAACGGCATGCACTTCAGTATGCCTCGGGAAATTCCGTGACGGGGATTAACGATTGTCAAGCGTTTTCACCAGCAAAGGTCGCCCAATCTCCCAGTCTCCGTTCTCTCACTGGCGGCGTTCATCGGATACGACGCCCTGCGACTCTCACCCACCCCATCCTCCATTGGCTCCACCGAATCGATGAGATCATGAAGGGCGTCCGCAATACCGGGCGTCGCGGCGTCTGTTTTCTCCAGCCGAATCTAAGCCTGTCCCCAGTCGGTCTCGTTCAGCCTGTCACGAGAGGGCGCGCCATGCGCCCCCGCGAGTCAAGGTAAGCGAACTTCGGTTTAGCCGATCCAAACAACACGCGTCGTACGAAGTTGACAGCTCTCTTTTCCGCCGAACTCAGGCAAGGTCGTAGCGATCAAGGTTCATCACCTTGGTCCACGCAGCCACGAAGTCTTTCACGAACGCCTCCTTCGAGTCGTCGCATGCATAGACTTCCGCGACGGCCCGGAGCTGAGAGTTAGAACCGAAGACAAGGTCGACCCGGGTGCCGGTCCATTTGATTTCGCCCGTCGCGCGATCGCGCCCCTCATACACGCCTTCGGTTGTAGAGGAGGCCTGCCACTTCGTATTCATGTTGAGCAGGTTGACGAAGAAATCGTTCGTCAGCGTCTCGGGCCGGTTGGTGAACACGCCGTGTTTGGACTGCCCGGCGTTTACATTCAGGGCGCGCAAGCCGCCGATGAGCACCGTCATCTCGGGAGCGGTCAGCGTCAGCAACTGCGCCCGATCCACTAGCAGTTCCTCAGCCGGCAGGGGCTGTCCGCTTCGGAGATAGTTGCGGAACCCGTCGGCAATCGGTTCAAGCGGTGCAAAGGAGTGCACATCGGTCTGCTCCTGCGAAGCGTCCGTGCGCCCCGGCGTGAAAGGTACCTTCACGTCGTGCCCGGCTTTCTCCGCCGCCGCCTCGACGGCCGCACAGCCCGCCAGGACAATCAGGTCGGCGAGCGAAACCTTCTTCCCGCCGGATTGCGATGCGTTGAACTCCTTTTGGATCCCTTCGAGCGTCCGCAGCGCCTTTCCCAGTTGAGCCGGCTGGTTGACTTCCCAATCCTTCTGCGGCGCGAGGCGAATGCGCGCGCCGTTCGCGCCACCGCGCTTGTCGGAGCCGCGGAACGTCGCCGCCGCCGCCCAGGCCGTCGAGGCCATTTGAGAGATGGACAGTCCCGATGCGAGAATCCTAGTCTTTAGAGCCGCAATATCCTGCTCCCCGATCAACGCATGATCCACTGCGGGAACAGGATCCTGCCATAGCAGCGTTTCCTTGGGCGCCAGCGGACCAAGGTACCGCGAGATCGGCCCCATATCGCGGTGCGTGAGCTTGAACCAAGCCTTGGCGAACGCGTCTGCGAGCTCCTCCGGGTTCTCGTGGAAGCGCTTCGAGATCTTTGCGTAGACCGGATCCATCCTCAGGGAGAGGTCCGTCGTGAGCATCATCGGCGCGTGCCGCTTCGACGGATCGTGCGCATCCGGCACGGCGTCTGCGCCGGCGCCGTTCTTGGGCGTCCACTGATGCGCGCCGGCAGGGCTCTTTGTCAATTCCCACTCATGGCCGAACAGCGTGTCGAAGAACCCGTTGTCCCACTTTACCGGGCTAGGGGTCCATGCGCCTTCCAGACCGCTGGTGATTGTATCGGCGCCTTTGCCGCTGCCGAAGGTGTTTGTCCAGCCGAGGCCTAGCTCCTCAATGGGGGCGCCCTCCGGTTCGGCGCCGACATATTTGCCCGGATCGGCGGCGCCGTGGGTCTTGCCGAACGTGTGCCCGCCGGCAATGAGCGCAACTGTCTCCTCGTCATTCATCGCCATGCGAGCGAACGTTTCGCGGATATCGCGTGCCGCGGCGATTGGATCGGGATTTCCATTGGGCCCTTGCGGATTCACATAAATCAATCCCATTTGAACGGCGGCGAGAGGATTATCGAGCTGACGATCGCCGCTGTAGCGCTCGTCCCCCATCCACTTGCCCTCAGGCCCCCAGAAGACGTCCTCTTCGGGCTCCCAGACGTCCGCGCGCCCGCCGCCGAAACCGAAGGTCTTGAACCCCATCGATTCCAGAGAGACGTTACCGGCAAGAATCATGAGGTCGGCCCAGGAGATTTTCCGGCCATACTTCCGCTTGATCGGCCAGAGCAACCGGCGCGCCTTATCGAGGCTCGCATTGTCCGGCCAACTATTGAGCGGCGCAAAACGTTGTGTGCCGGAGCCTGCCCCGCCGCGGCCGTCGCCGATACGGTACGTACCTGCGCTGTGCCACGCCATACGAATGAAAAACGGCCCGTAGTGGCCATAGTCGGCCGGCCACCAATCCTGTGAATCCGTCATCAAGGCATGCAGGTCCTTGACCACGGCGTTTAGATCGAGGCTCTTGAACTCCTCAGCGTAGTTGAACGCCTTTCCCATCGGATCGGACAGGGGCGAGTTCTGGTGCAGAATCCTCAGGTTGAGCTGGTCCGGCCACCAGCCCGCATTCGCCGGGGCCCCAGCCACCGTGTGTCTGCGAGCGCCAACCTTTACCGGGCACTTGGCCTCGGTTGGATTATTGGGGACGGCCGCGGCTGTCCCTGTGAGTTCTTTCTCCATCTTTTTATCCTCCTTCAAAGTAGTTCAAAAAATATCGCGACGGCTGCGACGCCGTCTTGGCTTTCGATTCTTGCAATCGCCGCCGGCCGCGCTTGCCGACGCGCCATTCACCCGGCATCCACGCGCCTTGCGGCGTCTAAACGGGAAGCGCGCCGCGGAGCGCACTTCGTGCAGAACCCCCGGAAAATGAGTTCGCATTCGCGAAGGACCCGCTTACCGAGGGAGCCCGAGGCAGGCCTGGGTACGTCGTACCACTCCATGTCCTCAACATTGCCACAGCGGTCGCAAATGAAGTGGTGATGCCGCATGATTTTCGCATCGAATCGCGCGGCGCGGCCCTCGACGGCCACTTCACGCACCAAACCCGCCTTCACCAAGTCCCGCAGATTGTTATACGTCGTGGCCCTCGAAGAGCGCGGATCCACGAGGTTCACGCCTTCGAAGATTTCCGCAGCAGTGGGATGCCTGGCGTGTTCCGTCAAGAATGCCATCACGGCGTAGCGCTGCGGAGTGCATCGCAACCCGCCAGCCTCCAGGGACCGTCTAATTGACTCGGCGACCATGAAGGATTTAGATTATATCTAATGTGATATTTTGTCAAGACTTATGCCGTTACGAGCTGAAAACCGGCGGATAGCCGCATTAGGCATCCTCATCGAGTGGCCGCCCTGTTACTCTTCCCACGTCGAACGGTCCTGAGAGGACCAGGGCGCGGACGACAGATTGGTTGACGCTTTCATCGACTAACGCAGCCCTACCGAAAGGACACCCCGCTCCGCGCGCACCGGAACCCGATATTGGGAGTCCGCTGATTCGGCCGCACCCAATTTCTGAAAAACACGGTGATGCGCGAGGGCTGGTCCGGCCAGCCGCCTCCCCGAATCACTTTGTACTCTCCAGCGTCCGGCCCTTTTGGATTCGCCACCGGTGATGCCTTGTAGTATTCGCGTGCAAACCAGTCCGCAGTCCACTCGCTGAGAGAACCCGCCATGTCGTGAACGCCGAATCCGTTGGGCGGATACCGGGCTGCCGGACCCGCACCCGTCTCCACGTTGAACAGCGCGCGCTTCGCATCCGGCTTATCTTCGCCCCAAGGGTAACTCGCCCCGTCGATTCCGCCGCGCGCGGCGCGCTCCCACTCGGCTTCGGTGGGCAGACGTTTTCCGGCCCAACCGCAGTAGGCGTGCGCATCCTCCCAATCGACGTTGTAAACCGGCACGTTGTCCGCCGGCCGCTGAGCCCAATGATAGGGCGGCTTGCGTCCGGTAGCCGCCAGAAACTTCGCGTAAGCGCCGTGCGTCACTTCGGTCTTTTCGATTGAAAACGCGTCGATCCGCACTTTGTGGTCCGGCCGGTCGTCCAGCAGCACCACGGGACGCATACCGGTCTTGTCGTCCGGCGTTAGTTTTGCACGGCCCATGGTGAACTCGCCCGCTGGGATGAGCGCCATGTCCGGGGCGTTCTGGGCCATGGCCGAAGCCGCACACAGGAAAAGAAGGCAACGCATCAAACGAACAAGTCCGAAAGCTCGTCGTCGCTGACGATCTCGGTCGCGCCCAGGAAATCGACGTATCGGTATGCACGCTTCGAAGGCGTGTTCGCGATCTCCTTCTTCCAGTCGATTCCGAGCGCCGAGTAGATGGTCGCGTAGACATTCTCGGTGCGCGGCTGCATGCGTTTGTACTTCCAGCCCGTGTCCACCACCTGCGCGCCGTCGGCATCCGTCTTGCCCAGGATGCGGCCGCCCTTCACGCCTCCTCCGGCAAACAAGGAAAGGTAGGCGGGATTGTAATGATGGCGGCCCTTGCGTCCGTTCAGCGCGCCGGGCGTACGTCCGAACTCGGTCACCATCACGATCAGGGTTTCATCCAGCAGAGACGCGCCGGCCTGTCGCGGAGAAGGCGCGGCGGCAAGGTCGCGCATCAGATTCGCCATCCCCAGGTCGAACTCGTTGCATCGCACGTAGTGATTAGACTTCACGCTGTGGTCGAAGATGTTCCCGTGATGATCCCAGTCCGGGTGCGTGATGTGGATATAGCGCGTGCCGGCGTCCGCCTTCACGAGGTTGCGAGCCAATAGACACGCCAGCCCGGCTTCGTTCTCGCCGTAGCGCCCCCGCTCGTCCGTGGACATTTGGAACGCCTGCGGCCAGCGCGGATCGCCGAGGATCTGGTAGGCCGACGCTTGAAAATCATGGAACGATGCGAATCGCCGGTCGCGCCCCTCGCGTGAGGACCGCACCGATTCGTCCAATTCTCCCAGCAGCCGGTAGCGCTCCTGCAATACCTGCAGCGCTTCCCCATCCACGGCCGTTCCGCCCATGCCCGCTTTCAGATTGATGTCCATCGCCGAATGACGCGGGTGCAGAAACCCGGTAGAGAGGGCGCCGCAGCCCGACGTATCCAGATTGCATCCGACGTACGTGGGGAATGTGTCCGTCTGGCGCCGCGCGCCTTCGAACTCATGCGATACCACGGACCCGACCGACGGAATCTCGGACGCCTGCGCCGGATTGAGCGGACGCCCAGCCTGCGTGTAATACTGCCCTCGGAAGTGCACCACTTCGTGACTGCGCATGGAACGCACGATCGCGATCCGGTCCATCTCCTTCGAAAGCTCGGGAAAAAGACGGTGCGAGAGATACAGATCTCCGCGGACCTTCCGGATGTCGAGGTCCTTAGGCGTGCCCTCGCTTTCCTTGAAGTCGAAGGTGTCCAGATGGCTGATCGCTCCGGCGAGCTCGATGATAACGGCGAAGCGCGCCGAACCCCGCGGATTTGTCTTACCGGCCGCCCGAGCTTGCACGGGCGTCAACGCCTGGTCGGCGAAGGCGCCGAGAAGGCCATAGCCGCCTAAACGCAGGATGTCGCGCCGGGCGGGAAAAGCGTCGCTGATTCGTGTCCGCATGAGCGCCTCAGTAGTTGAAAATGAAATCCGGGCTGTTGATCAGAGCCCATTGCAAGTTTTCCGCGCCGCGCCTACGGTCCTTGGCCAGAGCTCGCAACGCCACTTCCTTCTCAGGCGCCGTGGGCCACCGCGAAAGCGTCTCCATGTAAAGCCGGTCGAGAAGCGCCTGGTCGTCCGCCACTTCCTTGAGCAGCGTATCCACGCGGCTGCCGCCTATCGCCAGCACACGGTCCGTAACCACCTTCGACTGCATGAGCAGCATCGCCTGTAGCGACGACGGCATGGTCTTCCTGGGCATCTCGTCGCGATTCGACTGGCCGAACGTCCGCATGAATCCCTGCACGTCCCGGCCGGCCTTCTTCGGCTCGGACATCTGCTGCGCCATGGCGACCTTCTCCGCGCCACTGGACAGCTTGGCGGGCCGGCTGGTGGCCATCGTGATCGCATCGTGAAGCTCGGCTCCACTCAGCATGCGTACAAACTTGCGGGCGTGATACGCCGCATACTCTTCGCGCCACTCGCCCGGAAAATTCGACGAGAGCCCGTAAGCCGATGAAGTCATGATGCGCCGCACCAGCTTCTTGAAACTGTATCCGCTGGTCTGGAAGTCGACAGCCATAGCGTCCAGTAACTCGGGGTTCGTAGCCTGTCGTGGCCACCCCGCGGGCACGTCCTTCGCGTAATAGCGGCCCAGGTCGAAATCTTCCAGCGGCTCGACAATTCCAAAGCCCATCAGCTCAGCCCAGACCCGGTTTGTGGTGGCGCGGGAGAACTGGATGTGACTGGTTAGCAGTCGCGCCAGCTCGTCACGCTCGTTCCGTCCAGGGCGCGGCGTTTCGCCGCCGAGAATGAACCGCGGCGCGCCGGAGCCTCCCGAGCGCGGCATGCGCAGAATGCTTTCCGACTTCGTATCGTAGCCCGGCGCCAGGTCGTCAACCGTATACTCCGTGTTTGCCTGCGCGCCGTTTTCCCAGTTCATGATCTGGCGCGTCTTGCCGTAGAATCCGGCTTGACGGAAGAAGTCTTCGCGCTTTTTGGCCGCCATGAACACGTTCACCTTTTCCAGGTGATTCCGGCCGTCGTGGCAGGAGATGCAGCCGAGATTCAGTCCCAGGAACACCTTGGAGTAGGTGATGGTGAATTCGTCCACCGTATCGGGAATGTTCACCAGGTCCAAGGCGTCCGGAGCCTCCGGATCGTCCTTGGCCTTCACGAAATCGCGGGCGAAGTAAAGGCCGCCGGGGACGGAGAAGCTGGTCTTCCCGCCGCCGGTCAGCAAATCGGTGACCACTTCGTTATACGGCCGGTCGAGCTTCAGCCATTCGCGCAGCCAGTAGTGAAACAGGTTCAGTCCAGGCCCCATGCGCTGGCCTGCGCGGAACAGGTCCTCGAAATAATAGGTCCACTTGTCCACAAAGCCGTCGCTTGCAAGTAGATGGTCGACGAGTTTCTCGCGTTTATCCGGCGAGCGGCCGTTAAGAAACGCGGTTAGCTCGCTGTATGCGGGAATACGTCCGGTGGCGTCGAGCCAGGCACGCCGCGCGAACTCTTCATCGGATGCGAGCGGCGCGTGCGGGACTCGATCCTTTTCCATGCGCCCGAAGATGTAATCGTCGATAAAGTTCCTGCGAACGACCGGCGCGGACGTTGCAGCCGTGCCGGCGCGCGCCGCGGAAACCTGCTCGGTTACCGATGACGCAGTCTTCTTTGGGTCTTTTCCAGCCTGATACAGACCGCGATGCGCCGCATCGATGCGGTCCTCGGGATGCTCCGGCTGTTGCGCCAGTAAGGGGAGCGCTATCAACGCGTAAACGTATCGCATGACCGCTTTCAATTCTATCTCCTTTTGAAAATCTGCACACGCTTCCCATTGACTTCGGCAACATAAAGCCGGCCGCGGGAATCGACCGCCATCAAGTGGGGGAGCTGGAAAATTTGCGGATCGCCCCACTGCTCTTCGATCTTCCCCGTATCGAGCGAAAGATGCGTGATGCGGTGTCCTTCGCCATCGGAAACCAGAAGCTCGGCGCCTACCACCAACAGCCCGAACGGATTGCCGAAGCCGGTCCATTCCGCCAGAAACTTGCCGCCGAAATCGAAGACCTGCACGCGCTGGTTGCCGCGGTCCGCTACATAGATGCGGTCGCGCTTGTCGATCGCCAGTCCGTGTGCGGCGGAAAACTCGCCGGGTCCCTTCCCTTTGCGGCCCCACGAAGCGATTACGCTTCCCTCGCGCGACAGCTTCACAATCCTGGCATTGCCGGCGTCCGCCACCACAATCTCTCCGGTAGAGGCGAAAACAAGATCGTCGGGAGCGAGGAATCCGGCTTCGATGGTGCGCAGAAGCTTGCCTTCCGGCGAGAACTGGCGCAGCCGGTTGTTCTTGTTGTCGGTGGTCCAAACGGTCCCATCCGGCGCCACTCGCAGCCCATGCGCCTGTTCGAACATGCCCGCGCCCCAACTCCGCAGGAACATTCCATCCGGACTAAAGGCCACTACGGGCTTGGGTCCACGATGCAGCACGTAAATCCGGTCGTCGCGGCCGATGGCGACTGCCGACATGGCGCCGATTTCCTCGCCGGGCGGGAGAGCCAGAAAGCCAGTCGATACGAAAGCGGCGGCAAGGAACAGCATGTTTAGAAGCTCACCTTCAGCGCCGCCTGGATGGTTCGGGCGTCGCGTGCCGACGTAATCGTGCCGAAGGAGCCCGACGTGTTCCTGCCATCCGCACCGGGCGAGAACGCCGTGGCCGGTATTCCAAGGTTCACGTGATTCAGGAAGTTGAACATTTCGGCCCGGAATTGCACGTTTACCCGTTCCAGTATCTTGGTGTTCTTGATGAACGAGATGTCCCAGTTCACCGTTCCCGGCGCCCGCGTGTCGGGTAGCGTACGCCCGATGTTGCCGAAAGTGAATGGCGCGGGGTTAATGAACGTCGTGGTATCGAACCAGCGCTGCGCCGTACCACCGTCGAGCTGCGCGGATGCGCCCGTCGAATCGGGCCGGTTGGCCCGCTGGTTGTTAGCGCCGGTCACATTCAGCGGAATGCCGGTCTGCATGATCCCGATGGTGTTGATCTGCCATCCGCCGATCAAGCGATGAAAGCCCTGCTGCCCGCGGCCAAACGGCAGTTCGTAGAGCAGGCTCATCGTCGCGCGCTTCGATACGTCCGTGGGATCGAGCGAGCGTTCCGCACGGCGATTGAACTTCCCGTTCTGGTAACCCACGATCGAGGCTTGCTCGATGGGGCCGAAGTTGACCGGAGTTGCCAAGCTGTCGCTAATGACCTTGCCCGCCGTCGTCGAAACCAGTAATGTCAGCCCTCGCGACATGCGCTTTTCGACGCTCAACAAGAACAGGTGAGAATTGTAACTGCCCAGACGCGGGTTCCGTACGGTGATCGCGCTGTAGTAGGGGAAGGGCTTCAGGGATTGCTCGCGCGAGATCGTAGCGCCTCCCAACGCTCCCGGAACCAAGCCGGCATAGGGATTCGGGACCTGCTGGTTCAACGCCGCGCCGAGCGGCAGATATTGCGGATCCAGTTGGTTCATATCGTAACCACCCGCCGTAAATCCGCGGCCGAGGTTTCCAGAATAGGAGGCCTCCACCAACCAGTTGCTCGCCAACTGTCGTTGCACGGAGAGGGAGAATTGCTGAGACATCGGCGTGCTGCCGTCGGTTTCGTCATAGGCCACGCTCTGGCCGAGAAACGCCGCCGGCCCAAGGGCTTTTCCTTGAGGCTGAATCGGCGCGGACGGAAATCCCTGGCGCAGCAGGAACGCCGGACGATTCGCGTCCGCCTGCGGATAGCTGGTGGATGTTTGCGCGAATCCGTTTGCATTCGCATAGTTTTCGCGCCACATTTGCGACGGATAGACGATCCCGTACCCTCCGCGAACCACGGTGCGGGTGTTGCCGAACACGTCGTAGGCGAAGCCAAGGCGCGGACCGAAATTCGTATAGTCGTTCTTCCGCCAGGTGTGCGGCTGGCCGTCCACGTTCGCAAAGACCGTGCAACCCGGTAGACCATTCGGCAGTTTGCAGGTCGGATCAAAGTTGCTCGAGCCGTTGTTACGCTCCAGCGCCTGCGACTGGAAGTCATAGCGCAGTCCCAGATTGAGGGTCAGCCGCCGCGTCAACTTCCAGTCGTCCTGAACGAATCCGCTGATCGTGTGCGCGACTTGCGACTCGCCGGTGTGCGTGGTGACGCTGGCGCTTTGCACGGCGCCCAGCAGGAAGGTCGCGTAGGCCGAGCCCGTGCCCGCGGGGGTGATCGGGTTACCGGTCAATCCCGCATTAAAGGTGTACGCGCCGGATGGCGACGAGCGCTGAAGGTTGTGTCCCTGCAACAGGCGCAGGTCGAAGCCGGCCTTGAGCGAGTGCGCGCCGCGAATGACATTCACCTGGTCGAGGAACTGCCAGTTCAGAGACCCGCGCAATCCGGCGGTCCCGGTGTTGAAGCCGGTCA
The DNA here is from genome assembly GCA_945893365.1 of Candidatus Sulfopaludibacter sp. SbA3. Taxonomy (GTDB): domain Bacteria; phylum Acidobacteriota; class Terriglobia; order Bryobacterales; family Bryobacteraceae; genus SYKU01. The sequence goes on along the minus strand of CAMDED010000067.1, from coordinate 26,152 downwards.
GTCCGTTGTTGATCGTGGGTACCGTATCCGCGGGCACGATGGAAGGCAGCCCGAGCTTTGCCGGCCAGCCGCCGCCGAAGCTGCGCACCACGAACGGGAAGTAGCCGCGCGTGGCGCCGATCCGCAATTCATTCACCACCGAGGGCGACACGATGTGCGTGTCCGAAAGCACCACGTTCCAGTTCTTCAAGTTGTCGTCGCGCTTCGCCACGACCTCGTCGGGATAAACGGTGGCGCCTCCCGCGCCATTATCCGTCTTGTGGTTGAAGAACGAATAGCGGCCGAACATGGAATTGGAGTTCGAGAAGCGATGATCGGCCTTAAAGGTGTACTGGCGCATGGCCTGGATTTCAGAGGATAGCGTCTGGAAATTGTTGGCGTTGGTGAATGCGTCTGTCGGGGCCCGGTTCGGGATGGGGTAAAACTGGTTGATGTTCTTCGCCACCGGATCGATCAGGTTGGCCGGAATCACGTTGCCGGGGAACACCTGGCGCGTCGCGGCGGCGCCGGAACCCTGGGTCGTAAACGGATCATAGATGGGGATTACACGCCCCTGGTTGTCGCGCAGATCGGAGAAGTTGCCATCGCGCTGTCCTACCGTGGGAAAACTGCCGATGCGCGGCTGCGAGCGCCGGTAGCGGTACTCTTCCCAGTTACCGAAGATAAACGTGCGGTTCTTGATGATGGGGCCTCCCGCCGACACGCCAAACTGGTTGTAGCGGAACGGGGGCTTTACGGTGGCGAACGTGTTACGCGCGTCCAGCGCGTCGTTGCGCAGGAATTCGTAGAACGAACCGTGCAGTTGATTGGTGCCCGAACGCGTCACCATGTTGATGACCCCGCCGCCTGTGAAGCCGAATTCCGCCGACATTGCGCCGGATTGCACCTTGAACTCTTCGACCGAATCGACACCGGGATTGATTGCCACTTCACCAATGTAGCTCTGAATGTTATTGCCGCCGTCGAGCAACTGGCCGTTCATGGCATTGGGGCCTCCGTTGATCGATATCGATGAGAGCTGGATGCCGCGGTCCGCGAAGCCGGAAGCCGTTGGACCGGCATTCGACTTGACGCTCGGAGTCAACAGAGTCAGGGCAAGGGCGCTCCTGCCGTTTAGCGGAAGCTCAGCCACACGGCGCTGGTCCACGACTTTTCCCAGGGACACGTTGCTTGTATCGACGAGCGGCGCTTCCGCTATCACCTCGACCGTTTCGGAAACCTGGCCCACATCCAGCTTGACGCTCACCTGAGCGCGTTGATCCACCTGGAGTTGAACGCCGGAGCGGACGGAGCGGCGAAATCCCGCTTTTTCGACGGTTACCACGTACTCGCCCACGGCCAGATTCGGCGCCGTGTACAGGCCATCGTTGTTGCTTTCCGTCTGGAAAGACTGGTTTGTGGCGACGTTGGTCACCTTGACTTGAGCGCTGGGTATGGCCGCCCCGCTGGGATCGGAAACAAGTCCCTGAATGGTTCCTCTTCCTTGCTGGGCAAGGAGGGCGATCCCGAGAGTAAGCAAAAGCGCGGCGAGTCGCAAAGTCTTCGACATGGAATAATACCCCTGAAATGAGTCTTGGCGCGACTTGCGCGCCAGTCTAGTGAAAATAGTATCTCAAGACGAATCTATTGTAAAGTTTAAAATAAAAAATTTCAGATTTCAGTATTGTACGAGCCCGCTCTGCGTGATACAATTCCCATTCAAGGGGATCCGAACGGGATGGAACTCGCCAAGCTCGCGCGGCGCCGCGCGACCGATGACGTATACGATTCGCTCCGGCAAGCGATCCTGTCCGGTGTTTTCGGCCCCGGCGATCGCCTCCAGATTCCGGAAATCGCTGAAAAACTTGGTGTTAGTCCCACGCCAATCCGTCACGCGGTGCAGAAATTAGCGACCGAGGGTCTGGTGGAAGTGCATCCCCGTAGCGGGACTTACGTGGCGACGCTGGCGGTCCATGATATCGAGGAGACCTTCGATATCCGCTGTGCCCTTGAGTGTCTAGCCGCGGAAACGGCGGTCCGACATATCACGGAGCAGGAACTGGAGCGGCTGCATGAACTGCTGGCCGGGCTGCGACAGGAATCCGTCGATGAAGAAGGCCTTCGGCGGCATGAGCGATTGAACTCGGAGCTGCATGCCACCGTTGTCCGGGCGTCCGGGAACCGGCGTCTGCGGGAAATTCATGAGAGCCTGAAAGCGAATATTCAGATTGCGCGCGTGCACGTTGTGGAAGGCTACCGCGGCGGTCGCTTCGACATGGAGCAGGCCGAGCACGCGGAAATCGTTGCGGCGCTCGAAGCCAGGGATGCGGGCCGCCTCCAGTGCGCGCTGCGGAACCACATTCTACGTGCCAAGGCTTCGCTTATCCACACCCTCGCGGAAGTTTCGACTCAGCATGCTTAGAGGCGTTTATCCGATTGTCGTCACTCCGTTTCACGAAGATGGCGGCGTTGACTATGACTCGCTCGACCGGCTGGTGGAATACCTGATCGAACAGGGCGCGCACGGCCTGGGCCTGTTCGGCAACGCCAGCGAAGGCTACACGCTACTCGGGAACGAGCGGGCCCGGATGTTGAAGCGCATCGCGGCGCGTGTCGATGGACGGGTCCCGCTGGTGGTTTCGAGCGGGCACACGGGAACCGATGCGGCGGTCGCGCTCAGCGTGGAAGCCCAGGAGCTGGGCGCGTCGGCGCTTATGGTGCTGCCTCCCTATCTATTGAAGCCGGATGGAGACGGACTGCTGTTTTACTTTGAGGCGATCTCGAAGGCGGTTCGTGTGCCGGTCATGGTTCAGGATGCGCCGTTGATGACCGGAGTCGCCATGCCGGCGGCGTTGCTGGCGCGAATGGCAAGGGATATTGAGCACGTGCGTTCCGCCAAGGTGGAAGCGCCGCCCACCGCACCGAAGATCGGCGTCCTCAAAACCGCACTGAACGGCGCCGGCGACTTCGCCATTTTTGGCGGGCTGAATGGCCAGTTCTTAATCGAGGAGTACGAGCGCGGCGCTTGCGGAATCATGCCCTCGAGTGACATCACCGCCACGTACGTGAAAATCTGGAACCACCTGGAGCGGGGCGAGCACGCCGCGGCTTGGCGGTCCTTTACCGCCGCCCTGCCTCTGATCCGTTTCGAGCTTCAGCCGGGGCTGGGCGTTTCCGCCGCTAAGCACAACCTTCTGGCGAAGGGCGTAATCCACTCGGCGAGAGTACGCCATCCAACTTCCGCGCTGAATACCGACGGACTGCGTGAGCTCGAAACCCTGCGGCGCCTGCATGAAGATCACGTCGATTGAAGCGGTGCCGGTTCGCCTGCGCCGCGACCTGAGCGCGGCTACCGGCACGGCGGGATCTCCCACGCCGCTCGCTCCTGGCGCCGGCGACTACCGTTGGTCGCAAGTGTACCCGTGTTTATATTCGGTGAACATCGAGACTGCGCTCGTTCGCATCGCGACCGATGCGGGCATCGAAGGATGGGGCGAAGCGCAGGCCCCGCTGCTTCCCGAAGCCGCCTGCGTCATTATCGACCGCTTGCTCTCGCCGTGGCTCATTGGCACGGAGCTTGACGGGACGGCGGAACGGATCGCAGCGCTGTGGGAGCGCATGTACGCGACGATGCGCGTCCGCGGCCAGACGGGCGGTTTCATGATCGATGCGATTTCGGCGATCGATATTGCGCTGTGGGACCTGGCCGGCAAATCGCGCGGTCTGCCCGTCTGCGAGCTGCTTTGCGACGCGCCGAAGCGGACGATCCCCGCGTATTTGAGCGGCCTGCCGGCAGGGTCGAGCGATACACTGGGCTTCGACAAGGTGAAGCTGTTTTACGATACGACGACTGCTGATGAGTTCTGGCCGCGCATGGACGCTGTGAAGGATGCACGCGTCGCCGTCGACGCCCTGTGGCGGCACACCCCGGAATCCGCGCTGGCGTTCGGCCGTGAGTTGGACGCGCGCGGCGCGCTGTGGTTCGAAGCGCCGTTGCCTCCGGAAGACCCGCAGGCGCATGGCGAACTGGCGGCGCGGCTCGCGACCCCCATTGCGCTCGGAGAGAGCTACCGCACGCGCTACGAAATGGCGCCATTCTTTCGCGCGCGGGCGCTTTCCGTATATCAGCCCGACCTGGGGCGCTGCGGCATCACGGAGGGCATGCGTCTGGCCGGGATGGCGGTTGCCTCTGGCGCGACGGTGGTCCCGCACATCAGCATCGCGCTCGGCCCTCAGGTTGCCGCCGCATTGCATTTCGCGGCAGCCGCACCCGGCTGTAACCTGGCGGAGTACAACCCGCGAGTTTTGGAAGTGGCCAACAGCTTCCTCGAAGAGCCCATCCGTCTGGAAGGCGCGAACTACGTGACGCCGCGCGGGCCGGGGCTCGGCATCGGCGTGCGCATGCCATGACGAACTATCGCTGGCGCGTCGCCGGGCTGCTGTTTCTGGCCACGGTGATCAACTACGTCGACCGCCAGACGCTCTCCGTCGCGGCGCCGGCTCTGACGCGCGAGCTGGGGATTTCCAACACCGAGTATTCGAATATCCTGACGGCGTTCCTGGTTCCGTATACGGCGATGTACATCGTCTCCGGATGGTTGGTAGACCGCTGGGGCACGCGTGCGGCGCTGGCCGTGTTCATGGCTTGGTGGAGCGCCGCCAACGCACTCCACGGCTTGGCGCGCGGGGCGATGGATCTCAGCGTGTTCCGCTTCCTGCTTGGGATGGGAGAATCGGGAAATTTCATGGCGGCCGGGAAGGCCGTCTCCGAATGGTTTCCGGCTAAAGAACGAGCCATCGCGAACGGTTTGGTGAATGCGGCGGCGGCCACGGGCGCGGTGATCTCGCCGCCTCTAATCGCCTGGATGACGCTGCGGTTCGGGTGGAGGTACGCGTTCGTGCTAACCGGGGGGCTCGGCTTTCTGTGGTTGGCGTTCTGGCTGGTGCATTACAGGCTGCCTGCGGCGCACCCGCGTATTTCCGCCGCCGAACGCGCATACATCCTGGAAGGCCGCGGAGCGGAGAAGCAGGAACGCATTCCCTACCGTGTACTGCTGCGTTCCCGGCACGTCTGGGGACTACTGGTCTCGCGAGTCTTCGCCGACCCGGTATGGTGGTTCTACCTTTTCTGGCTGCCGAAGTATTTACAGGACGTTCGTCAGTTCACGCTTGCGGAGATCGGCATGGTGGCCTGGATTCCGTACCTGTCGGGCGATCTTGGGTCGATCTTCGGAGGTTGGTTATCGGGACGTTTCATCGCCCGCGGCACACCGGTCCTGAAAGCGAGGCGCAGCGTGATGATTCCGGCGGCGCTGTTGATGCCGGTTGGAATTCTGGTCGCCTATTTGCCCTCGACGCCGGCACTGGCCGCGATCTGCGTTGTGACGTTCGGCCACATGGCATGGAAGACGAACCTGATGACGATGACGAACGACATTTTCCCGGTCTCGATGGTGGGGTCGGCGGCGGGGGTCGTGGGCCTGGGAAGCGGTCTGGCGGGCGCGCTCTCGACGCCGGTGGTGGGCCGGATTGTGGATGCGTTTGGCTATCAGAGCGTATTCTGGGTGATGGGCTTCCTGCACGTGGTGGCGACGGGGATTGTGATGGGGACCGTGCGGGGATCGAGAAGTCCGGCTCGATGAACTATGCCAAGCAATGCCGCAGGTTCCGACACGCTGCGGTTTTCCATCGCCGCATAAGCGTGTGGCCCGCCGGCAAAGGTGCGGCGCGTACTTGCGGCGCTACAGCGGATCGGTTCGCGTATCGTCCGCACCTCAGGTTCCCATCGGATACTGCGACACGCCGGGAGGGCGGTCCCCCATCGCAGCATGAATTCTTTCAGGGTAGTCAGAGAGCCAGCGCCTGCCCGAACGAGTCTTCGAATGCGATCTCTTCCAGAGGCTTCCGCGTGCGCGGCGCGAGTTCCTGGTCGAGAGTCTTTCCAGTCAGTCCTGAAAGATCGCCCAAATAGCCGATCGCAACCGCCGCGCCCATCTCGTAGTCGTCCGGAATGGCGAAAGCCGTGCGGGCCTTCTCGTGTTCGAAGCCGCCCATCCCATGAACGAAAATGCCCATCGACGTGGCCTGAAGCATAACGCCCGCGAGCGCCAACCCCGCGTCGTGCAGTCCATAGTGGTTAGGCTTCGCATTGTGAGTGAACGTGCGCTTTCCAAGTGTGAGCATGAGGACGGGCGCGGCTTTGGCCCATTGCCGGTTCGCCTCCACCAGACATTCGAGCAGTTTTTTATACGTAGCCGTCCGCGGGTTCGCCCCCACGATGAACCGCCACGGCTGCTCGTTGAAGCAGGAAGCAGCCCACCGCGCCGCGTCGAGCATCAGCTTCAAGTCGTCGGGATGGACCTCCCGGCTGGAGAAAGATCGCGGACTCCATCGCTGCCGGACCAAAGCATGGACACCGGCTGAAGTCTGAGCGAGTTTGCTTCGCGTCAGGTCTTGCGGGTTGGGTAGTGTTGTCATTGAATATTCGATGCCTTCAGGCGCGCATCGGACTCATCGAGAAGCAGCCGCGCCTTCTTTCCCAGCTTCCGCAGCAGCTTGACGGCTTCGGCGCGCTCCACCGCGGATAGCCCCGAAACGGCACGCGCCATCGCGGCTTCATGACCGGCGAAGGCTCCGCCGATCAGCGCGCAACCATCGGCCGTCAGATGCACGATGCGGGCGCGCCGGTCGTCCGGGTCCAGTTTTCTTTCGACAAGCGCCTTGCGCTCCAGGCGGTCGATCGCCACGCTGATGGACCCGGGAGTCAGGCAGACCTTGGGGCCGATCGCATTGACCGGCATCGGGCCCTTGTGGAGAAGCGCTTCGAGAACCGCAAAGTCCGAGAAGCCCAGGCCCGTGGCGGAGATGTCCCGGACCGCGTGCTCACGAAGCGCATCGTGCGCCTTCCACAGCACAAGCCATAGATGAATCGCCGGCGCTTTTTGCATCCTTTTAATTATCTTCACATCAATATAGTCGATGTCAATGAACTTCACTCTGAAAACGGCTGCCCTGTGGATCGTACGAATCGCAAGCGCGGCTCTATTTTTAATGGCGGGAAGCGCCAAGCTTACCGGCGGCGACGCCGAGGTGTTCGCCAAGATAGGTCTCGGCCAGTGGTTTCGCTACTTCACCGGGGTGCTCGAAGCGCTCGGGGCCATCCTTCTCGTGACGCCCCTTGCGCTATACGGCGCGGCTCTGCTGGTGCCGGTGATGGTGGGAGCCGCCGCCACGCATATATTCATCGTGGGCGGCAGCCCGGCGATGGCCCTGGTGTTATTGGCCGCAATGCTGTTTGTGGTGTGGGGAAAATGGGGAGGAAAATGAACACGAAGCTTCGCAGTGTCGCCGGTATTGTGCCGGCGGTGGAAATGTTGGAGGGAGAGGGCATGCGCATCCGCAGGGCGTTCCCTTCTCGTGAAATGAGAGAACTGGACCCGTTCCTGTTGCTCGACCATCTTGGGCCGGTCGATTTCGCGCCCGGTGAGGCGAAGGGTTTTCCGGACCATCCGCATCGTGGCTTTGAAACCGTCACCTATGTGATCGAAGGCCAAATGGAGCACCGCGACTCGCGGGGCAACCACGGAACGCTGGGTCCGGGAGACGTGCAGTGGATGACCGCCGGCTCGGGTTTGGTGCATTCGGAAATGCCGGGCGCCGAGTTCTCGAAGTCGGGTGGACGGCTTCACGCTTTTCAGCTCTGGGTGAACCTACCGCGCCGGGACAAGATGGCCGCGCCGCGCTATCAGGAAATTCCCGCCGCGGAGGTTCCCGTCGCGGTGGACGCGGACCTTGGCGTGAAGGCGAGAATCATCGCCGGCGAGGCGCTCGGACGGAAGGGCGTCATCGAGTCGCGAACGGAGATCGCGTACCTTCATCTCACGCTGCAGCCGGGAGCGCGGTATCTGCAAGCCGCCGAGCCCGGGAGCAACGCCCTGGTCTACGTGATCGAAGGGGAGGCTTCGCTCGGCGCCGGTTCCGTCAAGGCGGCCGCCGGCGACTACGCAACCTTCCTTCGGGATGGCGGCTCGATTCCGATCGCGAACGAGAGCGGCGCTCCTCTGGATGTTCTGTTCATCGCGGGCGAACCGATCGGCGAACCCGTCGCGCGCGCCGGTCCATTTGTGATGAACACGAAAGCCGAAATCTACCAGGCGTTTCAGGACTATCAGAACGGATTGATGGGACGGATCGAAGCCCGTTAACGAAAACAGGCGTTGCGTTTGCGGCGTCCGGTAGCGTATCGTGGCCCTTGGTTTTGAAGCGAGGCCATGAACTCACGAACGCGCTGGTGGATTGGCGGCCTGCTGTTCGCCTCCACGACAATCAATTACATCGACCGCCAGACGCTCAGCGTTCTCGCGCCGTATCTGAAGACTGAATTCACTTGGACGAATTCGGACTTCGCGCTCATCGTGGTGGCCTTTCGCATCGCCTATGCGGCCGGACAAACGGCAGCCGGCCGCGTACTCGATCGCCTGGGCACGCGGAAGGGCCTCACTCTCTCAGTCCTGTGGTATTCCACGGCTGCCATGGCGACTTCGCTCGCCACGGGCCTGCGGAGTTTCGCCGCCTTCCGATTCCTGCTCGGGCTCGGTGAAGCGGCTAACTGGCCCGGGGCGGCGAAGACCGTCGCCGAATGGTTTCCAGCCTCCGAGCGCGGCTGGGCGGTGGCGGTCTATGACAGCGGCTCCGCGGTCGGCGGCGCGATCGCTCCGGTTCTTGTGATCTGGCTCTACAAGACGTTCGGAAGCTGGCGGCCGGCATTCCTGATCACCGGGACACTCGGCTTTCTCTGGGTGATCGCCTGGCGCGCCGCGGTTCCCGCGAAACCGCCCGCGACCGCCGCCGATGCCGCATCCGAGCGCCCCGCAGCCATGTCCACGCTGCTGCGCATGCCGAAAACCTGGGGCATTATTCTTGGCAAGTCGCTGACGGACCCCGTTTGGTTCTTCGTCACGGACTGGTTCGCGATTTACCTTGTCTCGAAGGGATTCAAAATCGAAGACAGCGCTCTCGGCTTCTGGGTTCCGTTCCTCGCGGCCGACCTGGGCAATTTCTTTGGAGGCGGGCTGTCGAGTTGGCTCATCCGGCGTGGCTGGAGCGTGGCCGCGGCGCGCAAATTCGTGATTCTGATTTGCGGCTTGGGTATGTCGCTATTGGCCTTCGCCGCGTTTGCCTCGAATTTCGCGGTCCTCATCGCGCTGTTCGCGGTTTCGACGTTCGCGTACGCGGCTTGGTCGACGATGGCGTTGGCGCTGCCGGCCGACCTGTATCCTTCGCGGAGCGTGGCCTCGGTGAGCGGCATGAGCGGCACCGGCGCGGGAATCGGAACCATCCTCTCGACGCTCATTATCGGCCGCGTCGCCGATCGCTACTCATTCGAGCCGATCCTCATCGGAGCGAGCATTATTCCGCTGATTGCGACCGCTCTGGTGTTCCTGCTGATCCGCGGGGAAAGAAGGACCGCGACGTAGAGCCTCTTTACGAAGTCGCTCCGAACCGCGTGCAAGACGCCCGCGCGACTCACCTGGCGTCCAGTCTATTTCTTCTCTGCATCGACGCCTCGCCCCACAGGTACATCCCTCCGCGGAAGTACGATCCGTCGCCTGAGCGCCACGACGTGCGAGCCTTTTCCGGATAAGCTTGCGACCGCTCTCAACTTCGCGTGATCCGGGCTCCGGAGCGGCAACCCTATCGGGAGCTGAGGCGAATCGTCTACGCGGAGCCAACTCCGGGTTTCGCTAAGGAACTACACGGCCCGAGCATGCGATAATTCTAGGCGCTATGGCATCAACTCGGGTCTTGCGAACAGCGCTGCTCGCCATCGTGCCGGCATCGCTTGCCCTGGTCGCGGTGTTCTCGCAGCGGGCGGAAGCGCCGGCAGCCGTGGGCGTTGACGACTCGGCCGTTTCGCTCCGCATTCGCTTCGGCGTCACCGACACCGCGCCGAAGAATTGGGACGGATCCGTAACGGCTTCGCGCGGCTCCGTCATCGCGCTGCGTAACTGGCGGCCACGGCCCGGGGACAAGATCGGCGGGAAAACCGGATGGTCCTTCTCGACCAAACAGGGCGTCAACTTCGTCCGCCGCGCCTGGGAGCCTGAACTTCCCACGGCTCCCGTGCCGTACGTCAACGAGCCGGGCCTGGTGGTCGATGCCAAAGCGGGTGCGAAATTGAGCTTCAAGACGGCTCAGGGCGAATTCCAGGTTGAGGCGAAGTCGCGGGCCGCCCCGCTGCTCGCTCTGGGCGGAGCCGTCGTCATCGACAGCGCCCCTGCCGCGCTCGACATCTCGATGCCCGGCTATCAGAACGATTTTCCATCGATAGCCGCGGGCGCGAACGGCGAGCTTTGGATAGCCTGGGTCGGATACCGCGATAAAGGCAATGAGGTTTTCGTGCGGCGTCTGAAAAGCGGCCAATGGGATCTGCCACAGAAGGTCACGACAAAGCCCGGCGACGTTTTTCACGTGAAACAAGGCCGCGACCGCAACGGGCACATGTGGGCGGTCTGGTCCGAACAAGTGGATGGAAACTGGGATCTGTACGCGCGGCGGTTCAACGGTAAGGAATGGTCCGGCGTCGAGAGGCTAACGAGCGAGCCGCAGCCGGACGTCTATCACAACATGGCGGCTGATTCGAACGGCAATCTTTGGGTCGCATGGCAGGGATTCCGGAATGGAAAGTCCGATATTTTCGCGCGGCGTTTCGATGGGTCGGCGTGGTCCGCGGCCGAGCGCGTCTCGGAGTCGCCCTCGAACGACTGGGAACCGGCCATCGCCGCCGATTCCGCCGGGCGAGTCTACGTGGCATGGGACAGCTACGACAAAGGCAATTACGATGTGGCGATGCGTTCGTGGTCGAACGGCAAATGGTCGGATGTCGTGGACGTCGCGTCAACGCCGAAGTACGAAGCGCACGTCACTCTCGCAATCGATAGACAGGATCGCTTGTGGGCCGCGTGGAACGAGAGCGGCTCGCAGTGGGGGAAGGACTCCGGATTTCTGCTGCGAAAAGAAGCCACGCGGCTCTACCAGTGGCGGACGATGGCGGTCGCCGTCTATGAAGGCGGCGCATGGAAAGAGCCGGTCGCGGACGTGAACCAGTCGTTGCCCGCGGACCTCCGCGAGTACAATGATTTTCCCGTTATCGAGACCGACGGATCGGGACGCCCGTGGGTTTTCTTCCGCCACCGCCTCGCGCGTATGCGCGACGTGCATGATAACGCGCCCGCGCACCGCGCGGCGTGGGAGATTTACGGCACATCCTACGACGGCTCGCGGTGGACCGCCCCCATCCAGGTCCCCTTTAGCCAGGGGCGTACGGACGTGCGCGGCGGATTCGCGCGCGATGCGGATGGGAATCTCCACGCGGCGTGGGCAACCGATAACCGCGACTACGAAGATTTTCTCTTCAAGCGCTCCGACGTTTACACGGCGAAGATCCCTGCACCGGCCGCACAGGGGCGCGCGCCGCGGAGCGCCACGCTGCAACCCCGCATCCAGCCCGAGTTGAAGACCTTCACGGCGCATTCGGACGAAGCGGGCGACCTCAAGCGAATTCGATCGTACGAGATCCAATCCGCGGGAAAGACCTACCGCATCTATCGCGGCGACACTCACCGGCACACCGAGTTCTCGATGGACGGCAACAACGACGGGACGCTTGCGCAGACGTACCGCTACGCGATCGACGCGGCGGATCTCGATTTTCTCGGAGTGAGCGAACATAACGGCCTCGGCGGTCCCGACGAGGAGTACATTGCGTGGCTCCAGCAGCAAGCGGCGGACGTCTGGACCCTCGGAACGAAGTTCGTGCCGTTGTACGCCTATGAGCGCAGCCTTGGCTATCCGAACGGGCATCGCAATGTGATTTTTGCCAAACGCGGCAACCCGACCCTGCCGATACCAGCGTCTGAGGCTAAGGGTGAGACCGGCGCGAAGATGCTCTACGAGTATTTGAAGAAGTACGACGGAATCGCGATTTCGCACACCTCGGCAAGCAGCATGGGAACGGACTGGCGGGACAACGATCCGGCGGTCGAGCCGCTGGTCGAAATGTATCAGGGCGACCGCGTTTCAGCGGAATACGAGGGCGCGCCGAAGGCGGCGCACCGCGGCAATATCGCGTCGGCGCCCGGGGGTTTCCGTCCGGCCGGATACGTGTGGAATGCCTGGGCCAAGGGATACAAGCTTGGCGTGCAAGTGAGTTCGGACCATTTATCCACGCACATTTCGTACGCGTGCACAATCGCCGCGGACTCCACGCGCCAAGGGCTGCTCGACGCCATGCGCAAGCGGCACTCCTACGGAGCGACGGATAACATCGTTCTCGATTACCGCATGCAGACGGGCGGAACGGAGTACCTGCAGGGCGACATTGTGGAGAACGTAAGCGGCGATTTTAAGCTGAGCGTGAAAGCGCTGGGCACGGCGCCGATCCGGCAGATCGACATCATCAGGAATAATCGGTTCATCCACAACATCCAGCCGATGGAGAACGACGTGAGCTTCACGTACACCGACCGTCAGCCGACGCGGGGCGAGAGCTATTACTATGTAAGAGTGATGCAGGCTGACGACCAGATGGCGTGGTCGTCTCCGATCTGGATCAGGAGACCGTGAACAAGAACATACTGGCGATACACGCGCACCCCGACGATGTGGAGATCCTGGCGGCAGGCACGCTCGCGATTCTCGCCGAGACCGGGCACAGGATTACGATCGTGACGATGACGCCGGGCGATTGCGGCTCGGCGGAGCTTCCGCCCGAAGACATCGCCGATCTGCGGCGGAGAGAGGCGGCCGCGGCGGCGTCGCGAATCGGCGCCGAGTATTTCTGCGCCGAGTTTCGGGATCTGGCGATTTTTTCGGACGACGCTTCGCGGCGGCGAGTGGTTGAGGTACTGAGAAAAGTGAAGCCGGATCTGGTCCTAACGGCGGCTCCGGTGGATTACATGTGCGACCACGAGGCGACGAGTCTACTTGTCCGCGACGCCTGCTTCGCCGCCCCGGCCCGCAATTACTCGACGGGCGCGGCGAATCCCGCGTCTCCCGCGGCGGATATCCCGCACCTCTATTTCATGTCTCCTATCGGAGGCCAGGATCGCGACGGCAAGCCCGCGCCCGTCGATTTTTATGTCGACATCCGACGTACGTTCGATCTGAAGATGCGGATGCTCGCCCAACACGCCAGCCAGCGGCAGTGGCTGATGAAACATCACGGAATCGACGATTATCTGGCGATGACCGAACGCTGGACGCGCGAAGCGGGACACCGGGCGGGCGTTGAGCTTGCCGAGGGTTTCCAGCACTATAAGGGACACCCATATCCGATTTCCCCGCTGCTTGAGGAGTTGCTGGGAGGGGAACGCGGACCACAGGTGCGGATGGGGCGCTAAGAGCCTACTTTGCCGCTTCGACCGCCGCCTCGACTTCCTTTTGATACTGGTCGAGCAACTCGGGGGTTGTAGCTTCGAAGCGCAGCACCAGCACGGGCTGCGTGTTTGAAGCGCGCACCAAACCCCATCCCTTCGGGAACAGGACGCGCACGCCATCGACGTCGACGACGGGATAGAGCTTCCGGAAGTGAGCCGTCACCCGCTCGACGACGCCGAACTTGGCCTCATCGGCGCAGTCGACGCGGATTTCGGGCGTCGTCACCGTCTTCGGCAGATCGGCGAGCTGCGCCGAAAGCGGATGCCCGGAACGCGATACGATTTCAATCAGCCGGCACGCTGCGTAGAGAGCGTCGTCGAAGCCGTAGTAGCGGTCGGCGAAGAACATGTGGCCGCTCATCTCGCCGGCGAGCTCGGCATGCTCGAGCTTCATCTTCGCTTTGATGAGCGAGTGTCCGGTGCGCCACATGATGGCGTTGCCGCCGCGGGCTTTGATGTCGTCGTAAAGAAGCTGTGAGCACTTCACTTCGCCGATGAAAGTCGCGCCGGGTTTGCGCGTGAGGATCTCGCGGGCGTAAATGATGAGAAGCTGATCGCCGAAAATGACGGTTCCCTCGTCGTCCACCGCGCCGATGCGGTCGGTATCGCCGTCGAAGGCGATGCCGAGGTCCGCACCCTTTTCGCGCACGGTGTCGATGAGATGTTTGAGATTCTTCGGCACGGTCGGGTCGGGGTGGTGATTCGGAAAGTTCCCGTCCATGTCGAAGAAAAGTTCGGTCGCCTCGCAGTTGAGGTTCTGAAGCAGCCGGTGCATCAAAGGGCCGCCAGTCCCGTTGCCCGCGTCGATGACGACCTTCACGCGCCGTTCAAGTTGAAACTGCGCCGAAATCTCCTTCACGTAGGGGTCGGAGACATCGGCGAACGACTCGGCGCCCGGGCCGCTGAGGAAATCTTCCTTTTCAATCAACTCGCGTACTTCCTGGATCTGCTCGCCGTGGATGGTGGATGCGCCCGAGACGACCTTGAATCCGTTGTACTCGGCGGGGTTGTGGCTGCCTGTGATCATCACGCCGCCTGCGGCTTTGAGCTGAAAGACCGAGTAATAGAGCAAGGGCGTGGGGACGATGCCGATGTCGGTGACGTCGCATCCGCTCGCAACCAGGCCCCGGATTAGCGCATTACGCAGACGCGTGGAACTGAGGCGGCAATCGCGTCCCAAATTGATGTTTTTGCCATTGTTCCGCTGCAGGTAGGTTCCGACGGCGCGTCCAAGTTGCTCGACGCCCTCGTCTTGCAGTTCCTCATCGGCAATACCGCGAATGTCGTACTCGCGGAAGATGGTAGCTTTGAGCATAAACAAGAATTATAATCCAACGAATGACACGTCGAGAGCTATTTTCCGGGGCCGCGGCGGCGGGCGCGGCGGCCGCCAGTCCCTTATTCGCCAAGACTCGCATCCGGCGCTCGGCGATCTCCGCGATCACGGACGAAATCGGAAAGACGCCGGAAGATTCGCTGGCGTTCGCCAAGCGTTACGAATTGCAGTGGATCGAGCTGCGAAGCGTGCCCGGCAACAGGCAGGAATACGCATTTCTCCCGGAGGCGGCAGTGAAGGCCGCCGCGGTCGGTTACGCGGAGCGCAAACTGAGAGTGTCGTTCCTCAATACGTCACTTCTGAAATTCTCATGGCCGGGTACCGAGCCCGTGCGGCGTCGCGCCGAAACACCCGAGGCTAAGGCGAAGCGTATCGAGACTGAGGGGAAGCGATTCGGAAATCGGTTGGAAGATCTGAAACACGCCATCCGCTCCGCCCACATCCTGGGCGCGGACAGGATCCGCGTCTTTACAGGTCTTCGGGTTGACGATCCGCGCTCGCTCTTCCCGCGGATCGCCGACGTCATCGGCGAGATGACGCAGATCGCCGAACGCGAGAAGGTCACGCTGCTGGTTGAGAACGAGGGCTCGTGCAATATCGGCACGTCGGCGGAGCTGGCCGACTTCCTGAAGCTGGTTCCTTCGAAGGCGCTCGGTCTCAACTGGGACCCGCAAAACGAACTGGGCCTCAAGCAGATTCCATTTCCCGACGGCTACAACCTCCTTCCCAAGAAGAGAATCGGCAATGTGCAAATCAAAGGCAAGGGCATCATGCCGGGGAGTCCCGAACGGCTGGATTGGAAGGCTATCCTGCAGGCTCTTCAGAACGACGGATATTCGCAGCGGATCGGCCTCGAGACGCATATCTTCGACGGCACGCTGATCGAGGCCGCGCACGTTTCGATCAAGGAAATCCTGCGCATCGTGGACGAGATCTGAGGCATGGCGTTCCCTCTGAACAGGCAACAATTGCTCGCGCTCGGCATCGGCCTCGGGCTGGTCGCCTCGGGGCTTGGGCTTTATTTGTACGCGCAGAAGGACGCCCATCTGGAGTTGAAGGGCTCGATTCTGAAAGTGCGCACGCAGGCGACGGACGCGATTGGGTGCGTGGCGATCCTCGATTTCCGCGTCACGAATCCTTCCGATTATCCGTGGATCGTGAAGAGCGTCGAGGTGAGTGCGGACATCGCGGAGGGGACGATAGACGCGGCGACGGCGGCGGAATCGGACGCGAGGCGCGTATTCGAGATCTACCCGGTGCTGGGACAGAGGTTCAACGACGCCATTAAGCAGAAGGACCGGATCGGCCCGCATGAGACCGTGGATCGAATGGTCGCGGTCCGTTTTGAAGCGCCGGAGTCCCGCATCACGGAGCGTACGAAGATTACGCTGAAAATCGTGGAGCTGGACGGGGCCGTCGCGGAGCTGCATTAGCGCAGCGCTTGCATTGGGACTTAGCGCCAGGCCTTCGTCAGCGACGGAATGGACATGACAACCTGTACGCCGAGCACATTCTGCAAAGTGCCACGCACGCGATCTCCCGAGACCGCCAGGTAGCCTACTTTAATGAGTTGCAGGCGATTGGGGCGGTATCCCAGAGCGACTTCGTACGACTGACGCGAGGGATTATACAGGTTGTACGTTTGATAGCCTGCGCGCACGGCGGCATAGAGCCGGGGAGTAAGAATGACCTTCGCCTCCGCATAACCGAAAGATCCGATAGCGGCCGGAACTCGCGGGTAGTCGAAATAAAACCGCTGCCATTCGCCGTTCGTGCTCAACCGGCCTCGCGCCCACTGGACGTCGACACCCGCGCCCGTGCCGGGAGAGTCTTCAGGCCGCTCTCCCGGAAGCAGCCACTTGTTCACGCGATTGAGATAGGGCCCGCGATGGAACGACGCTCCGACTCTCAAACCGCGCGTCAATGCATATCCGCCGCCCGCCACCAGATTGGGATGCTGCTCGGGTGAAAGCAGATTGTGCGGGTTGCCCGGAGAACTATTCGCGAATTGCAGGCGCGCGTCCGCGCGAGTCGAAGCGACGTCGACTTCGACTCCGGCCAGACCGTAAACGCCGATCGGCTTGTAATAGTAGCCGTAGCCGGTAGGAAGGTCGATCAAGGGATTGTCGGCGTCGTCATAACGGGAGAGAAACGACCCGAAGGCCGACGACATCTGGCCCGCCTTAACGGTGACGCTAGTGGTTCCGAACGAACGCGAGTAGCCGAGGTAAGCTTGCAGCACGTCCGTATTCAACGCGCGCTCCGTCGAGTTCAACTGTTCGTAAAAGTTCGGCGTCGAATGCACCTGAACGGCCGCGAAGCCGAACCAGTGTTCGTTAAGCTTCACCGAGGGATACAGCACCGCGCGAAAAGCGGCGGCGCGGTTCGTGGCCGAGGGCGCGGCGCTTTGCAGGCGGTGCGTCAGCATTCCCCCCGCCGACACCGTAACCGGCATCGTAAAGCCCGCCTCCGCTTCCTGGGCCATTCCGCGAACCGCAATCGCCAGTAGACAAGTAACGCCACACCTTAGGTTTGAATTACGCCACGGCACAATCTTCCTCCATTGCCTTCTGTCGTTGACCCATCACCTTCACAAACACCGCGACGACGTCCGGATCGAACTGCCGGCCCGCATTCTCCAAAATGATTCCCATCGTCGTCGCGAACGACATTCCGGTACGATAGGGGCGGTCGCTCGTCATCGCGTCGAAGGCGTCGGCCACGTGCACGATGCGCGCCTCGATAGGGATATCGTTGCCGCGAAGCCCGTAGGGGTAGCCGCCGCCGTCGTGGTCCTCGTGATGCAATTCGACGATCGGCAGAAAGGGACCGAACCTTCCGACTTTCCCGAGGATTCGGAATCCTATCTGCGGATGCTGGCGGATCAAATCGAACTCTTCCACGGTTAGCTTACCCGGTTTTTGGAGCACCGCGTCGGGGACTCCGATCTTTCCGATATCGTGAAGCTGCGCTCCCACGCGTATGATCTCGATCTGCGCATCGGGCAGGTTCAGCGCGCGGCCGATAGCCATCGCATATTCGC
This sequence comes from Candidatus Sulfopaludibacter sp. SbA3, assembly GCA_945893365.1. GTDB lineage: Bacteria > Acidobacteriota > Terriglobia > Bryobacterales > Bryobacteraceae > SYKU01. Next base: position 8,358 of record CAMDED010000067.1, on the reverse strand, counting down.
CCACGCGGTCGCTATGGCCGAAGGTGTAGCTGTCCCGCGCGTCAAGGGTCCGCGCCATGGCTTCCACAAATTCGAGGTGAGCTTGGCTCAGGTTGCGCTGCCCTTCGGCAATCGACTCGGCGGCGCGGTCAAACGCGAGCGCGAGCTGATTCACTTCGAGAGTGCCGGAGCCGGCGGCCAGACCGCACTGCAACTGGCCCGTGAGCTCGGCTTCGTTCAGCCGCGCGATCAGCTTCTTAAGCGGCAGGGCCACGGAACGCGATCCCAGGGCGGATAGGATGAACACCGAAGCCAGGGCGAACGCCCCCAGTCCGGTAAAAATACGAAGCACTTCCTTTTGAAATTGCGCCGCTGCCGCTCCGGCCGACTGGAGATTCAGGATTCTATACCCATCGTCCATTGGTAGCGAAAAAGCCAGATAGGACTCGCCACCGATCCGAACTTCGCATTCCGGACCGGAGCCGTTGCACGCCGCGGCCAAAGCCCGCTCAATTTCCGCGGTATTGCCTCCGTTGAAACTGGAGCGGACGACACGGCTTCCCCGAAGTAGCAGGGCGTGTCCGGATCCGCGCTGGCGTTCGATGTCGAACAACTTTCCGGCAGTGATTCGGCCAATATTCTCGGACTCCAGATTGACAGGAGCCGTCGTCACTTCGTAAAGCCGCCCGCGCAAGGGGAGAATGGCCGAATCGATAGAGCCGGTCTCCTCGCGCCCGAGGATGGCCGCCGAACCGCTCTCCCGAACCAGTCCCGCAACCGGCCTGCCTTGGCTGTCGGACACCACGAGCAGATCGTAGTCCAGACCGCCCCACATTTCCTGAAGTTGATCCTGGACCGTTTCGCGCGCCTCGCCCCTCGCTCCTTCCCGCAAAAGATTGATGCCGGCCTTCAATACGGCGTTTTCGCCCAGGATCGCCGCCAGGCGCTGGTTTCGCCGGTCGTAATCCGCGCGCATGTTCTGCTGCGCCATCCCCAGTTCCCGAAGCGACTGCCGCAACCCGTTCCTGGCCTGTTGCTCGACGGATGCGCGCACTGCCAGAAAGCCGCCGATCAGCGCGACGCAAACCGGTAGAGACGACACGAGAAATATTCGTGTCGAAAGCGACAGGACACGCTTCACCTGGTTGCTCCCTCCTGTACCGGAATCTCGAACGCCACCCCCGCGGTCCCGGCGCCGGTTACATCGACAGTCGAACGAAAGTGGCCAGCCGACTTGTGCCACACCACCACTTTCCACGAGCCCGCGGGGACGCCGCGAAGGTGGAATTCACCACCAGAGTCCGGCCGCGCCGTCCAGGCGTTGGGCGTCACGACAATGGCCGCGCTCATGTTCGGATGCAGATGGCAGTACACCGTGACGACTCCCGGCTTCTCAAACGTGACCTCGCGCGACTTCCCTTCCCCGTAATAGCCGAGGTCGAACGCCTTGATTCTCGAAAGCGAGAAGACGTTATGAAAAATCGGATCGAGATTGGGAAAACTGACAGTCGATCCGAGCGGAACGGCGACGATCTCCCGATCGAACCGCTTACCTTTCTGGTTCAAGACCACCCGCTCCGGCTGCGCCCGGTCCTTGGGACCTTCCAGATAAACCACCACACGGTCCATTTCGCTTTCGGACGCGCTTGCGCCACCGTCTTTGGAACCGGCCGCGGAAACCGGAGGCAGCACCGCTCCCCGGCGCTCGTAGGCCGCAAGCAGCACGCGCTTGGGCGTAAGGCGCTTGGTTATCGTGATTTTCCCCAACACGTCGCCGCCGAGGGCAACCGGAGCGTTGGCCCAGATCAGGATGAGGAATATCGTCACCGAAGTCCACGTCATATATGTCATATCGGCGGAAAGCGGCGAAAAAGTGAAACACGCGGTTCGGGGGGTCCGTGCCAGAGCAGGTAGACTGGAATCGATGCGCATCGATTCCCACCAGCATTTCTGGGATCTTGGCCGCTTTCACTACGCGTGGATGCCGCCGCCTCCGTCCCGGATCCACCGCGATTTTCTACCGGAAAACTTGGCGCCGCTTCTGGACCTGAACCGCTTCGACGGCTCGGTCCTCGTGCAGGCCAATACGATCGTCGAAGAGACGCGCTGGCTGCTGGAACTCGCCTCGGCGAACGCCTTTATCCGCGGAGTGGTGGGTTGGGTGGACCTGACGGACCCGCGCGTCGGCGCGGCCCTTGACGAATTTCAGCGGCATCCCCGCTTTAAGGGCGTCCGCCACCCGGTTCACGATGAGGGGGACGTCAACTGGCTGCTGCGCCCGGACGTAATCAGCGGTCTCCGCGAGGTCGCGAGACGGCAACTGCCCTACGATCTGCTGCTTCGTCCACGGCATCTGCCGCTCGTCGCGAAGCTCGCGGAGCTCGTGCCGGATCTCCGCATGGTCATCGACCATATCGCGAAGCCGCCGATCGCGGCGGGATCGATGGAAGGCTGGGCGCGCGATATGGAACGCGCCGCCGCGATTCCGCAGGTATGGTGCAAGCTCTCCGGAATGATCACCGAGGCCGCGCCGAACTGGGTGGCGTCCGACCTGCGCCCATACGTCCAGTTCATCCTGACGCTGTTCGGGCCGGACCGCCTGATGTACGGCAGCGACTGGCCGGTATGCCTGCTCGCGGGGAACTTCAAACGCGCGCTGGCCGGTTTCACACAGGCGCTCGCGCCGGTGCCGACGCCGGTGCGCAACAAGATCATGGGCGAAACGGCCTGCGAGTTCTATGGATTGACTACTTCTTCGCCTGCGCGAAGTGAAGATTCAGAAACTCCAGGTAGTGCTCCCAGTCGGATGGATTAGTCCCATGCCCACCCGCGTGCATGTGATAGCCGATAGTATGCATTACCGGCTGTCCGGCGGAAGGCATTTGAGCGGTCCCGAGGCCTTGCTTGCCGAGCAGTTGGTGCACCGGTTCCGCCGCGACTGCGGCGAGGAACTCGCCCTTTGGATCGGACCACCGGTCCAGATCGCCCGTGCTGAGGTACACCGGCCGGGGCGCGATCAGGGCGAGGAGCATGTGGGAATCGACAGGCAGCCGGTCGACCTGGCCGCCGAAGTTCTGGTAGTTTCCCGCGAACTGGTAGCCGAACCTCGCGTTTAGATGCTTCACCGTTTCACCGTAATTGCGGCGGCTGAGCGAGGCTCCGCCCTCGCCTGAACAGCTGGCGATGACCATCGCGAAGCGAGTGTCGTGGGCGCCAGCCCATAGCACCGTTTTCCCCAGCCGGGAGACGCCAAGAATCGCGACGCGCTTCGCATCCACGCCGCTATCGGTTTCGAGGTAGTCCATGGCGCGGCTGAGACCCCACGCCCAGGCGGCGATCGATCCCCATTCATCGGGCGCGGGCTCCTTCTGCCCCGGCTTCAGAAACACGCTGCGCACGCCATGCGGGATGCCGCCGGCGAAATCCGGATCGATGTCGCCGTAGTAGATGGTGGCCACGCCAAAGCCGTGGGCAAGGAATTTGTCGATCTGAAGTTTGCCGTAACCTAGGCCCTTGGCGGCGGGCATCCTCGTCTTGTCCCTGCCCCACACTTCACCTTCTCTGGCTCCAGTGTCCGCGACCGCGTTCGCGGAGAAATTCAGGCACAGCAATAGCGGGACTGGCTTCGCGGCGTCGGCCGGAAGGTAGAGGACGATGTCCATCTTCGGTCCGGATTTCGAGCCGGAGAAATTCACCGTCACCTGCCTGCGGAGAGCCTTGCCGTCCAACGCGGGCGTGCCCTTGTCGAACACGTCGAAAGTCATCGCCTCCGGACGGCCCGGACTTTTTCCGTGCATGTTCGTCTCGAAGAGCCGCAGGATCTCCGGCCGCCGCTTGGAGAACCAGGTATCGGAGTCACGAACCTTTTCCCCATTGGTAAGGACAAGCGGATCGGGCAGCACATAGGTTGCTACTTGCGACTCCTCGTAGTTCACCGGGATTTCCGGCGGATTCGGGGTCTGCGCTCTTGCAGGGAAACACGATAGAAGGGCGGCGAACGCGAGCGTTGCGGAAACGACGCTTCGGTTTAACATGGAGATACTCTATCACCGAACAGGAATAGATCTTCGCGGACCGCCATTTCTCGCCGTGCCACATGAGGCCATATTCGCTTTTTCTGTGCTTGGCGCGCCGACGCGGACATGGAAAGTCCGCCCGCACGCGTCGTCGAGGATCCGGTGTTGCGGCTGCGAGTCTGGATGTCCGCCGGGCCCGTCTGTCGTTTACCAACGAGTCGGTTATCCACGAGCATTTCAACCCTTGATTCAACGGACTAAAATAGTTAGTTAGTGAATTCCACACGCAAGACCGGTGTTCCCGAGTACATTGGTGCCGACCTTTCGGACCGCTATTCCAACGCTTGCCGCAGCATAGATGTCTGCGGCCTTTCATCCGACGAGAACAATAAGCTCGCCGCCAAGTTTTGGTTATGGCAGTGGGACGCGGGGCCGGGAACCCTCGATGTGAGCGTGGTCTCAAGTGAACTGAAGGCGGCAAGAGCCGCGACGTTCGACGGTCCACAGGGGCTTGCTACGAGAGGCCAAGATCTTCGCGCCTGCGAGCGGCAGTCTGCCGCAGTCGGCAAGACCGGAGACAGCCTGCCATCTTTGACCAGACCCTTTGCCGGCTTTATCCGTTCATCGCTGGATATTTTCGCCGCACTGAAACAGGCAGGCGTCGAGATCAGTCCCGCTCGGTTTCTGGGCGGGGTGTCCGAAATGTACCCCGGACACATCTGGACGATCTTGTCGGGCCGCCGCGCTCTGCCAAATAAGTCTACTGAGCAGGGTCGTATCGGGCGAAAGAACATTCTCGAAGCCCTTGGGGTTTCATGTCTGCCGCTGCTGCCAACCCACGATCAGAATGACGCCTGCGTCGCGGCCTTGTTGGCGGCCGCTGCCGATGGCAAGGTTCCGGGCTTGAATGCCACAGCCATCGGCGTTCCACTGTCCATCGATCCCGATGGCACTCTCAGGGAGGGATTGATGGTCATTCCCGAGGTCGCGTCCGAAACGCGATCCTTGATTTTCGAACTCCTCCGCAAGATACCGACCATCGACGTCGTTGCGGCTGATCCCCGGAAACAGGTGGCATCAGACAACGGTCTGCCGAGTGACCGCGCGAACGCGCTCCTGAATCGATTGATCCTTCGGGCACTGGATGGTAGGCCTGAGGTATGCACCTACTCGTGGACCTATCGGTACGTCTTCAACACTTCGTATGACAAATGGTCACAGGCATACGTAAACCGGGTCGTGGCTCTTGCCAAAAGGACGCCGCCGCTGGAACTGCCGGGTTTGGGGATGGTTCGCCTCGACAGTTTCGTGGTGGCAAAAACTGACGAACGGCCGAGCAGCGGTCACTGGAAATCCGCTCGATACGATAGCGAAGACTGGGACAGGGTCCTTGGATCAGCCGTCGTGCTTGACTGACAATTGCGGCACTTTGGATGTCCGCCAACAGGTTCGGATAGCCCCCAGTCAAGAGGTGGCTGAATCCCCACCGGAGTCTTATCCAGGTGCTCGTTTTCCTCTTTCTTCAGACCCTGCGTGAAGAAATAGAATGCCTCCAGTGTCTCAAGGGCGTTTTCGATTTCCTGTTTGAGGTCCATCGCTATGTAATAACCTTCATGGCAATCCCATGTGCAGGTCAGTAAGTAATACCCTTGACCGCATACCGAAACCGCCGGGGCCGCACGAGGTCACGCTCCTCGCGTGGAATCTCCTGCAGCACAGTACCCGGAGGGAAGTGCAGGCTGACAAGCATCGCTAGGACATCCCCAATTGTGCGCCACACGGACGCGAACAACTTCTCGGAATGCGCTGCGTCATATCGACCGGCAAAGACGCTCGGGTCGCGGTCGTCCTTATTCTCTCAGGTCTTCCTGCCAGTCACTTCGCTGCTTGCGCAAGTATGGCGCCACCGCCTGCGCCAGCTTCGGCCGCTTCTTCTCCCACGCCAGTAGTCCGGCTTCGAATTGCGCGTCTTTCTGCTGGAACCGGAACCCGATCTCAGGCTCCATCCGCTTTGCGGCCTTCTGCATCAGGTCCTTATATTCATGCCAAAGCCGCCCCTGGAAGTCCTCGAATAGCTGCCTGCGGTTCAGTTCCGGCATCTTCAGGCCCACGGACGCCCGGATCTTCTTCAGATGCTCGAACGCGGGCATCAGGCCTTCCATCGACACGATGAGAATGGCCTCCTTCAGCTTGTCCCGCTCCTCGCCGTAAATCATTGATGCATCCACGAGCTCAGGCATTTCCATGACCAGTTGGGCGATGAACTCTTCCGACCCGCTGATATTGGCGAAGTGCGTGATCTTCCAGTTGATCGGTTCGCCGGTGGCATCCGTGACCCGGTGAAATCCCATAGTTCTCTAATTATCGCGGAGCCGTGTTCCCGCCAAAGAGACATGCCCGCTTCTTTGTACGGGCGACCATGTGCGCTCCCGGATCTCTGTTGAATGGAGCAATTCACGACGTGCTGCCGGTCAAGCTACTTAAACAACCGATAGTCACGTTGGCCGTGGCGGCGAGGCTTCGGCCGGGAAAGTCACGGCTTGTTGAACTTCAGCCACTCCTCGTAGGCGTGTTTGCGCGGGCCAGTGTACTGAATGGTGTCGAAGAAGTCGGCGCGGCCGAGCATGCGCGGATCGCCCTCGCCACGCAGCATTTCTTCCATGCGGTCGCGCAATTGCCGCTTCACGAGCGCGTACTTCACGTCTCGTGCAACGTCCTTGACGTTATCGGGGTCGGTCTTGATCAGGTAGAGATGCTCGGCCGGCCGCTTGCCGAATGAGAGCCGGTAGAACTCGTCGAAGCCGGAGAGCAGGAACTCCTTGGTCGGGCTGTCGTCCACGTTGCGATAGCCCGTTTCGGGGTTTCCGGCGGGCCAACTGTCTGGTTCGTAATTGCGGATATACAAATATTCGGGCGTGCGAATCGCCCGAACAGGGTAACCTTTGTCGTTCGGCCGTCCCAGATCGTGGCGCTCCTTCGCGGCCAGCATCACATTCCGTCCGGCGTCGACGGTCCCGGACTTGCCGGACTGCAGAACATCGAGGAAGCTGCGGCCCGTCATCGACCCAGCGGGCTTGAGGCCGGCCAGTTCCATGAAGGTGGGCGCGAAGTCGCGGGTGTTGATGAAGTCGTCAATCACACGCCCGCCCTTGATGTTCGCGCCCCAGCGTACCGCGAGCGGAATGTGGAATCCGTGCTCGTAGATCTGGCCCTTTACGCGCGGGAACGGCATGCCGTGATCGGACGTCACGACGACGAACGTGTTGTCGAGTTCGCCGGTCTCTTCAAGTTTCCTGAGGGCGTGGCCGAGGTGCTGGTCGAACCACTCGACCTCGAGTGCGTAGTCGAGCATGTCGCTGCGAATGATGCGATTGTCCGGATAGTAGGCCGGAAGGGTGACGTCCTCAAGCCTCTTGCCCGCGCGGAGACCCGAACCCGGTTCATAGGGGCGATGAGGCTCCTGTCCGCCGAACCAGAAGCAGAAAGGCTTGTCTTTCGGCTTTTGGCTGAGAAAATCTTCGAAGTTGGCGGCGTAGTCGAGAGGCGCGATGCCCAAGGCGGGAGGTTTCAGCGTGTGCTTCCGGTATTCCCTTCCCGCGGGGTTGTGCTCGAAACCTGTCGATTTGAAGTCGCCAGGCCCCCAGCCTTTTCCAGTGAGTCCGGCGAAGTAACCGGCCTTTTCGAGGAGGTCGGGATACACGGCAAAGTCGTTCGGAAAAATGCTGAAGTGATTGATGGCTTCCTTGAGCTGCCACGTGTTGCGGCCGGTGAGGATGGTGGCGCGGCAGGGGCTGCACTTCGGGTTGGAGGTGAAGGCGTTTGAGAAGAGGACGCCCTCCCGTGCGACGCGGTCGAAGTTCGGCGTCTTGACCCAGTTCGAGCCGTAGGCGCCGGCGTGGCCATGGCCCCAATCGTCGGCGATGACGAAGAGGATATTCGGACGCCGGGCCGCTTGAGAGCGGAGGGGCTGTCTGGCCGTTGCGAGGGCTGTACCCGCAACTGCGGTGCGAACGAGGTCGCGGCGGGACGGATGCGTAGCCATGGGGCTAGCATAGCAAGTGGCGTCGGCGCCTTCCGGTGGGTGAGAGAATCCAGGTGCTTGACCGATTTGGGGATCACGACCTGGGAGCATGGTGTACGCCTCTGCCGGTGACAGAGTGTGGCGAACGGTGGCTTCCAGTTGTGCCAGGGCGGGATGTGCACGCCGGGGGAGGTTTTTTCGGAATCGAGCCATGGCTTCCGGTAACTGTTCGAGAGCGGCCAGAGTATCGCGGAGCATGATTTTGAGGTCCAGAGTTCCGGAAGACTGGTCCAAGGCCCAGAGGGCCTCCGCATAGTCGGCATCCAGTTCAAAGAGGTGTCG
>CAMDED010000066.1 GCA_945893365.1 Candidatus Sulfopaludibacter sp. SbA3 | reverse complement strand
ATCCGTTTCGCGCCATCGACGCCCGCCTGATCGGGCACGGGATGCGCGCACTCCTTCAACTCGACCGTGGCAACGGGCGCCACGTGGCCGTATTTGACGTTAACCAGCCCGCCTTCGACGCGGCCGTCGAGCGCCCTTTCCACAGCCTGGGCCATGGTCGCGCCCGCTTTGCCCGCTCCAATCACGCGGATACGGCGGAAACGGCTTAGTTCGAACCGGGCTTCTCCCGCGATCAGCGCGTCGCCTTCGACGCGAAGGCGCCGCAGCACCGCCTCAACGGGGTCCGCGGCCTTCACCGCCGCCGCGAAGATCAAGCGGGCGTGATCCCTCAGCGCGGCTTCCTTATTCGTAACGGCGCTCATTCCAGGACCGCAACAATTTTCTCGACCGTCGCTTCCGGGCTCTCGCCGCCGCCGTCAATCCGGTGCCGGGCCCTGCCGTACGCTTCACGGCGCTGTTCGTACAATTCAGCGAACTTCGCCGGGTCCTTCGCCAGCGGCCGATGCGATGCGGGTTCCACGCGCGCACGCAACACTTCGAGAGGCGCGTCGAGCCAGACCGTCGTGCCGCTTTCGCGAAGCATCTCCACGTTCCTTTCGGGCACAAACGCTCCGCCGCCGAGCGCTACCACCAGGCGCTCGCCATCGCGAACGGCCTGCGCCCGCGCCCTTAACGCCTGGTGCTCGATATCGCGAAACCACGACTCGCCACACGTGGCGAAGATCTCGGGAATAGTCATGCCGGCCGCCGACTCGATGTCGTCGTCGAGATCCGCGAAGGTCCAACCCAGACGTTCGGCAAGCAGCTTTCCCACGGTGGTTTTTCCCGATCCCATAAAGCCCACTAGAAACACGGCGTGCATTTCCCAATCCGTCCTCGTCTCAGGGCGGGTCACCGTGATAAATGGCCGCCAACTGCGAGTCTACCAGCGAGGGAAACAGCCCGTGGAACGCGATGTAAATCCAGCTGTATGCGGGAGTCACCACGGTTCGGGCGCCGCGCTCGACCCCGCGCGCGATCGCCTCCGCGCATTGGACGGGGGTGATCGCAAATTTCCGTCCCCGCAGCAGCCGGTCCGGAGGCTGCCCGTCGATCACATTCGTCTGAAAACGCGTTTTCACGTAACCCGGGCAAACCACCATTGTCTGTATCCCGTCGTACCGCAACTCCATGCGGAGCCCGTTCGTGAGCGAGCCGAGCGCGAACTTGGTGGAGGAATAGAGAGTGAACCACGGCAGGGTCATCTTCCCCGCAATCGAACTTACGTTTACGATCATGCCGCTCTTCTTCGCGCGCATGTGCGGGACCACAAGTTGGATGAGCCCTAGCGGGGCAAAAAAATTGAGCTCGTACATGCGGCGAGTTTCTTCGATCGACGCGCGCCAGGACGGCGAATAGAGACCGACGCCGGCATTGTTCAGCAGGATGTCGATGGTTCCGTAGCGCTCCAAGGTACCCGCCACCGCGGCCGCTCTCGTTTCCGGCAGCGTCACGTCGCCCACCGTGATGAGCGCGTCGCCGCCGGCCACTTGCCGGAGCTTCTCTTCGGAGCGCGCCACGAGCGAGAGCTTGGCTCCGCGCCGGCGGAACGATTCCGCGCAGGCCGCTCCAATTCCCTCCGAAGCGCCCGTGATCAATACGACTTTGCCGTCTATTCTCATTCTGAAATTGCCGCGATGCCGGTCGAAACGCAATAATAGTACCATGCAGTCCGGGCTCCTGCCTCTATTTCCGCTGCCGGTTGTGGTTTTTCCCCGCACGCCGCTGCCTCTGCACATCTTCGAGGAGCGATATAAGGATCTGGTGAGCGATGCGATTCGCCACAATACCGAGTTCGGCATGGTCCTCTCGAAAGATGAAGGACTCGCGAGCATCGGCTGCACGGTCGTGATCGACGAAGTGGTGAAGCGCTATGCCGACGGCCAGCTCGATATCCAGACCTCCGGCCGGCGCCGCTTCGAGATCGTGATGCTGAACGAGGAGAAGTCTTACTTGCGCGCGGAGGTGGAATACTTCGACGACAACGAGTCGGGCGCAGTGCCAAGAGAGCTGCACACCCTCGCTCTTAAAGAGTATAGCCGCCTGCTGGCGCTTCTTCGAGACAAGCCGCGCCCTTTCGCCGACCCCAAGCTCGACGATCCGCAGCTCAGTTTCCAGCTTGGACAGATGATTCAAGACCTGGAGTTCCGGCAATTGCTGCTCCAGAGCCGCTCGGAGACCGAACGGCTGCGGCAACTTGCCGACTACATCATCGACTACGTGCCGAAGGAGCAGCATTCGCGGCATGTCCAGAGCGTCGCGCCTCTCAACGGACACGGTAAGAAACAGGTCCAGTAACGGGCGCCTCCCTTTTGAATGCGACAGGACCTGATCATCGACGCCGACGATACGCTCTGGGAGAACAACGTGTATTTCGAGAATGCGTTCGACGAATTCGTCGCCTTCCTGGATCATTCCGCCCTGACGCCTCCGCAGATCCGCGCGGTGCTCGACGAAATCGAACTCGCCAATGCGAAGATTCACGGCTACGGATCCGCCAACTTCGGCCGCAACCTCCGCCAGTGCTACAAGCATCTGGCCGAGCGCGAAGTGTGCGACCGCGATCTGGACAAAGTGATGGGATTCGCCGAGCGCATACTGGAGTGTCCGATGGAGTTGATTCCAGGCGTTCGGGAAACCCTGGAGTATCTGGTTACGCGCCACGGCCTGACGCTGTTCACGAAGGGCCACCCGGAGGAACAGAAGATCAAGATCGATCGCTCAGGCCTCGGCATCTACTTCGGACACACGGCCATCGTCAAGGAGAAGGACGCCGCGGCGTATCGCCATCTGGCCGGGGAAAGGCAGCTCGATCCCGAGCGCACCTGGATGATCGGCAACAGCCCGAAATCGGACATCAATCCAGCCATGGAAGCCGGGCTCAAAGCGGTCTACGTACCCCATCCGCGCACCTGGACTCTCGAGCGGCAGGAGCTGCGCCCGGCGGATGGAAGGTTGCTCGTGATCGAGCGTTTCAGCCAGTTGCAGGAGCATTTCTGATCGCCCGTTCGATCGCCCGGCCATTGCGCCCGTTCTTCGCCACAGTCATAACCGGTTGGGTGGCGCTTGCCGCGGCCGGCGTCGTTTATGCGGGACAGAGGGGCGTGCCTTCAGCTCTCGCCGCGCCCATTATCGCGGCCTTTCTCGTTGAATATTTCTTCTACCTGATTCCCGGTTTCGCGCCGGCGCGTGTTTGGATCGAGGCGCGTTTCACCACGCGGCAGCTCTCCTCCGGGCTTTGGGCGAGCGCGCTTGCGCCGTATCTGGTTTACAGCTCCCTAACGGCGGCTTTCGACTGGCGCGCGTTCCTGATCCTAACCGCGCTCACCGGCGCCATAGCGTTCTGGTACACGCTTCTACGCCCTCATCCGGCGGCTGACGCCACGATCCTGCTTCTGATTGCCGCCGTCTTGCTGAGCAAACTTTTCACGTTCGTTTATGAAACGCCCATCCCGCCTGTCCGGATCGACATTCTTGGAAAGCTGATGCTGCTGCGCCTCACCGCGATGGCAATGCTGTCGCTTCGCAAAGTAGCGGGCGCGGGGTACGGATTCGCGCCGAGCGGGTTCGAGATCCGCATCGGGCTGACATACTTTCTCTACTTCATTCCCATCGGATTTCCGCTTGCGCTGGTTATCGGACTGATTCGCTTCGACGTCGCGCAGAACTGGTTCCTCACGGCGATCGCCACTTTCTTCGGTTTCCTCTGGGTTGTGGCGCTTATGGAAGAGTTTCTTTTCCGCGCACTGCTGCAACAGTGGGTGAAGGCGTGGAGCGGAAGCCGGATATTCGCCCTTGTCGCGGTGTCGGTCGTTTTTGGACTATGCCACCTGCCGTACCGCTCGTTTCCGAACTGGAAGTTCGCACTGGTGGCCGCGGTGGCGGGCTTATTCTACGGCGCGGCCTACGAGCGCGCGGGAGGAATCCGCGCCTCAATGGTAACGCATGCACTGGTGGTGGCCGTCTGGCGAACCTTGTTCGCATGATGCGCGTGAGAGTTGGCGGTTTCGAAAACGGAGAATGATTGGCGGCGCGCCGAGGCTGGGCGTGCCGCCTGAAGCGACTCCCCCTCTCCCAACCGCGCGTCAGATCGATTCGAAGTATCGCGCAAGTTCCCAGTCCGTGACCGCCCTTTCGAACTGCCGCACCTCCCAGTCGCGCGTTGCCGCGTAGTGATCCACGAAATCGTCTCCAAGCCAGCGGCGCGTCACCTCGCTGGTTCGAAAGAGCCCGGTAGCCTCCGTGAGCGAACGGGGCAGCGCGGCGTCTTCTGAGGCGTCGTGCGAATAGGCGTTTACGGTTTCGGCGGGCGGCGCAAGTTCGCGCGCAATCCCGTCAAGCCCCGCCGAGAGCGATGCCGCCATCGCAAGGTAAGGATTGATGTCCGCGCCGGTCAGCCGCAGCTCGATCCGCGTCGATTTCTTGCCGCCCGGAATCGCCCGCACCGCCGTCGTGCGGTTGTCCACGGCCCACGTCGCGTTGACCGGAGCCCACGCCCCCGGGACTGTCCGCTTGTAGGAGTTGACCGTGGGACAGAGGAGCGCCGCGAACGCCGGCAGGTTCGCGACAAGCCCGCCGATGTAGTTCGTCATCAGCCCGGACATCGCGTCGCCGTCCGCGTGAAACAGGTTGGTTTCGCCGCTCCACAAGCTCTGGTGCAGATGCCCGCTCGACCCGGGCAAGTCCGCGTTCCACTTCGCCATGAAGGTCGCAATCAGGCCCTGGCGCGCGGCCAGTTCCTTCACCGCCGTTTTGAACAACGCCGCGCGGTCGGCCGCTTCGATGCCCTCTACCACCCCGATCGCGGCTTCATAAACTCCCGGCCCCGTCTCCGTGTGAAGCCCCTCAAGCGGAATGGAGAAGGCCGCTAACTGGTCGAACAATCCCAGCACGAACTCCTGATTTGCCGAGGCCCTCAGCACGCTGTAGCCGAACATTCCCGGCGAGAGCGGCGTCAGATTCCTGAAGTTCTTGGCGCGCAGGCTCTCCGGCGTTTCGCGGAACATCCAGAACTCGTACTCCGCGGCGAAGTATACCCGGTAGCCAAGCGCCGCCGCCTTCGCCAACACCGCCTGCAACACCTGGCGCGGAGCGATCGGAAGCGGCGAGCCACCCCGCGTCACGAAATCGAGCAGAAAAAAAGCCGTCCCCGGCTCCCACGGAATCGTCCGGAACGTGTGCAGATCGATCTTCACCGCGGCATCGGGATAGCCCGTATGCCATCCCGTATACTTGACGTTATCGTACAGCGCGTCGGCGATATCCCATCCGAATATCACGTCGCAGAAGCCCATCCCACCGGCCGCCGACGAGAGAAATTTCTCGACGCTGACGTACTTCCCGCGCAGCGTGCAATCGACGTCGAACGCGCCCAGCTTCACGCGCGTGATGGAGTGTTTCGCGAACAGCGCCCGGATTTCGTCCCTGGTCGCGGCAGTGCCTGTCAAAGCGCCACCCATACCGACTTCACGTTCGTATACTGTTCAAGCGCGTGCGCGCCCAGATCGCGCCCGAATCCGCTCTGCTTGTATCCGCCGAACGGAGACGCCGTATCGAAGCCGTTATACGTGTTGATCCACACCGAGCCGGCCTTGATCTCGTTCGCCATGCGGTGCGCGAGCTTGATATCCCGGGTCCAGACCGCGGAAACAAGCCCGTAGATGGTGCCGTTTGCGATCTCCACCGCCTCCTCCGGGCTCTGGAACCTGATCGCCGAAAGCACCGGTCCGAAGATCTCTTCCTGCGCGATCTTCATCTCCGGCTTCACATCGGCGAAGACGGTGGGCTTCACGAAAAATCCGTTGGCGTTCGAGCCCGCCGTGTCGCGTTCCCCGCCGCACATCAGGCGCGCGCCCTGATCGACGCCCGACTTGATGTAGCTCAGAATGCGCTCCATCTGTACCTGAGATATCTGCGATCCCATGCCGGTGCCCTTGTCGAGCGGGTCGCCCACCTTCAGCCGTTTGGCGCGAGACACAAGCGTGTCCAGAAACTTATCGTGAACATCGGTGTGGACCAGCAGGCGCGAGGCCGCACTGCAAATCTCCCCCTTGTTTCCGAAGATGCCCCAGAACGCCGAACGGATGGCCGGCTCCATCTCACAATCGGGAAAGACGATGTTCGGCGACTTGCCGCCCAGTTCCAGACTGACGCGCTTCAGGTTCGATTCCGCCGAGGCTTTCAACAGCGCCCGCCCCGTGCGCGTGCTGCCGGTGAAGCTGATCTTATCGACGTCCATGTGCCTTGCGAGCGCCTCGCCCGCCGTATGCCCATAACCGGTGACGACGTTCAGAACGCCTTCCGGCACGCCGGCTTCCATCGCAAATTCGGCGAGCTTGAGCGCCGTAAGAGGAGTCATTTCCGATGGTTTCAGCACCACCGAGCAGCCGCAGGCGAGCGCGGGCGCCACCTTCCACACGGCGATCTGCAATGGATAGTTCCACGGCACCACCGCGCCCACCACGCCCACGGGCTCGCGCAGCGTGTAGTTCAGGAAGCCGCCGTCCACCGGAATGGTCTCGCCATAGATTTTGCGCACCCAGCCTGCGTAGTAGCGGAAAGCGTCGATCGCCGGTCCCACGTCGGAGCCCGCCGCCTCGCGGACCGTCTTGCCGTTCTCAAGGGATTCGAGGACCGCCAGCTCTTCCGCGTTCTTCGCCAGAATCTCCGCCAGATTCCAGAGGATCTTCTCTTTCTTCGAGGGGTCCATGCCGCGCCATGTCTTCTTTTCGAAGCTCGCGCGAGCCGCGGTCACGGCGCGGTCTATGTCCGCCGCTTCGCCATCCGGGACCGTCGTCAGCAACTCTCCCGTGGCTGGGTTGCGAACCTCAATCGTTTTCCCGTTCGCCGCATCCTCGCCTCTTCCGTTGATGAACAGCTGCCTCGGACTCAGCTTTTCCCGAATCGCTTCCGCCACGCTCATGAACTCGAGTCTCCTCTTGCGGCGCGATGAGAAGTCCGCGAGCTCCACTCGGGGCCCCGGTATTTGTGCCGCGCAATCAAAGCGTACAACAGGCCCAGCCCGGCGATCAAACCGAGCAGCGTCTTGCCCGCCAGTTCGTTCGGCGGCATCATCAGGACCACGGAAATGAAGCCCGCATAAAGGATGGCCGCAAGGTTTACCGCGCCTCCGAACCGGCCGAGGCTCCACACGGCTTCCTTTGGCCAGGCGGAACCGCGAAGCCGCGCACGGTAGGCGAAGACAACGGGAATCGTGTACGCGATATACAGCGCGACGGTGCTGAGAGACGTGACGATCGGCACGGCCCCGGTCCAGAGCATGGCCGCGAGAGAAGCTCCCACCATGGTCCAGATTGCGGCCGCGGGCGTGCCATGCCCACGGCTTACTCCGCGCAGAGCTCTGGAAAAAGGCGTGCCGTGGTCTCGCGCCAGGGCAAATAAAGTGCGCGAAGCCGACGTGATGGTGGAAAGCCCGCAGAACCACATCGCCATCGACGCCAGGGCAGCCATGGCATTTCCCGCCTTCGCCCCCAGCGCCTGTTGAAGGATGGCGATTACCGCCGGTATTGCGTTCCCTTCCGCGTCCTTCGCGCCCAGCGCTTCCGGAATTCCGCGAATCGCGAGCGTCAGCGAAATCACCAGCAGATATCCCACCAACCCCGAGACGAACACGGACAGCACGATGCCCCAGGGCGCGCGCCGCCGGGGATCCTCCGTCTCCTCGGCCATGTGCGCCGAAGCGTCGAAACCCGTGTAGGTCCATTGCGCCTGCAGCAGCCCGAGCACGAACGCCCACGGGTACCAGCTTCGTCCGTTGCTGTTCACGGCCTGAAACAGGAATGTCACGGGTTGTTTCGGAGCGAGAAAGAAGACGGCCGCGACGACGGCGAGCACGCCCACAATGTGGACGGTCACGCTGAGGTCGTTCAGAATCGCCACGAGGCGGACCCCGTAGTGGTTTAGCGCGCCCTGCGTCGCCAGCACGAAAGCGAACGTCGAAAGCAGCCAGGCGTGGCTCGAAGGAAGCCCGAGGAAGGGGAGTACAAATTGGGCGCAGCTGAAGTTGATGCCGGCGATAGCGGCGATCAGGCCGAAGATATTGAGCCATGCGACGAACCATCCCCAGCCGGGGCCGCCAAGGTCGGCGGTCCAGTGGTACATCGCGCCGGCCGTCGGATAGGCCGAGGTCAGCTCCGCCATACTGGCCGCGACCGTCAGCGTGAACATCGTCGCGATGGGCCAGCCGAGGCTCATTTCAAGTGGGCCTCCCATTTCAAGCCCGTAGCCGAAGAGGGTGACCGCGCCGGTCAGAATCGAGATGATCGAGAACGAAAGGGCGAAGTTCGAGAACCCGCCCATGCCGCGGAACAGTTCCTGGGCGTATCCGAAGCGTTTGAGATCGGCGCGGTCCCGGTCGGCTTGCGGCATCGGTTAAAGATCGACTTCCTCGCCCAACTGCTTCCCGATCTCTTGTTGGATCAGCTCCTTCAGCGTCTGTCCGTTAATGGTGAGTACGAAGGCGCTCTCGACGATATCCCAATCGAGCTTGTAGCTCCTCGAGTGCGCCGAGACCCAGATCTGCCGCACCGGGGCGTTCGGGCTGATGACGAATTTCCCCGGCGGGTCTTCGAACTCCACCGACAACGCGCCGGCGTTGAAATCGACGTCGAAGGCGCAATCTTCGGAAAGCGAAATCAGCGCCCGGTTCAACGCGGTGAGCGCGTCGTCCGCTTTTGTCTTAAAAAGCTGTTCGTCCATCATTTCCGTGTTACAAACCTCGAATGCTCGTTCCCACCAGTGCCAGGGTGATTCCGAACATCACCCCGACCGTAGTCCACGCGACCACGTTGTATTTCTTCGAATTCACCCATTCTTGCATGAGACCGCGCTTGTTGATCAATACGATCATGAAGATCGCGCCACCGGCAGGAGCACGCCGTTGATCGCCTGCGAGAACCGAATCAATTTCACAATGGGAAAACCGGGCGTCGGCACTACCGGTTGGGCTGATCTGCTTCATCGCCTCCGGTCAGCAGAGATCAGGACCGGAGAGGGGGTCGTTCGAAGAGGGCAAACTCGACTGCGGCAAGCTCGCGGACGCGGAGCGAGAAATTGTGGCAGCAGGCTGTGCGCGCTACGAGCGGACGGCCGCGGAGGGCCGGCATAGCTCGCCAGCGCGGCCGGTTGCCTGCATCCCTTCGGGCATGCGGATGCGGCGGCCGCGAATGCGGCCTTGTCTAGCGCGCGCCCGGCCGTCTTTCGACAGCAGGACTAGCGACAGCCGCGAGGCGGCGGCAGCGCGCAACGCGCCTCTCAGTCCGCGTGTCGTTGTGATGATTCCGCGCCATTCGACTTTCAGTCGATTCGTTTCGTCTCGACTGTCGCCTGCGTTTCCCAAGCCGCCAGCACAGCCCCGTCCGGCAGTGGAAGCAGCGTCGCAAACCCGCCCTTCGGGGAGAGCGCTTCGGCCGCGGCCGCGTTCGGCGGCAGGATTTCGATGGCTCCGTCTTTCGTCCATGCGACATAGGTTCCGCGCTTCGCTTTCGCGATGGCGACATCCTTACCCGTTCCAAGGCGCTTTTCCGTGCCGTCCGGCGCCGCCAGGAAGACGTCCGCTTCCCGCCGCCATGCCGAAGTGACACGTCCCTTATCGACCGCAATGCCCCCGCCGTCCATGGGACACGCATTGATTTTCCACGTGCCTGTCCCGAGCCGCTTTGCAGACTCGAAGCGAACGCCGTCGCCCGAACTGGTCACGTAGGGATCGCGCGATCCATCGAGAGCGTTTCGCCACATCACCCAGACGCGCCCGCCTTCATCGATCGAGAGCGCCGGATGGCAGCACTGACAAATTGTGCCGCCGGGCGAAGCATAGATCGCGACATTCTTCGACCACGTCAATCCGCCATCTTTGGACGATGCGCCGTACAGTTGCGTCCCTTTCATGCGCAGATCGAGCCACACGGCGAAGAGGCTGCCATCCGGACCGGCCGCCAATGCGTGGAGTCCTTCGCGCGCCGCGCCGGCGGTATCATTGACGACGCTCGTCTGCATCCACGTCTTTCCGCGATCGGTCGAACGCCACACCATGAGGTCTCCGTTCTCCGGAAGTCCGTGAGCATGCGGGCCGGTGGCTGTCTTCTTACCCGCGATGGCGGTGATCACGATCGCATCCTTGAGGATCGCGATTCGCGGGCCGCGATGGCGTCCGAGCGCCAGCGCTCCGGTTTCAGCGACCTTCGAGGCCGGAAGGAAGGTTCGGCCCTGGTCGGACGAGGAGGTGAAGTAGAGGGAAGAACCGCCCCCGAACGTCATCGCGACCAGGCCATGAGCCGCGGCGAGTTGCGGTTGGCGATAGGGAACGGCCGCGTCCGCGGGCGGGATGTGCACGATGGAAAAGAGCAAAGCCGGCAGCAGCATGTTTTTCTCCTTTTAGAACCGGACCCGCAGAGCCAACTGAATCCCTCTAGGATCGTTGACGGCGGTGACCTGGCCGAATGCAGCCGACGGACTGGCAGGGTATGCGCCCGCGCCGAACACGCCGTTCTTCGTCAGGTTATTGCGGTGATTCAGCAGATTGAACGCTTCACCCATGGCTTCCAGACGGAGGCGCTCGGTGATCGTAAACACGCGGCTTACGCGCGCGTTGACGCTGAAGAAATCCGAACCGGTTCCCGCATTGCGCTCGACGAAATCGCCGCCCGCCATAGGCCGCGCGGTCGTGCCCTGAATCGTCGTCGATCCGGTTGTAAGATTCAACGGAAAAGCGGAATAGTATTGCAGGATGCCGCTCAGCCGGAATCCATGGCTGAGGTGTTGCCAAAGGCCGTTTGCCGCGCCCATGGATGAATGGACTTCGCCGTTGAAGACAACGCGGTGCCGCTGATCGTCGTCGGAGCGGCCGTAGTCCCGCCAGATGTTGAAGGGGTCGATCGGAGAGCTGAAGAAAAATTCGCCCACGTTGTTGCGCGATCTGGAAAGCGCATAGGAAATGCGGTAGCTTCCCCAGCGGGAGGGGCGCTGCTGGAACGAGAGATGCAGACCGTCATAGCGAGAGTCGGCCTGCGACCGGTACTGGCTGTTGTTCGCGAAGGCGGGATTGGGCCGGCATCCGTTGTTCGTGCCCGCCGCCACGCACGACGGAGCGTTCTGGTTGATGGAAACGATCAGGTGAAGACCGCGCAAGTGCTGGTAGCCGGCGCTGAACGTGGTGTTGGCGCTCAGTTGTTGTTCGAACTCGACGTTGCCCTGCGTCGAGTACGCATTCCGCATGCCCGGGTCCATCGTGGTGAAGGTCGGGAGAACCCCGGCCGGAAGAGTAGTGAGGATATTGGGAAAAACGGGCGCGCCAGCCTGCGTCGGCGACAGGCTCACGCTCACCTGGCTGGAACTGGTGAGGGTTGTGGTGTTGCCGCTCGATAGGAGAGCATTGGCGAGAGCGCGGAGAGGAACCCGGTCGTAGAACAATCCGAATCCGCCGCGAATCACCGTTCGCCGCGACGCAAAGGGCGACCAGGCAAAACCGGCGCGGGGCGAAAAGTTATTCCTGTCCGTCGCGATCGATTCAAGAAATTGCAGGTCGTACCGGATGCCGGCGTTGAACGTGAGCGACGGGCGCGCCTTCCACTCATCCTGCAAATAAAAGCCAACATTTGGGTTGGTCTGGGGAACGACGGTATTGCCGAAAGTCTGCGTAAAACCGGAGTTGTTGTACGTGCCTTGGAGGAAGTTGGCGAGCGAGGAGAACGCATAGCTGCCGCGAATCGAGCGGGGGAAGGCGATGGTGGTGTCGTTATAGAGGAAGTTGACTCCCGCCCGTATGGCGTGCGCGCCGGCCTGATGCGAATAATTGTCCACGATTTCATACAACTTGTTCAGGCGTCCGGCGGGGGAGCCCGAAAGGCGGCCAAAGGAGGCGACACCGGAGATGCTGACGGCAGGCCCCTCCGGATCGCTGGGCAGCGCAAGCAGGTCGCTGTGCGTGAACTGCGCGCGGGTTTCGCTCACGGTCCGCGGAGAGATGGTAAAGATGTTGCTGACGGCGATCGTGTGATCGGAGTTGTCGAGACCGGATGAGGCCGTCGCCGCATTCAATGCGCCCGCGCCTCTGGAGTTCCTGCTGTTGACGTCATAGAGGCTGTAGCGGACGGCGAACTGGTCTCGCGCGCTGAACTGATGATCGAGCTTGCCCAGCACGTGAGTGGTGTGGGATGGATTCGAATAAATGCCGGTCGCAATCGGAGCGCCCCGGAAGCCAATGGCGTTGAGCCGCGAATTGACCGCGCCAACGTTCGCGGGAGAGATAGTAATCAACCCGCTCTGATTCAACTGGCGCTGCTCGAAGTTGGCGAAGTAAAAGGTGCGCTCGCGCACGACCGGTCCGCCCAGACTGGCTCCGTATTGCGCCTGCGTCGAGGGCAGCTTGGCGTTCGATAAAGGATTCGCGGCGTTCAAACGCTGATTGCGCAGGTATCCGTAGAGGTCGCCGTGCAGGGTATTCGTGCCGCTCTTGGTGACGACGCTGATGAAGCCTCCGAGCGCGCGGCCCAGCTCCGATTGAGCGCCGGAGGTGACTACCTGGACTTCCTGCACCGTGTCGAGGCCGTAGAACACGCCGCTCAAGCCGGCCGCATCGTCGTTCGCGGACAGGCCGTCGACGACGAAGTTGTTCGAGAAGTTACGCTGGCTGCCGACGGAAATTCCCTGCCCCGGAACGGCCGAGGTTTCGGCGTAGAGTTGATTGCTGCCGGTGTTCGTGGGGGAAACGCCGGGGATGAGAAGTGCGAGATCGAGAAAGCTGCGTCCATTGAGCGGCAGATTGCGGACCTCGGTCTGCGACACCGTACCCGCGATCTGGCTGCGCGCGGCTTCGAGTACGGCGGAATCGCTCACCACCGTAACTTTCGCATCGGCCGATCCGACCACCAGTCCAAAAGACAGGTCATGAGCCGCGCCCGCGTTCAGCGTAAGGGAACGCACGGCATCGGCAAAACCAGGGTGGCTGACCTGGATCTCGTAAGGGCCAACCTTGAGATACGGGAAGCGGAAGCGCCCCTCGCGATCCGTGGCAGCCGAGCTGGTGATTTTCGTCTCGATCTGGCGTGCCGTGACTTTCGCGCCTTCCACTACGGCGCTCGACGGGTCCGTAACCCTTCCGCTTACGCTCGCGTGATGGATGGTTTCCTGCGCGGATGCAATCCCGACCGCGGCGGCGGCCAAATGATACAAAGAACAACGAAGCATAAAGTCCTCCCTGGAAAAGGCACTGACCCAATAACAATGCCAACACGCCGGGGGCGCGAACAAACGCGCATCCGGATGCATGGGCACTTACAAGGAAAGGGGATTTACAGGAGAGAAGGCGGTCCGCGTTTTTGAGACGAACGGCTAAACGAGACGCGATACTGCGCTTCGGTCTGCGCGGCGGCCGTCGGATAAACGGCGACAGGGGCAACGAAAACATGCGCGGCGACCGGAGCGACAGCGTTTCCAGAGGCGGGAACGGCTCCGCCCGCGGGAAACAGCGGGCACTTGGTTCGAAGACCCGCGATCGCGACTCCGGGTGGCTGCGTATGCTTGGCGGCCATACTCGCGCAGTGATGTTTGCCGTCGCGGCGGCAGCAGGCAGGCAACTCCGAAGTTTTCTCCGCAAAGAGGGCGGAGGGGATCAGCGAGAAGCCGATCACCGTCAGCACCAGCATTGCGGATATTCGATGCACGGATCGATTGTACCTTAAGTCGCGGGGCGGGTGCCAGAGCAAGTCTTATCGTCAGGCAGCATGTTTTCAGACCTACCTGTAGCGTTTTTTCCGCGTCGCCACGCGGTTGCCGCTTTGGTGGGTAAGCGAACTACTCGAATCGCACAGCGTCAACCGGGTTCACGATGGACGCCCGGTACGCGGGAATGAACGAAGCGCCGAGCGTCGCCCCCGCCAGGAGTAACACCGCCGTGCCGATCGTGACAGGGCTGGTCGGCGGGCAATCCTCCACCCACCTGTCGAACAGCCCACTCGTCTTCAGAAATTCGACGAAGAATACCATCAGCCCCAAGACTGCTAACACTGGCCTCAGGCGCCCACTTTACATGGATCTTTCCGGCAAAAGTATCCACGCTGGTCACGCTTTCCAGCGCCTGTCTTCCTGTGCTTTGCCCTTCACCTTCTGGGTGAACCCCACCAACCTCGTCTTTTTCGCTCATGTTGAACAATAGCAACGCTATCCTCCGTTCAACCCACCAGGCCAAGTGCCGTTTATAGGATGATTGACTTGCACGACCCGGCGCGAGACCTGCTCCAGCCGCTGAGCGATGCCCGTAGCCATGGGCCGGTTCGAGCGAGAGGATCTGGAGAATCAGCATGTCGAGCGTGCCTTGCGGGATGGAAAGGGTGGAGACGACATTGATGCCTCAACCTTCTACTGCTGAGTAGACGCTGTGATAGGTCGAAGGTCAAGGTCTAGCGGAAGAAAGCTCGCCCCGATCCCGATTGGTTCAACCACCGTTAACCCACGCCCTGTCGCCAAGGGCCGAGTGAACCGCCCCTTGGCGTATTATTCGCCGAGCTCGATGCCCATCCGGTCATTGACCTCGGAGCCCCGTCAGAATCGCTTCGGCGATGGCCTTGCCGTGAAACCGGCCGTTCTCGATGAAGATCTCGTTGGTATGCATTCCGGCGACGATGACGCCCGCGAGGTAGACCCCGGGGCGGTCGCTCTCAAGCGTTTGCGGATTTGTGCGCGGACGCTGCGATTTCGGCTCAAGCGCGATGCCTGTCCGGGCTAGAAACTCGAGGTCGGGCCGGTACCCCGTCAACGCGAATACGAAATCGTTCCGGACGCGGATCGCGCCCTCAGGCGTCGACAGCAGCACCGCGTCCGGCTCGATTGCCGTCACCTTCGAGTGGAAGTGCGCCTTGATTTCGCCGCTCTTGATCCGGTTCTCGATGTTGGGCTTGATCCAGTACTTCACCGCGGTTGCGATACCCGCGCCCCGATGCACCAGCGTGACCCGCGCGCCGTTCCAGTGGAGTTCGAGCGCCGCGATCGCAGCCGAATTCTTCGCCCCCACGACGAGCACGTCGTGGTTGTAGTAGGGATGCGCCTCTCTGTAGTAGTGCAGAACCTTCGGCAAATCCTCGCCCGGCACATGCAGCAGATTCGGCACGTCGTAGTAACCCGTGGCAAGAATCACCTTGCGCGCCTCGTGGACGCTTACAGTTCCGTTGCGGCCCTCCGTCGACACGCGAAAACAGCCGTCTTCGCCATCAATGCTCAAGACCCGCTCGTACTGCCGGATGTTGAGTTTGTAGTGATCCGCGGCGCGGCGGTAATACTTCAGAGCTTCGGTGCGGTTGGGCTTCTCGTTGAGGCTCGTCATCGGCAGGTTGCCGATTTCGAGCAACTCGGGCGTGGTGAAGAACACCATGTTGACCGGGTAGTGATAGAGCGAGTTCACCACGCAGCCTTTCTCGATCAGGACGGCGTTGAGCCCAAGGCGCTGAAGTTCGATGCCGCAGGAGAGGCCCGTCGGTCCGGCGCCCACGATCAGGGCGTCGTACACGCTCACAGCAGGCTCGCCACGGTGACATAGACTTCCGCCAGCGCTCCGTCCAGAGCCGCCGCGTCCTTACCGCCGCCCTCGGCCATGTCGGGACGCCCGCCGCCTTTCCCGCCCACGGCCTGCGCCACCGCGGCCACAAGCTTTCCCGCCTGCACTTTGCCGGTCAGGTCTTTGGTGACGCCGGAGACGATGTCGACTTTCGAATCATCCGCCGAAGCGAGAACCACAACCGCGGATTTCCACTTGTTTCGCAGCGAATCGACGAGACTGCGCATCTGTCCGCGGTCCATGCCATCGAGGCGGGCGGAGAGGACGCGCGCGCCGTTGATGTCCCGGGCCTGCCCTTCGAGCCCGGCAACGGCGGCTTGCGCAAGCTTGCCCTTGAGCTGATCCAGTTGCCGTTCAAGCGCGCGCTCGCGGGAGAGCAGTTTCTCCACGGACTCGACGAGATCCGGCTCCGGCACGCGCAGCAGCGAGGCGATGCGATGCAGGGATTCACCCGACTTCTGATAGCGCTCGACGGCCCCGTGCCCCGTGACCGCCTCGATGCGCCGCACTCCCGCCGAGATGCTGCCCTCGTAGACGATCTTGCAGATGCCGATCTCGCCCGTGCGCCCGACGTGCGTGCCGCCGCACAACTCCTTGCTGAAGCCGGGAACGGATACGACGCGAACGCGCTCGCCGTACTTCTCGCCAAACAAGGCCATTGCGCCCGAGGTGATGGCGCGGTCGATCGGCATGACGTCCGTCTCAACCGCAGTGTCCCGAAAAATATGCTCGTTCATCAAGCGCTCGATCTCCTCGATCTCGGCGCGATCGAGCGCGGCATAGTGGCTGAAGTCGAATCGCAGCCGGCTAGCCTCCACCACGCTGCCCGCCTGCTTTACATGCGTTCCGAGAAGGTTGCGCAGCGCGGCGTGAAGCAGGTGCGTGGCGGTGTGATTCCGCATGGTGGAGCGGCGCACGGGCTCTTCGACCTCGGCGCGCAGCTCGTCGCCCACGTGGATGGGACCGAGCGAAGTAATCCGATGCACGGTAAGGCCCGGCATCGCGGGCCAGGCGGTGTGGACGGTGGCGGCCCTCTCGCCCGTTTCGAGAGAATAGAGCGCGCCGGAATCGCCTACCTGCCCGCCGGTCTCGGCGTAGAAGGGGGTCTGGTCGAGAACCAGCTCCGCCTCGGTTGCTGGTCCGATATTGTCCACAAGTTTCTGATTGATCAGCAGTCCGGCCACGCGGGTTTTGGCCTCGAGCTGCTCGTACCCCAGGAAATTCGTGCGGCCCGCTTTCAGGAGGGTCTGGTAGGCGGGGGCGACGGTACCCTTGTCCGCTCCGCGCCAGCTTGCGCGCGCGCGAATGCGCTGCTGCTGCATCTCATGCTCGAAACCTTCGCGGTCGACCGTGAGACCGCGTTCACGGGCCATGTCTTCCTGTTCGTCGATCGCCAAGCCGTAGGTGTCGTAGAGTTTGAACGAAACCGGTCCCGCCAGAGTGTTGCCGGAAAGCGCCTTCACCTCGTCGTTGAAGACCTTTTCGGCGACAAGGAACGTCGTGGCGTAGCGATGTTCCTCATCCTTGACGATGCGCGCCACGCGGCCGGCGCTTTCGAGAAGTTCCGGATACGCCGGGCTCATGAGTTCGGCGACGAAGCCGGTCATCTGATAGAGGAACGGATCTTCCTTGCCGAGCATGCGGATGTGGCGCATGGCGCGGCGCATAATTTTTCGGAGAACGTAGCCGCGGCCCTCGTTCGAAGGCAGCACTCCGTCGTGGATCAGAAACGCGGCGGCGCGGCTGTGGTCGGCGGCGATGCGCAAAGCGGTGTCGGCCTTCGCGTCGTCTCCCTGCGTCACGCGGGCGAGCGAAGCCGCATATTCGACGATAGGCGCGATCAGATCCGTCTCGTAGTTCGAAAGCTTGCCCTGCATGACGGCGGCGAGGCGTTCAAGGCCCAGGCCGGTGTCGATGGAAGGGCGTGGAAGCGGCGTCATCAGGCCCGCGGCATCGCGGTTGAACTGCATGAAGACGAGGTTCCAGATCTCGACGAAGCGGCCGCCTCCATCGAGAGGGAACTCCTCATGCTCATGGCCCGGCTCGGCTGCGTCAGGTCCCAGGTCGTAGTGAATTTCCGAGCACGGTCCGCAGGGGCCGGTCTCGCCCATCTGCCAGAAGTTGTCCTTTTCGTCGAGGCGGAAAATTCGCGACTTGGGGACGCCCGCGACTTTCTGCCAGAGCTCCTCCGCGGCGTCGTCCTCGCGGAACACGGTGATGTAGAGGCGGTCCTTCGGCAGGCAGTAGTGGCGCGTGATGAGGTCCCAGGCGAAATCGATCGCTTCGGATTTGAAGTAGTCGCCGAAGGAAAAATTGCCGAGCATCTCGAAAAACGTGTGGTGGCGGCGGGTGTAGCCGACATTTTCCAGATCGTTGTGCTTGCCCCCGGCGCGGACGCATTTTTGCGAAGTAGTGGCGCGTGAATAGTCGCGTTTTTCAATGCCAAGGAACAGATCCTTGAACTGATTCATGCCGGCGTTGGTGAACAGAAGCGTCGGATCGTTCCCCGGAACCAGAGAGGAACTGCGCACGGCGCGGTGTCCGCGCGCGGCGAAAAAATCGAGGAAAAGTTGGCGGGTTTCGTGGCCGGTCATGTGGTTGGCTGAACTTTTATTGTAACCCGCGAAGCTCGGGCAGCCGAAGGCGAAACGGCGGCAGGCCCGGCAGGATCTGGTCCGGTGCACCGCTCTGTTTGCGGCAACCTCTTCCACGTCCAACAACTTCGCCGCAGTTCCACTCTGGACGCGCGCTGGCTTCCGGAAATCCGGCGCTGGCGGCAACCCACGGCAGCCCAAGGATCTCGCCCATTTGGTCCGGCCGAAATTCCGGGACGCGAAGCGTTGCAGGGCCTTGTTGGAGAGCATGCCGGCGCTCGCCAGATCACGGCTTTGGCCCTTCCACTCCAGCGCTTGTTAGGCAGCCTTATTTCGTAGCGACGTTTTCCTTGGCCAGATTTAGGAGCAGTCGCAGCACTCGGTTGACGGAGTCCGAATCCTTGAAAATCTTCGCGAGGTCGGGCTCAAGAAAAATCACGTTGGTTCCCGCCTTGTAGGCTTCGTGATGCTTGCCTCGCACGCCGTGGGCGAAGTCGTACTCCGGCAGCATGCCCTCGTCTTCTTCAGGATTAGCCGTCTGATTCATACTGCTTTCGCTCCCTTGGAGTCGCTTGCCGCACGCTGATGATTCGAATGCGTTGGCCGCCTCCGTGTAGCCGACAACCAACAAGCGAGCTGCTGCGGAAAAACCGATGCTGACAAACCGCAATTCCGCGTCCGAGTGCGCTGGATCGGGAATCGTCAATTCGTGCGCGTCGCTGAAAACCGTCATCGCCTCCGCAAAGCTGATGCCATGCTTAGATAGGTTCGAGGCTGCCTTGCGGGCGTCCCATTCGAACTCCACCACTCAATATTATCGCAGAAGCTTTTTGGTTCGTGGCCTTAGATCCACGCGCCCTTGGCGCTTGCCTTTCGCCGTCGCCCGCCAGCGCGCTGTTAGGCGGCCCGGTCTGCTTTGCCGCAACTGTCGCAACATTCTGGCGCTTGGGCCTCTTCGAAATCATCCCGTCGATGAACCGGCCGCGGCCGGGCCGAGTGCGAATGGAATTTACCGTTGCGCCCAATATCTTTCGCGGCCCTGGACGATGAGGCCCTTCTGCTTTGCCGTCAACTGAATCCTGCGAAATTCCGAGACTCGAACGGGCTCGTCCGAAACATAGCCGAGGCTGTATTGGCCGCGCAGCTCTTCTTGAATCACATCGAAAACGCGCTCGATCGTCAGCTTTTTCGACACCTCGAAGAAGCCGCCGCCCGTCTCTTTCGACAGGCGCTTGAGAACGCCTCTGCCGTATGAATCGGCGCTATCCGAGAACAGGACGGAAAAGACCAAAGTCTCGGCCCGCTGCGCGGCTTCGACGGCGTCCTGCGCCGTGACGTCGCTGCCGTAGTCGACTCCGTCTGAAAGCACTATCAGCGCCTTGCGGCCAGTCTGCTTTTTCATGATGTCCTTCGACGCCGTCTCGACCGCGTCGTAAAGGACCGTGCCGCCGCCCTCGCTCCTCAGTTCGCGCCGCGTGGGCGTGTCCACGTAGGCGAGCGCTTCGTCGAGCGCCTGGCGGGATGCCGTGAGCCCCTGCTTGATCTGGACCGTCCGATCGAACTGCATGATGAACACCAGGTCCATGGTCTCGCGCAGGACCCGGTCGAGAAAGCGATAGCATGCGCCGCGCTCGGCACTGAGCACCCGCTGCTGGCTCATGCTCGTGTCCACCAAGAGTCCAAGCGTGAGGGGAAGGCCCGACTCGCGCGAGAAGTAGCGAATCTCTTGTGGACGGCCGTTCTCGGAAAGCAGAAAATCGTCCCTGGCAAGGTCGCGGATGATCTGGCCGTTCCGGTTCATCACCGTGGCGAACACGGTGACGACCTTGACGCCTGCCGTGAATGTGACGTCGGGCTGCTGGGCATGCGCGAGCGAACGGGCCGAAACGAGCGAGGCCGCGGTCACGAGGAAGCTTCGCCGCGTGCGGTGGAACGGGCTCATCTCCCGGTGTGTGCGGTCCGCTCGCGTGCTGACGTACTCCCCGTTCGCGATCATCGGCGCCTCTACGAACTCCCGTGTCCGTCAACTTGAGTTTAAGCTCGGCAGGGGCGGTGTGGGAAATAGATCGGCGCGCGCGGGCGGCGCCTTGACCCGATGCTACTGCTTCCGCCACGACGCGTCTTTCGATCCGAGCGAAACCAGATTCGCGAAAATCCGCGTTGCGCCGGGGACCGCATAGGGCAACTGGCGGTACCAGGCATAAGCGCAATAGACGTACAAGCCCTCGCCATGCCGCGCCACGAGCCAGCCGCCTCGCTGCGGCTTCTGGCCGGTGTCGTTGCTTGCGAGCAGCGCCTTGAAGCGCGGGTCCCACGTAGTCATGAACTTCGAGCCGCGCTGCTCCACCCAGCCGTCGAAATCCTTCGGCGTGATGCGGTTCGGCGATTGGAACACGGCATCGTTGGGATCGAGCATCTCGACAGGCGCGTCTTCCTCGCTGATCTCTTCGGCGGAGCGCGTCATCGAATAAGGATAGGGGCCGTAGTTCCTGTCGTACTCCTGCGTGTTGTATTGAACGACGAGCACGCCGCCCCCCTTTACGTAATCGAGCAGGCGGGGATTGTACGTTTTCACGTCCTGGCGCGCGGCGTAGGCGCGGATGCCGAGCAGGATGGTTGAATACTTCGAAAGATCGCCGGCCGCGAGCGCGGCGGTATCGAGCATGTCCACGGAAATGCCGAGTTGCCGCAGGCCTTCGGGGACTTCGTCGCCGGTTCCCATGACGTAGCCGGCGCGCAGGTTGGGCGCAACTCTTACATCGACGGCGCGGATCTTCTGCACGGCGGGGCGCGAGAGGTAGACGGTTTCAAGGCCGGGCTGCGTGTAGGCTTCGAAGCTTTCGCGGTACTCACGGCCTTTCCAAGCGGCCACGGCCTGGACGGGGAAGGCGTCGGTACCGGCAATTGTTGGCGCGGTCGCCTTGAAGCGCAGGTTCAATTCCTCGTTCTCCTTCGAGAACGAGTAAGGTTGCGACGCGGGCTCGATGCGCCAGCCCGGCGGAGAGTCGAGCCGGACGCTGCCCTCGCTGGGGCCGCTCACGTGATTCCGCACGGTGACGGTGACGCTCGATTCTCCGCGCCCGAGCGGCAGCATGCCCCATTCCGCGCCGGTCCGCAGCGACACGGGCGGGCCGGCAGCGAGCGTGCGGCGATGCTGTACGCCGATGGAATCGATGTAGCTGGTCTCGGCTGGGCCTTCGATGACGGCCTCGGTCCGGCCGATCGAATAAGTCGCTTTGGCGATGACGGGAGAGGGAGGGAGAGGCAGCGAGAAAAGCTCCGGCTCGACGATTTCATAGGACGTTTCCTGTACCGACCCGCGCTTCCAGTAGCCTTTAGTCGGTGCGGCGTCCGTTGGCACGGTGACCTCAAAGCGCTGATCGGGCAGAGCCTTCACCGTCCAGCCCTTGGGAACGGCGAGCTCGATCTTCTTGAGCGTGAGTCTGTTTAGTGCGGGCTTGTTTCGTCCAAAGCTGCTCGCCCCCTGTTCATGCAGAACCGCTTTCACGCGAAAGGTCTGGCCCGGCGTCGCGACGCCGAATGTTTCGTAGCCGCGGAAATCGGCGAAGGGCCCGGTAGGTGGATTATCGGGTTCGACCAGCGCTTCAAGCGAAATCCCCAATGCTTGTTGGAGCGCGGCGGAGAACTGGCGCTCTTTGGCGGGGAGGCCGCTTGCGCGGGCCGCTTCAAGTCCGGCCTGCAAATGGGGCACGCATTGCGAAGGGTTGTTGGCGGAGAAGGCATGGCGCGCGGCGGCGGCGTGCGGCGCGACTTCCAGGTTGGACTCCGTGGTTACTCGCTCAAAGAAGTCCGTCTCCTTCGCGGCCGCGCCCACTTTCGACGCGAGCAGCTTGTAATAGCTCACCGACGGACCGGGCCGCGAGATCGCCGAGCCCGCGCCCTGTGAACGTTCGTGGCGAAGTCCATCGCGCGCGATCTGAGCGTAAGTGCGGCCGATGACCGGATCGTAGACGCCGGAATCGACGCGGATGGTCCAGTCATCGGTTTCCCGGCGATTGTCCGAATACAATTTTTGCGGCTGCCATGCGGTGAGTCCTTCGGCGATCTGCTCGGGAAAGCGCGCTGGGTCTCCGGCGGCTTCAAAAGCAAGTTGCGCCATCACGCCAGCCGCTTCGTGGTTGCCGTGGCCGTCACGCGGCGTGCCTTGCCAGCGGGAAATCAACACGTGCGGCTTTTCCGCGCGGATAATGCGGACCACGTCGCGAACCACCTCTTCCCGATTCCAGTTGCGGAAGGTTTCGGCGACGTTCTTCGAGAAGCCGTAGTCGATGAAGCGGGTGAAGCGTACGCGCGCGCCGTAATATTCGGCGGCCTTCAACAGTTCCACGGTTCGCAGCGCGCCCAGACCGTCGAAGAAATCTCCGGTCACGAGATTCGCTCCGGATTCCCCGCGATTGAGGCACAGAAGGGTCACGTCGACGCCCATGCCGCGGCTCAGAAGGGTGATCGTGCCGCCGTCTTCGTCGTCGGGGTGCGCGGTGATGTGCATGGCGCGGGCGGTCGTGTTGAGACGCCGAAGGGACTGCCACAGACCCGCCGCCCCGCGGTCTTCCGGGATCGGTTCGCCAGCATGAACACAGAGCGCAATCAGAAGGAGAGGAACACGCTTTCGCACGAACCGAGCATAGTTCACCCGACCCGCTCGATACAAGCAGGCCGGCGGCGGTTCGTGTTAATTTGGACATTCATGCAAAATGTTGTGATTGTGGGGTCCGGCTGCGCCGGAAACACTGCGGCTATCTATGCCGCGCGGGCGAACCTGAAGCCGCTTGTCGTGGCGGGTAAAGAAGCGGGGGGCCAGCTTTCGCTCACTACTCTGGTAGAGAATTTTCCCGGATTTCCCGAAGGCATCCAAGGACCGGATCTCGTGGAGAACATGAGGAAACAGGCGCAGGGCTTCGGCGCCGAGTACGTCACGGGCGACCTGCTGGACGCGGACCTTTCAGAACGGCCCTTCAAGCTCAATATCGAGGGCGAAACGGTGGAGTCGCAATCCGTGATTGTGGCGTCGGGCGCATCGGCGCGATGGATCGGCCTGGAATCGGAACAGAAGCTGATCGGTCGTGGGGTCAGCTCCTGCGCGACCTGTGACGGCTTCTTCTACCGTGGCAGGAAGATCATGGTGGTCGGCGGCGGCGACTCGGCGATGGAAGAGGCGAATTTCCTCTCGCGCTTCGGCTCGGAAGTGGTGCTGGTACACCGGCGCGACCAGTTTCGCGCGTCGAAGATCATGCTCGATCGCGCCCACGCCAATCCGAAGATCAAGTTCCTGACGAACACGGTGGTCGAGGAAATTTTCGACGTCTCGAAAAACACCGTGACCGCCGCGCGGCTGAAGAATGTGGTCACCGGCGAGGTCTGGAACCAGGAAGTGGACGGATTTTTCGTCGCGATCGGACACATTCCGAACACGGCGGTATTCAAGGGTCAGATTGAGACCGATCCCGACGGCTACATCCTCTCGAAGGGCGGTGCGCGCACGAGCGTGACGGGCGTATTTCACGCCGGCGACGTGCAGGACCGGACCTACCGGCAGGCGATTACGGCGTCGGGCGCGGGTTGCATGGCCGCGATGGAAGCGGAAAAATTTCTGGAAGCGGAAGGACATTAAAATAATGATCGAGAGAATTCATCCGGCGGGCACGCCGAAACCGCGGGGTCCGTATTCACCGGCCGTACGCGCGGGCGATTTTATCTTCGTGGCGGGTCAGGGGCCGAACGATCCGGCGACGAATCGAATGTCGTTCGGCGACATCCAGCATGAGACGCGGCTTGTGATGAACAACATCAAGACCATTCTGGAAGCTTGCGGCGCGACCATGCAGGATGTCGTCAAGTGTTCCGTATTTCTGAAGGACGGCGGAGATTTCACGGCGATGAACGAGGTGTACGCGGAGTTCTTTGGCGATGCGAAACCGGCCAGGACGACCGTGGAAGCCAAGTTTGCCGTGCCTGAGATGAAGGTTGAAATCGACTGCATCGCGTATAAGCCGAAGGGCTAGCTCCGCCATCGCGAACCAGTCTGGGCGCCATCCGCCGCGTGACGGCCAACGCCAAGACGATGGCGCTCATCTTTTCTTCGGCGGTTGGGAACGCTTTGCCGAGCGGAGTCTTGAACACCTCTTCCGCGAGCGTCAGGTACACGTCGCCGATCGAGTTGTGCGACTTCGTGTGCATCCCCGTCTTCATCTTGCCCGCGCCTCCCGCCAGCAGAATGGCCAGACCATTGCACTTGTGCGAATTGGCCTCCGCGTGCTCATGCACGAACACCGCACAGGTGTTATCAAGCAGGTTCCCGGCGCCTTCCGGTATCGACTTCATCCGCTCCAGCAGGTACGCAAATTCCTCGACGTGCCATCGGCAGATGTCGCGCATCGTGCGCTGCTGCGCCGCCGATCCGGCGTTATTGTGCGTGTAATCGTGATGCCGGTTTCCGCCGAGCCCAAGCCACGGGAAACGGGTCAGACTCTGGCACTTCGTCAACATGTAGGAGGCGACCCGCGTCTGTCCGGAGGCGAAGGCGTGGATCAGAAGGTCGGACTGAATCTTCGCGATGCGCGGATAATCCGTCAGGTCTTGTGATGTCCTCGGGCTCCTTGATATTGTTTCCGTAGTCCGGCGGGAGGCTCGATATCGCGCGTTCGAGATCGCGGACGGACGTCAGGTGCTCGTCGAGCCGATGGCGATCCGCCTGGCCGAGCGCGGGAGTGATGTCGCCGACATCGCTTTGGACCAAATCGAGAACGCTCTTCTTCCGCCCACCCAACTCTGATTCTTGATCCCGAACAAGCGGTTGAACAAATTGTGCGGCGCTCGAAGCCCGCCCAACTCATGTTGCGACGCACGTTCTCGCCGTGCGATTCCTGCGCCACGCCGATTTGAAGCGAGTGAAACCGCGACTTCGAGCCGATTCTCGCCGTGCCGCGGCAAAAAGGCCAGTGAGTACACTGGCGAGCGCTGCGTTCATCAATACCGACTGTTGGCTCCTCACTTCGAACCCCTTGATTAGAATTTAGACTCAGCTTTGAAATGCCCGGCCCGCTGGCGCCCAGTGTCTGCCGGCACTCTCTTGGCGAGGGCGCCGTTGGTGCGAACTGAGATTGCGCGTTGACGAGCCCGATCCGGAACCACGCCTTCAGCCCTTTGCCGCTCAACCGGTAGTCCAGCGACGGAGTCTAGACTACGCTTGCGCTGGAAAAGACGCTAATCATCCGCCGGCACACTTGCGCCACTCGTCGTAGCCCTCACCGCGCGCCAAACAGATTTCTATATTCAATCTCTCTATGCCAGCGCCCCGATCAGCCGGTCCACGTCACTTTGATTGTTGAACACCGAAACCGAAACGCGCATGCGGCCGCCGCCCGACGTCTCGCCCGAGGTCCCGCTCAACGTCGTTACAACGTTGGCCTTCTTCAGCCTGTCGCGCGTTGCCGATACGTCCTTCACATCAAACGATACGATCGGGCTCGCCGTACCGGCCGGTGTAATTGAGCGGTATCCCGCGGCGGGCAGTTCCTTCATCAGACGCGTTACAAGCGGCAGCGCATGCGCCGCAATCCGCTCAACGCCGAGCGACTGGATATACTGCAACGCCTGGTGCTGGCACACACAGCCCAAATGACTCACCGTGCTGATCTCATATCGCGACGCTCCCGTTTCCGTGCTGCGGCCGCCAAAGAGCTTGGCCTTCAACGCAGTCCCTTGCAGATCCTCGCGCACATAGAGATATCCGAAACGGCCACCCATCAGCCACTTGTAAGCCGAGCACGCCAGGAAATCGATGCCCATCGCCTTGACGTCGATAGGAACTGCTCCCGCCGCCTGAATCACATCGCAATAAAGGTACGCGCCGTGCGCATGGGCCAGGTCGCCGATCGATTTGACGTCGTGCACATACCCGTTCACGTTGGACACCAATGCAATCGCGATCAGCTTCGTTTTCTTGTTTACCGATTTTTCCAGATCGCGCATGTCCATCTGGTAGTCGCGATGCTTGACGATGCGCACATCCATACCGGATTTCCGGCGATTCCGGTAGTTCACCAGACTTCCGCCGTAGTGAAGATCGTTGGTCACCACATTTCCACCCGATGCCTGAATGTCGAGCCCTTCCAGCACCAGGTTTTCGCCGGTTTGCGTGCTCGGCGTAAACCCGATTTCCGAAGGCTTGGCATTTACGAGCCGCGCGAACATGCCCTTCACCTCGACCATCAACCGGCCGTTCTCGAACTTCTCTCGCGCCGAGTCCGGACCGTGCGTCAGAGCGTGCAGATACTCCTCCATCGCCCGAGTCGTCCGCGCGCCGAGCGGATGCTCGGTGGCCGTGTTCAGGTAGACTTCCCGCGACGCCCACGGGAATTCCGCGCGCGCACCATCCAGTTCCACCGCGGCCGTCGCGCCTGCCGCAGATGTTAGCGCCACACCACTCATGACAAATTGTCTCCGTTGCATTTCGCCCTCACAGACTGCCTCACATGCTGTACGTCTTGTAGCTGTTTTGACAGGGATTTCCGACTGCCACATGCATCCTGCGCCGCGCCGGTTCCGAAATCAGACTTGCCACCGTCCGGCTGTCGCCGTCGTGCCGGCAGATGCTCACCGGTTGACCAGTGTGATCCTTCAGAAAACCCTTCACATCATCCACAGTGACCTTGCCATGCCGGGACGCGATCAACTCGTTGATCTTTGCGATCCGAGGAAACGAGTCCTGCCAGCTTTTCTCGAAATTTTCCTTCCGCGCGTATCGCGAACAGAGAAAATGATTCGTATGCGCGATGAATCCCGTACCATGGTCCTCTATAATCTCCGGACCACTAGTCGTCGCCTCCGCGTCCAGGATCTTGCCCTGCCCATCGCACAGCACGTAGTTTCCGTTTGAGGCAAGCGGAATCTTTCGTAGCAGATCCATCACCTGCTCTACCGTCGAGCACTCGAGCATCAGCCTCTTCACAGGATAGTGCGGCATTCCAAAGCGACTCGCAGGTCCGCCGCCCAGCGCATTCGCAAAATGCGCCACGCCGGCGCTGTTCATGCCGTGATAGCCGATCATGCCGCCAAACGTCCAGATCAGCACTTCGGGCTTGTCCTTAGGCTGCAGGTGAAGCACGTATGCCATTGGCGGAACTTCGCTGGTCATGTCGCTATTCTGCCCGGCGATTACTCCGTGCTCCGCTGTTTTGCTTCTGCCAATTACGTAGGCGGTACAGCCCTCCGGCTTCCCGTGGCCGATCTCGCCGCGAATGTTGCATGCCATTGCCTCAGGCAGCGTTACCCGCGCCCCTTCCGCAAGCCCGCGCATTTCATCCAGCAGGTGGGGGCAGTACTGTTCAAACATCGGCTGGAACCGCAGGGCGCGCTGCCGGAGCGCCTCCCGCGAAAGGTTCTGCCCGGAGCACATTACCTCCAAGTGTCTCTTGATGAATTCCGCGGCTTGCTCGCCGTGCTGGCGCCCCAGTTCGCGATGCGATCCCCTGACGCGGAATATCGGATAGGCAGGAGGGTCACCGGTCCTGCTCCCCGCGACACACGGCAGCGCCGCCCCGATGACTCCGAGAAAATTGCGCCTGTTGATCATTCCTTTGCCTCCGCGGATCGCGCCTTATACACATTATCCGCCGCATCCAGGTCGGCAAACGCCCGCTGCCTTTCGCCTTCGGAACGCCAAAGCGCCGGATCGCTGATCATTTTCCGCAGCCTTTGAATCCACTCCTGGAAGTATTTTGCCGATTCCCGGCTACGAATCTTCCCGTTCCCGACATAGACGCGCACGGCGTTTGTCACAGCCTGAGCATACACCTTGGCAGTCGCGGGAGGCAGTTCATCGCTCTCGACTACGAGCGAGAACCAGCCGCTATCCGTTGCCTGCGCTTGCTCCCTGAACACGAACTCGGTTTGATTCGCTGCAATTGTCAAGTCCTTCCAAATCTTGCCGTCGCGATAGATGCGCACCAGACGAATCGGAGTCGACGACCAAACCTTGCCTTCCACTGTCACGGGGCCTGGATTCGACAACCGGACGCTATCCCCGGGCATCTGTCCGTTCACCGCAAACTCCACCACGGGACCGCTACTCAAGAACGTATGTCCTTTCTTGAGCGCGTTCACCCAGCCGTCCACGGTGAAGTTGTTACCCAGATAGGCGTAAGTCCGGATAATCCCCACGGGCCGGTTGTCTTGCATATTGGCGAGGGAATCCTCGCCTCCCACCGGCGTGACCGGGAAATCGTTGTTCCAGGCATGGTGGAGCGGAATCAACGAACCCCTCGATGCCGAGGACCATTCGAGTGCATCAATCGTTCCCAAAGCCACGTCCACGGCGTATCCCTTCGCGCCGCCTATACCGCTGCCGCTGAGCGGGTCCGAATCGCCGCCAAAGGCATGGACGTATCCCGTCGCCGCACCTTGGGCGCGCGCCTTACGAAACAGTTCGGTATTCGCTGGAAACAGGCTGTCGAGCCCCGTCCCTTCATAGCCCGTGAAAAAGGGAGAGATTAAGTGATCCGTCAGCCCAATGAAAAAAGTATGGCCCCAAAATGGCGGGCGGTTCTCCTCGCCGAACAACAGTAGCGACCGCCGCGCAAGATTCGACGCCGGATGCTCCTTCCCGCCGGGCTTGAAATATTGCCAATCGAGAATCCTGTTGTCCTTATTCGCCACGAGCGAACTTACTATGTGCATCCCCTGGGCGTTTGCCGTCATCAACAGATTCGCGGGAGTATTATGCAGGTTCCCGCCGTAGTTCATGTGAACGTGCGTCGACCCGTTAAACCATCCCTTCGCGGTTAAGTCCACATGCGGCTTCATGGTGAGCCGCACTTCCGCGGTCTGGCCCGCGTTTACCCGCACTTCCTGCTTGATGGGCCAATAGTCGAACCCCTTGTGAGCCTCGATTACTAACTGCCCCACCGGAACATCCGCAGTGTACTCTCCATTGGCGAAGAAGATTCGCTGTAACCCCGCCGCCATTCTCGCGTTGAATACATACGCTTCGGGTGGCGCGTAAAGCTTTCCGTCGGCAGCATGGCCCGTGATACGAGCCGCCGTTGCCTCTCCGCTCTTTCCATCCCGGATGGTGACGTGCACCTTCCCCATGGGACGCTTCCACTTGCGTTGCTTGATCAAAACGCGGCGTTTCTCGCCACCATAGGTTTCGAGCAGACACAACTGAGGCATCCCGCCCTCGTTTGTGATGTAGGCAATCCACTCGCCGTCGGGCGACCACCGCGGATGGAAATCATCGTAATCCCCAAACGTCAGCTTGACCGGCTGTCCGCCATCCACCGGCAGCACATAAAGATGATTGAACTGATCGGAGGAGCCGCCCGTCGAGGCGTACACGATGCGCTTTCCATCGGGTGAGACATCCGGCCGCGTTCTGTACAGCGACTGTTCGTCGAGCACGAGCTTCGCCTTCTTCATCGCATCCTGCTCGAGCGGAACGCGGAACAGGTTCCCGCTACCGAGCGGCACGTTGCGGTTTGCCACCAGCATGAGCCCGCTACCATCCCTTAACCAGTTTGGCTGCGTGTGGAAATCATGGTCGGCGAAGTACTGGCGTGACTTTCCAAAGGAATGGTCCGAGGTGACCGCCATTTCCGGTCCCGTCCAGTCCCCATTCAGGATGGATCGCACATTCACGTTCAAATACCCGGCCGGCTTGGTGGTCACATATGCCATGCGCTTTCCATCCGGTGAGAACACGGGATCCACATACAACTGCCGATCGCTCGTGAGCTCCCGTATTTCGCCCGTTGCGACGTTCACAATCTCCAGCTGAATCGAGTTCCAATTGTCGTCCGCCGTATAGGCAATCCATTTTCCGTCCGGCGACCAACTGGGGGAAGAGTGCAGCTTCGCATTGTAAGTGAGTTCTTCCGCGACTCCGGTCTTTGGATCGACCCGCCAGATGGACCCATACATCGCAACCGCGATCCACTTCCCGTCGGGCGACCAACTGGGCCACCACGGGGTCGTATTCGGCGCGTGCGAGAGGTAATAACTCGCCAGGTAATTGCTCCGGAACGTCAACGCAGGATACTCGGCGCCTTGCGCCCATAGGGCCAGCGAAACGAAAGCGGCGATGCACAAACGAAGAGCGGCCATGTTAGTAATACAGTTTCAGCCCGAACTGAATGATTCGCATGGCCGACCGCAGACTTCGGATCTCGCCTACCCGTGGTGCATCCGGAACCACAGACGTTGGACTGACGAAGCCCAGGTTGCCCGGCTGCCCGAAGTACGGCGTATTCAGCGCGTTGAACAACTCGGCGCGAAATTGCAGCCTAAAGCGTTCCGTGATGTTGAAGTTCTTGAAGCCCGACGCGTCCAGGTTCCGTTGGCCCGGCGACACCAGAATGTTCCGCCCGGCACTGCCGTAATGGCAAAGGTCCTGACGGCTCGGGATATTGCAGGTAACCCTTTGAAATGCAGAGGGGTCAAACCATAACTGTCGCGTCGGATTGTCCAGCCGGCCATCGGCCAGCCGGTCCGGGCGGACCTGCGAACCGTCGTTCCCTGTATTGAGATCGGCGGCCGGCACCGTTGGCGAGAACGGGAATCCCGAACGCAAAGACACGATTCCGTTTGTCTGCCATCCTTTCAAAAGCACACCTGGAATGCCTTTCAGGTTCTTACCGAACGGCAGTTCATACACGAAGTTGAATACCGCGTTGTGCGTCAGGTCGAAGGCTGTGCGGCCGCGTGAACTGGCCCGGTCCCCCGCCTGCCAGCCGGGACTCTCGTTACCGCCATCCTCGCCATCCCCATTTGCCTTGCTGAAAGTGTAGGATACGCCCATTGCCAATCCGCGCGCGTACCGTTTTTCGAGCCGTGTCTGCAATCCGTGATAGTGCTGGTTGGCCGATGCATCAAACGGGGCGATCCGCCCCAGGGCCTGGATTCCTAATTCCGGCGTGGCGGGGTCGTAAAACTGGGTAATAGGCCGCCGTGCCCCGAAGTTTGTGTCCGGCGACGGCAGCGCCGCGTTCAGGCTTTCCCACCCATTGGCCGAGTGCGTCGTCTTGCTTCCCACGTAGCCCACGGTTAACGCAATCGCTCCCGGCAGCTCACGCTGGATGTCGAAACTCCACTGCCACACGTCGCGGTCTTTCCTATCGTTCTGGAACATCCGCACGCCTACCGGGCGCGCTTGAATTGAACCCACAAAGGGATTAGTCAGCGTTAGTATGGACGAACCCGGACGGAAACGCCGCAATTGTGAGTTGTACGTCTGCCCGTTATAAACCACCGGCACAGTCCCCGCCACATCGGTCACGGAGTCGAACTGCTGGTTACCCGATAGCGGCGGGTGCAGGTTCGCCGTGCTGATCTGCACGAAGTGCTGCGGGCTGGTGTATTGCCCCGCGCCCATCCGGACTACCCACTTCGACGCCGGCCGGTAGGCAATTCCCAGCCGCGGTTGGAGGAAGCCCCAGGATTGGTTCCAGAGTTTGCCCTTCGCCGCCTCACTGCGCGGGATCGGCTGGAGTGTCGGGATCTTCTGCCCGGTTGGCGTGGTGTAGGTGTTCGCGAGGTCAATCGTCCGCACCTGCCCTAGCAGATCGTAAGGATTTCCCAAAAAATCGTAACGCACGCCCCAATTGATGGTAAGCCGGGAAGTGGCCTTCCAGTCGTCAGTGAGATACGCTCCGATCCGGGTGGACCGCATGTTCACGGCAGGGTAACCTTCGCCCGTCTGGCTTCGGTTTGGGTACCCCATCATGAACGAGGAAAAATCGTAGCCGGTTTCATTCGCCGAAAAGCTGAGGGTTCCGCGGGTGAGGTTCGCGGCCCGCCGGTCCATCGCCGCGTAGACATAGGACAGGCCGGTCTTCAACGTATGCTTGCCGTGGATCCAGGAAAGATTTTCCGCGAACTGATAGCTGTAGGTATCGTCCGTACGCCCGTTCGGATCCCCGATCGTAAAGCCCATCGAAGGGATTCCCGTCTCAAGCGGCGTAAACTTCCGATTCCCGTCGCCCGCCACACGGAAATTCCCGATGCCCAGCGTATCCAGATCGAAGTCCGTGTTCGTCCTCGGATTAATGAAGTTATCGCCCCAGTTGTTGATCCCGAACCGCAGCTCGTTCATGACTGTCGAGCTAAAGGTGTGGATCCACTGGGTGGCCACATTGTAGGCCGTCGAGACGCGATACTCAGGAAAATTCGGGTTGATCACATTGGCGTCCCACTCGTCCGAGTTCACAGCGAATCTCCCGAACACCTTGTCCCGCGCGCTGAAGTTGTGGTCGAGCCGTCCGAAGTATTGCCTCGATCCGATCACCTGCGGCACAGCCCGCCGCGCTGTAAAGTCCAGAAGATCGGCCTGCTGAAAATCCGGCAGCGGGAGATACTTGCCGATTACATTTTGCGCGCCGGGATGCAACCGCGACGCCGGAACAAGATTGCCGGGAATCGGAGTACCCGTCAAAGGATCATAGATGGCGATTGGGTTCCGGAACGGACGTCCGGTCGCCGGGTTGGTAGCCGGCCTCAGCAGTCCGGAGAAATCCCCTTGGCGGAAATCCCGATTCGGCCAGAACGCCGTGACCACGCCCTCTTGAACTTCACTGCGCTTCTCGAAGTTGAACGACCAGAACGTCCGGTTCTTGATCAGCGGACCGCCGAGGAAGGTCCCGTATTGATTCCGCCGTAGCCTGTCTTTCTTCAATCGAGCGGTGTTGGCCGGCTGCTGGAAATTCAGAAAGTAGTTCTCGGCATCGAGCACGTCGTTCCGCAGGAACTCGAACACCGCGCCGTGAAGCTGGTTCGTCCCCGACTTAAGCGATACCTCCACCCGCGCTCCCGAGCTGTTGCCGAATTCGGCCGAGTAGGACCCGGTCTGCACCTTGAATTCTTCGATCGCGTCGATGGACGGAGTGAAGCTCGAGATGTTATAGAGCGGCGTGATGGACTCGACCCCGTCCAGTGTGATGCTCTGATGCACTTCC
The DNA here is from genome assembly GCA_945893365.1 of Candidatus Sulfopaludibacter sp. SbA3. Classification (GTDB taxonomy): domain Bacteria; phylum Acidobacteriota; class Terriglobia; order Bryobacterales; family Bryobacteraceae; genus SYKU01. Next base: position 6,420 of record CAMDED010000066.1, on the reverse strand, counting down.
CGCTGGCCGTTGGCGATCACCGACATGCCGGACCCCGGGATCGGAAACCCGCTCTGCCCGTCCGCGCCCCCACTCCGCGTTCCAAATTGGACTCCGGGCATCATCACGGCGAGCTGGATCATGTTCCGCCCGTTGAGCGGCAGGTCTACGACGCGCTTGTTGTCTACAACCTGTCCGATGGCCGCATTCTCCGTGGTCAACGTGACCGCGGAAGCTGTCACCTCGATGGTCTCCGCCACGGAACCGACTTCCAGTACGAAATCGACCCGCGCTTTTTGCTGTGTTTCGATTTTCAACCCCGAGACGGTTCGCGCCCGAAAGCCCTGGTGTTCCACCCGCACGGTGTACTCGCCGATCTCGACCAGCGGGAAGGAGAACTCTCCCACCGAATTCGTGTCGCGCCGCTGCACCTGTTGCGTCGCCACGCGAGTGATGGTGACCGCCGCGCCGGCGACGGCTGCTCCCGACGTGTCGGTTACGAGACCGAGAATCTCGGTCGATGTCGTTTGTGCGTACACGCATGTACTGAATACGAGTGCGGCTAGTGCTGCCTTGTAGGGAAATATCATAGGGGCCTTTCGTTTACCGCTAAGGCCGGGACTTCGTGGCACTCGGCTTGCCGACAAGTATAACCCACTCTTGGAACGGAGGCAGGACGCGAATGGACGAGGATCTGGCGTGACATGAGGTAATGACGTAATTAGCGATCGCAACTGAGGCCGGAAACGGTCAAAAACGCCCGGTTCCGGACGGGATCGGTCTCCGCCGCGGTGAAACTGCCCGTGGTTTGGCGGTCTCCAGGACTTCGACGGCCTCTTCGGAGCTCGGTTTAGCTTCGTTTCGCATTTTTTGTTCCGGCTGCACTGCGCGGTCTTGCGAAACGGGCTTTAGGACCTCTAAGTTATTATCATTGATAGGTTTATCGCTTATATCGGGGATCGGTGATGTCAGCGGCTCGGGGGACTCCTCGGAGACAGGCATCGGCTGGTTGCTGACGTCTTGTAACGGGAGGGTCTCTTCCGTCCAGGCCTCTTCGCGGCGGTCGTCCTCGCGAAGACGCATGAGGTTGTCCATGGCGCGCTGTATGATCCGCTGAAGACGGGCCTCGTGGCGGTGGATGAGGTTGAGCGAAGGCGAAGCTGAAAGATAGGCAAAGGCGTTGGCCGTGCGCCTCGAGCGGTTCGGTTCGCTTTGCTCCTGCATGTTGGACGACATGAGGTTCTTTTCAATGGACCAGGCTCGGCGCATGCGCCACCAAGCGGAGACCATTTCTTCGATGAGGCCGTCTTCGACGCCATCGACGGGGAGGAAGCGGTCGCGAAACTGTTGGTGAAGCTCCTCGAAGTTTTCGGCGGGTTCGCCGGGGAGGAGGACGCAGGTGGCGAGGAGTCCATGGCGGCGGGCATTCTGAGCAGAACGCGCGAGACCGGCGGGAGTTTTGCGGCCCCGGCCAAGAGCACCGTTAGCACGGGCGGCATCAAGTTTACGTTGAGAACTCATAAGGAGAGACCTTCTGGCTACAAGGGTACACTATCGAGTCAAGTGCTTGTTGGTTAAGTTATGTATTATCAGATAGATGACTCTTGTGATCGGGTTGGAGTGGTGGGTGCGGTTTTTCGGGGAGAGGTGGGGATGGAGGGGGTAACTATCTTGTTGTCAGTTAGATGAGGAGAAAACGCCGGAGGGCCTCTGACGAGGTCGGCGACAGGCCGGGAGGCCTGTCCCACATGGCGGAAGGCCAAAACGGCGGTAACGCGTTTTCAGAAGAATTTTCTCTATTTCTTATCAATGAGATAGGCGCTTTCGGCGAGTAGCGCCGAGTTGCCGGCGTGGTAGGGTTCCACTTGAGGGACTCATGTTTTTGGACGAGGCGTTGGTGGCCGAGGGCGAAGAAACGGGGCGTCGCGAAGAAGCCACGAATGAAGAAGACAAGCTGGGGCCAGCGGAATGGGTGCGGACGAAGTTGGGATTTACTCCCGATCCGATTCAGGTGCGTCTGCTGGACTCGGCGAGCAAACGGGTGATTCTGAACTGCACCCGGCAATGGGGGAAATCCACGGTCACGGCGGCGAAGGCGGTACACCTGGCGGTAACGCAGAAGGACAGCCTGATTCTGGTAGTCAGTCCAGGCGAGCGGCAGAGCGGGGAGTTCTTGAGAAAGGCGGAGGACTTTACGCGGCAGCTGGGCCTGAAGGTGAAAGGGGACGGGGACAACGCCCTGTCGCTGGTGTATCCGAACGGGTCGCGGATCGTGGGGCTGCCTGGGAAGGAGGCGACGATCCGGGGGTTCTCGGCGGTGTCACTGCTGGTGGTGGACGAGGCGTCGCGGGTGCCGGACGAAATGTATAAGGCGATCCGTCCGATGCTGGCGGTGAGCAACGGGACGCTGTGGCTGATGAGCACGCCGCATGGGAAGTTGGGGTTCTTCCATGACACCTGGGCGAACGGGGGCGATGCGTGGGAGCGGGTGAAAGTGACGGCGGAGGAGTGTCCGCGGATATCGAAGGAGCATTTGAAAGAGGAGAAAAGGGTGTTGGGGGAGCGGTGGTACAAGCAGGAATACATGTGCGAGTTTGAGGACATATCGGGCGGGGTGTTCGACATGGATATGGTGCGGGCGGCGTTCAAGTCCGACATCAAGCCGCTGGTGATTCCGTAAGGGAGGTTGAGATGAAATCAGAATTTTTCACGGGGTTGGATCTGGGACAGATTTGCGACTTCACGACGATTGGGGTGGTGGAGCGGACGGAAGAACCAGGGGAGTGGGATCACGTGGCATTCGCGGCAAGGAAAATCGCGAGGCTGAAGCTGCGTCATCTGGAGCGGGTGCCGTTGGGGACATCGTATCCGGAGATGGTGACGCGGGTGGGGACGGTGGTGGCTGCGTTAGAGAAGATTGGACCGAGCCATCTGGTGGCGGACGCGACGGGTGTGGGGCGTCCGGTGGTGGACCTGCTGAAGCTCGAGAGGATGAAGTGCCAGTTGTGGCCGGTGACGATCACGGGCGGGGACACGGAGCGGAGCGAGGGCGGGAGTTTCCGTGTGCCGAAGCGGGATCTGATCGTGGGGTTGCTGGTGAATTTATCGGCGGGGGAGTTGGAGATCGCGGATGGGGCGGAATGGCGCGGGGCGCTGTTGAAGGAGATGGCGGCGATGAGGGTGAGGATCACGGAGCGGGCGCGGGAGCAATTCGGGGCGTCCCGGGAAGGGGAGCATGACGACCTGGTGCTGGCGGTGTCGCTCGCGTGCTGGGGAGTGAGGAAGGTGCACCGGAAGGTGACGGGGGACGTGGGGCACTGGGTGGGGCCGGGGCATAGGCGTTAAAAAAAGGCCCCACCAAAATAACCTCGGCACTGTCAAGTATTCTGTGTAAACGCTCTTCCTTTCTGTCGGGTAACCCAGCGGTGGATGCACAAGGGGGTGGCAGCCCTCTTGTAGGGGGAGCCGGCCGCATTGATGCGTGCGCGCTTTTGGCTGGCGCGCAGCGTGCTTCCGGCGTGGGGGGAACCCGCCCGTCACGGCCCGACGTCACCTGATGCTTATCCGGGTGGAAGGCAGAATACGACAACGCTGCCTCATCTGATATCGAGAACCTCAGCAACCCTCGCCCGAAGATGCAGCGCCTCTGGAATCTGCCGCGCGCAAAGCACAGCCAGAATGCTCAAGAATGCCTCGCGTAAATCAGCGTCTTTCTCGACATCGCCCCGCAGGTGTCTCCAGCACAGCGAAAGCACGTCGGTGAACAAGGAGCCCAGCTCATAGTGATACCAATCCCGGTCCGGCAGCGTGGCAATGACCATGGCCAGTTGCTTCACGCCTTGCGGCAGCAGGACACGACCGGAGTAGGAAATTGGCGAACCACGCCGCTACGGACGCGTACTTCAACCACCGCTGGCCCCACCGCTCGAACGTCGGAACCATCGAAGCGACGAGACCTTGGTGCTTGGCGTCGCCCAGGACGGGCGACCCGATTTCTCCAAGGCCCATGAGATCGACGGCGAGTGACTCGGCCCGACGCCAGTAATTGCCGTTTCCCGGCTGCCATGCTGGCAAGGTTTCGGAGTATGCCACCATGTCCTGCCAGATTCGTGCAAAACCCTGGAGATCGGGGCTGACCTGAAGCCCGAGGGCTATCCAGGATTGCAGAAAATCCTCCACCCAGTGCTTGCCAGCCGGTCCCAATTCAAGAACGGGTCGATAGAATCCGCGAGCAGTTTCTACCGAATTTGCAAGAGCGATGAACTCAGCGACGCGTCCCGTGATCCATACGTCAGACTGATAAGGCGTTCCCCGAATCTCGGAACGCGGGTCTTCGGGATCGGGTCGCGGCAAGGTTCGCAACTGCAAATTAAACAGCTCCTGGACGTATTGCCGTAACGGCACATCTTCATCGGGACGAGCCTCGCGCATCATCGCGCTCAGAAAGCCAAACCCTTTTTGAATGACCTCAAGATCGATATCCGGCATCTCGCGATTCAGCTTGTGCTCGTCCCTGCTGTCGCGCACCCATTTCCGATGAGCTTCCCTCCGTCGCCTCTCATTGCTCGACATCGAACGGCGCTCCATTCTTGCCGCGAGTCGACGTCCCATCAGCTCGACTCGACGAAATGGGACGAGAGGGCCGGCGAGTTTACCCGCCGCATACCGATGAAACAGCGTGGCCCTGAACTTCGCCAGATGCGATGGGTCGTCCCGGTAATGTCCAGACTCGCGGCTCGCCGCGTATCGCAACGCGCTCCAGAAAACCATGACGTTCACCAGTTCCCCGAATTTAGGCCCAAGCCTCTCCCGGAGCAAATACGCCCGCCACAACGTGTATAGGGTCGAACTGTAGTGGGCTCCTGTGACACCCTCGAATGCCAGCCGCAAAACCCATTCCTCGTTGCTCTCTTGCAGCAGCGCAACGCCGGCCTCCCCGAGGAATGCTTCTGCCGTATGGTTGTTGATCGCCTTCGGCGAAAAGTGCTGGTCCTCGACCGGCTTCAACTCGCGCAAGATGGTCATGCACCACCGTTCTATATCGGGATTTTGGGAAAGCCACGTGCGGTGCTTTATGACCAAAACGGCAATCCCGCCGGCGATGGAGTTCATCTGGTAGTGCTCGCGCGGCCCGTCCTCGCCGGAATCCATCCAGTTTGCAAGCTCCTGTACGAGCGCCGCAAATTTCGGTAGTGGCTCAGTTTGAATCCAAGAGCGCTACGATTTCTTCGACGCTCCAAACGTGATCGGAGACACCGGCCTTCACGGCTGGGCTGGTTTTCAAGGTCTGATGAACGCGGGCGAAATTGTAATGCATCATGTGAAGCGAGACGGCGGCGGCGTGATTCTCGATTTTCTTGCTGAAGGCGTTCGTAAGCCGCGTGAAGCGACGCATGTTCATGCGCATCGTGAGGTTCTGGCGTTCGATGTAGCTGGTGCTGATGTGGAGAGCGTCCGGCTCCCCGATGACACTGATGCGGTCGCAGGCAATGCAATCAGGCGGGCTATAGCGCCTTTGTCCTTCATGGCTGGCTTCGTAGACCTTAACGAGTTGGGCATAGTCAACAGCTTCTCCAAAGGCGTTTCGCACGGCACCAAGGTACGCCGCCAGTCCATCAGACGTGAGTTGAACTCGGTTGGACAAACGAGACGCCAAATCGGACACGAACAGATTGGAGGTTTCAGAATCCCGCTTTCCAAGAGTCCAGCAAGGAACGAGCTTGCTATCGGCGTCAATCGCGGCCCAGGTCCAAATGTCGCCCGCGACACGTTCCTCTGCGATTGCCGGTGTCAGGTTCTTTTGTTTTGCGTAGCAGAACGCCCAAATTTCATCGACCTGAATCCGCGCACAGTTCAGATTGCGGATGGTAATATCTTGATAACGAGAGCAAACCGCACCGAGTTCAACCAGCAACTTGTCAATGGTATTGCGGGCGACACCGGTGATCCTAGCCGTCGCCCGCATGGAGCATCCGTCAACCAAGCACTTGACCACCTTGACTCGTTCTTCTGTGCTAAGTTTGTTCATATTGATAATTATACTTGACTTAACGGAATATGTCAAGCATAATGTTCATGTTGAAGAAGTCGCTTTCGGGTCGATCCGAGCGACACCCGGACCCTTTATATAGCGGCCAAGGTAGAGCCGCACCGGTCCAACGCGTTGGACATCAGGTATTCAGTGGTATTCAGTGATATCGAAGGCAATGAGCTAACATGCCTGTTTTGTGATCGATAGCGGAGGTGTTTGCTATCACATGGAAATCAAAGATATATTATGGATGGTATTAAGCTCAGTATATTCCAATCGAAGAATGAGCCTGAAGGAGGAAGGGAGCGAACAGCCGCGGGGCCTCCTTTCTTGAGTTGAGAATGACCAAAAACTGCCCATACGCCGTACAATCTCCGGGGCCGACCAACGGGAGGTGGGACACCGCCCCC